>NZ_JBIFFU010000036.1:0-17972 GCF_043557315.1 Sulfitobacter sp. 1A12779
TCTTTCCCCCGTTGGGCGCCCGTCTGCGACGATGGTGTACCGCGCCAGCGGCGGTAGTACCCAGATCCGACGTTTGCTGAACCCTTGGGCTCACGGCTTCAATCGATCGAATAAACCCGGTTCTAGAATTTCCCCTACTGCGGAGGCGTTGAGCACATGAAGACATCGTTCAAAACTTGCACCCTCGCGGCAGCGCTCATCTTGTCCGCCCTCTCCGCGCATGCGTCCGATGGCAAAAGCCAGCAACCCCATCTGAGGGCCTACGACCTTCCGGACCATGACCCGATCGGAGAACCCCCCGGCGATGCCACGCCCGACAGGACGGTCGACATCACGGTCAGGGAGACCGGAAGCGGTTACATGCTCTTTGATCCGGATGCGCTTCACATCGAGAACGGAGCGGTTGTCCGCTTTCGGGTCACGAACTCCGGCAAACTCGATCACACTTTCTTTCTCGGCTCCTTCGATGAAGTCACCGAAAACCGGCAATGGATGCAGGAGCATCCGGACATGACCCATGACGCCGCCAACTTCATATCGATACCCAGCGGTGAAACCGGGGAACTGATCTGGAAGTTTTCAGACGTGACCAATCTGGAATTTGCCTGTCTGGTCCCCGGCCACAGAGATGCCGGGATGTGGGGGGTCATCATCGTGCATGATCACCTCGCCTCACCCGCCGGATATTGAGCGCGCTCCAATGTCGCTGATGGACAGGTATCACGTCCTCGTACATGACGTCTCCGCCCTCTTCGGATACGATTACAATGATACGACGCCGGACTGGGTTCATCCGTTCATTCACCTCATTCTGGTCCTGGCGCCGGGATTGCTGATCGGCGTCGCCCTCTATCTCGTCCTGCGCGGTATCCTGCGGCTCTGGAGCCGCCCGGCAAAACCGGTCGCGCGCATGAACCACGTGAGGGGGCTTGATGCCGGGTTGTTCAGCTCGGTCCTGCGCTACACCAGACGGCAGCAGGCGCAGATGATCATGCTGAGCCTTCTCGCGCTTCCGATCCTGTATCTGACCTTGGAACTGCCCAAGCAGATCGTGAACAATGCGCTGGAATCCGCGACTTTCCCGGTCGAGGTTCTGGGCCAGAGTTTGGATCAGGTCATATTCCTGCTGCTGCTTTGCGGGCTGTATTTGCTGTCGATCAGCCTGAACGGACTCATCAAATACACGCTCAACGTCTTCAAGGGCTATACGGCGGAGCGGTTTCTCCGACGCTTCAGGCTGCTGATCTATCGGCGGTGGCGCTCGGATGCGGAGGCGTCCGAGCAAAGCGAGATCGTCCCAATACTCGCACAGGAAGTGGAACCCATCGGCGGCTTCGCGGCCGAAGTCCTGACCCTGCCGGTTTTGCAGGGTGGCACGCTTTTCACCATTCTGCTGTTCATGTTCATTCAGGACCCGATCCTGGGTGCCGCCGCGCTGACCGTGTTGCCCATTCAGCTTATTCTGCTCCCGAAGCTGCAGCGCCGGGTGAACACCCTGTCGCGTATCCGGATCAAAGAGGTCCGCGATCTTGGCAGGCAACTGAGCGAGCAGTTGCGCGAACGACAGGGCGCCTCGTCCGGCCTGTCGGCGGCGGGCGCTAGTTTCAAGGCGCTGGAGCAGGTACGCAGAAGGATCTTTCGTCTCAAGTTCTTCATCAAGGCGCTCAACAACTTTCTGACGGCGCTGACACCGTTTCTGTTCTACTCACTTGGCGGATATTTCGTCATCGAAGGCCGGATCACGCTTGGGGCACTGGTCGCGGTCCTCGCCGCGCACAAAGACTTTTCGGCCCCACTGAAGGAGCTTTTCCGATACTATCAGGCGCTTGAGGATACGCGGATCAGGTATCAGGAAATCACGACCTTCTTCGCCGGGACGCCGCCCCGCATGGAAGAACAGCAATCCGCCGGGGTGCACCGGCTGGCGATCCGCAGACCGCCGGAACATGCGCTGTCGCAGACTTGAGGGCTCCTATTGTCCCCCCTGCTCCCGCGACGCGTCAAACTGCCGTTACATTTGGCTACAAAGAGGGGGCGGACATTTACACCGGCGGTTTGATATACACCGGGTATGAGCGAACCTGCCCACATTCTGGTCGTCGACGACCATGACGAGATCCGCAATTCCGTTTCAAGCTATCTCGAACGGAACGGCATGCGAACCTCGGTCGCCGAAAGTGCCGCAGAGATGGACGCTCAGCGCGCAAGACATTCTTTCGATCTGATCGTGCTCGATGTGATGATGCCCGGCGAAGACGGGCTGACTGCGTGCAAAAGATTGCGTCAGGAGTGCGGCACACCGGTCCTGATGCTGACCGCCCTCGGAGAGGACGACGACCGCATCGAGGGTCTGGAAGGCGGCGCGGATGATTATCTCTCCAAACCCTTCAATCCGCGCGAGTTGTTGGCCCGGATCAGGGCCATCATGCGACGCAGCGAGAAGAGCCCTCCGCAGGACCCATTCGCGGGCAAGCGCATCCGGTTCGCCCATCTCGAACTGGACTATGACGGACGGACCCTGACCGCCCCGGACGGCACCCGCAATCAGGTAACCTCCAGTGAGCTGAAACTCCTGTCCATCCTGCTCGAACGCCCGCGTATCGTCATGAGCCGCGATGAGCTGCTGGAAATGACAGCGGGGCGCGTGGCCGGACCGCTTGACCGGACGATCGACAATCAGATCAGCCGCCTGCGCCGCAAGATCGAACCGGACGTATTGCGCCCCCGTGTCATCTCCACCGTGCGCAACGGCGGTTACAGCCTGACCTGCGATGTCGAGGTCAGTTCGTGAAAACGCGCCCGTGGAGACTGCGCACGCAGATCTCACTCTTGGTGCTGGGTGTTATCGTCGTGGCGCAGGCGGTGAGCCTCTGGTTCTTCGTTGACGAAAGAACACTCGCCGTGCAGGCGGCGATCGGCGCGGAAGCCGCCGGACGGGCCGCCAATGTAGCACAACTGATCGAAGGCGCGCCTCCGGAGCTGCACCCCCAGATCATTCGCGCCGCGACCTCTCCATTGATCCGTTTCAACCTGACCGAAGAGCCGGAGGTTGTGCATACGGATCATGACGCAGGCGGCGCGGTCGAGGCGCGGGTGAGGGCTCTTCTGGGCGATGACTACAGCCGCGACATCCGCATCGAAATCCATGTGTCGCGTAGCCCTTAATTGTGAGATGGGAAATCCAACGGGAGTGGGCAAAACTTGGTGGTTAAGCGGCCCGCTTTGAGACGCCTAGCCTTCCGTCAAGCACAGCGGCCCGAGTGACGGCAACCCGATGCGCGCCCCGCGGTGACCATCTCATGCGCCGCCGCTTGCCCATGCGGGTGTTGCCGATGTCATCAACACAGCCTTCTGCCCGAGACGACGAAACTGCGAGGCCATTCCGGGGTCGATGGCCGTAGTCCACGAGCGCGTCAAAGTTGTTCGCAAGGTAGGAATAGAGATCCTGGCACCGGGCTTTGACGCGCCTGGCCGCTTCTCGTAATTCTCGGGTTTCGGCGTGCAGACGATCGCAATCGATCTGAAGAACCTTGAGGATTGTCGCGGCGGTCATCACTTTGCCGTGCCAAAGGTACCAACGCAGTGTATCAGCAGGTCGCTCGAAGAGTAGCGGCAACCCTGAAAAGCCCTTCGATTGCAGAAGGCCCCGCACCGCATTTTCAATGTGCTTGACCCGCATCGAGATATGCCACCAGTCCAGTATGTGGGTGACGGGACCTCGAACGGCACGCCTCACCAAATTCGGCAGTGCAGGTTCGCCGTCTGAAATCACGGTCACTTTGCTCTGACCGTCCCAGCCCTGCGCGATCAGGTCATGTCGGAGTTGCTTTGCAGGAGAACCGGCGGCTTGCTGCACGAAACCAAACCGCCGGCTCATATTGGGGCTTTCAACCTTGCCGACTACAACATCGAGGTGCCGCTTCTGGTATTCAGGTCGACATCGTATGTGCGCACCATCTAGGAAAAGGGTTAGTGGTGATGGCGGCGCGATTGTATCCGCGTCTCCTTGGCTTACGTCTTCGTGGCCTAGCTCGTCGGCGATGCGACCCAAACGATTTCGAACGGTCGTGTTCAATTGAGCCGAACAGGGCATGAACATTTCGATCAATCGAGCGGCTTCCCGAAACGAGTGCCTGGCCCCCAATTCAGCCTGCAGGCGCCGAAGTTCGGCAGTCGCACGGTCAGAGAACAACCCGGCAAGTGGTGATTGTGGCCCAGATTTCGCGACCTCAGCCGGTTGGCACAAGCAGCGTCGAAGCCTTGGCCACTTCACCCGAATTCGCCCGAAAAGAGTGTCGAGAATACGCCCTCGATCATCATGGATCGCGCGTTGTTTGCCACAGTCATCGCATTTCCGGCGAGCATCAAATGCTTCACCGACCTGATCTTGCACAATCGCTTCCTGCAAGCGCCTCAACAAGGTCTTTGCGTCGTCTAGGAGAAGGCCTAAATTTTCGGAACCAAACTCATCCGGCGCACGGCGAAGTCGACCGATATTGCGCCTCTTGGTTTCTCCATCGTCAAACGTCGTCTCGATAAAAATGCTTACATCCATGGTGGGTCCCGCCTTGTTCCGAAACCTTACCCTACCACGTCGACCACCAGGTTTTGCCCACTCCCATTAAGGGCTACGCGACAGATAGCAAGATCACCACTTTGACCGACTGGCACAAAACCGCGCCTTAAGTCAGCCGGGAAACACTCCCGCAAATAGCCCCATCAGCGCCGTGACCAGCGCGGTCGCACAGAGAACGACCAACAGCGGCGGCGCCATCTCAGTCCGGCCCGCATCGCCCTCGCGCGCCTGATACATCGACACCACTATGCGCAGATAGACCGCCAGCGCCAGCACGCTGTTGAGGATGCCGATCACTGCCAGCCACAGATAGCCGGCCTCGATCGCGGCGCCGAACAGCAGCACCTTGCCGACAAAGCCGAAGAGCGGCGGAATCCCGGTGAGCGACAGCAGGAACACGACCATCGCCACGCCGATCACCGGGCGCGCGCGGCCGAAACCCTTGAAATCGTCCAGATCGCGGCCCGCGATCATGATGACGGCAAAGGCCCCGAGGTTCATCGCCACATAGGCCGCGCCGAACACGATCACCGAAGGCAGCGCCAGCGGGCTGGTGCCAAGCGCCACGATCCCCAGCATGAAATAGCCCGCCTGCGCCACCGAGGAATAGGCCAGCAGCCGCACGACATTGGTCTGCACCAGCGCCGCCAGATAGCCGAATGTCATCGTCACCGCCGCGATCAGCGCGACGACGAACGGCCAGCCGGTGGCTACCGGCAGATCGCGCAGCACCTGCGCAAAGGCGAAGATCGCGGCAACCTTGGTGATGACCGACAGGAACGCCGCGACCGAGACCGGCGCGCCGTCATAGGCGTCCGGTGCCCAGAACTGGAACGGCACCAGCGCCGCCTTGTAGCCCAGCCCGATCAGCACCGCGACCAGCCCCGCCAGCGCGATCAGCGGCTTGTCCTGAAGCGCACCAAGCTCGGAAAAAAGCGTCGATCCGGCACCACCGAACCAGAAGGTCAGCCCGTAGATCATCACCGATCCGGTGACGGCGCCGAACACCAGATATTTCATCGCCGCCTCGGTCGCCGCATCGTCGCGCGGCCAGGCCACCATTGCGAATGATCCCAGTCCGGTCAGCACTACGCCAAGGACCAGCAGCATCATGTCGCCACCGCCCGCCAGCATCAGCGCCCCCAGCGTCACGAGGCAAAGCAGCGTATAGACACTTCCCTCGCGGTCCTTACCGGCGATCTCGGCCCACGTCATCAGAAGCGCCAGCGCGGTGCCTGGCAGCAGGATCAGCTTGGCCCAGCCGGACAGCAGATCGACGCGGTAGGTGCCGCCAAAGACGGTGGTGTCGGCCTCCAGCAGCGGAAGGGTCAGCGCGGTGGACAGACCCAGCCCGATCAGCCCGAACGCCAACGCCAGACGGGGCGCGCGCAGCATCTCGGCCACCAGCATCAGCACGACAGTGGAGGCCAGCATCAGCTCGGGAAACAGAAAGGACAGGTCGCGCGCCATTAGAATTGCAGTGCCCGCATCGTCGCATCAATCATGCCCAGCAACCAGGACGGCGCGACCCCGATAAGGATGATGAGGATGAGCAACGGCACGATGGCCAGCATCTCGCCGCGGTCCAGATCGGGCATCGCCGCCCATTTCTCGTTTGGCTCGCCCAGAAACACCGCCGCGATCGCGCGCAGGTAAAGCCCCGCCGTTACCACAATGGCGATAATCACCACGATGGCCCAGGGCTGCGCATTCAGCGTGGCCAGGAAGATCTGAAATTCAGCCGGGAAATGCGCCAGCCCCGGCAGCCCGAGCGAGGCAAAGGCCGACAGCACGAAGGCCCAGCCCAGCCATGGCACCTGCCCCAGCAGCCCGCCGAACGCGGTCATCTCGCGTTCGTGGGCGCGCGACTGCAACATGCCGACGAGAAAAAACAACGCCCCGGTGACGATGCCGTGGCTGACCATCTGCAAGGTCGCACCATTGAGCGCGACCGCCCGCAGGTCAGGGTCCAGCGTCAGCGCCGCCACCGCGACGCCGATCACCACATAGCCCATGTGGTTCACCGACGTATAGGCGATCATCTTCTTCAGATCTGACTGCGCCAGCGCCACGAAGGCACCGTAAAGGGCGCTGAATACGCCAAAGGCCAGCACCACCTGACCGGCCTGCGCAAAGGCGTCGGGCGTCATCTGTAAGGCGAAACGCACAAGGCCGTATGTGCCGAATTTCAGCATCACGCCGGCCAGGATCACGCTTCCCACGGTCGGGGCCTGCACGTGGGCGGCCGGTAGCCAAGTATGCACCGGAAAGGACGGGATCTTGACCGCGAAGGTGAACAGCATCGCGATCAGCGCCAGCATCGCCGCCAGCCCGGTCAGCGGCGGGGTCTCGATCCACAGACGCATGTCGAAACTTCCCGTGGCCAGATACAGCCCGATGATTGCCAGCAAAAGCGGCAGCGAGCCAAGCAGCGTGTAGATGAAGAACATCAGTCCGGCGCGCTGGCGCTCTTCATAGCCCCAGCCGACGATCATGAAATACATGCCGACCAGCGACACTTCAAAGAAGACGTAGAACAAGAGCGCGTCCAGCGCCGCGAAGGTGCCGATCGACGCGGTTTCCAGCATCAGCATCAGCGCGACAAAGACCGCCGGGCGGTCGGTGATCCGCGCCGCATAGATCGCCGACAGGAAAAACAGCAGCGAGGTCAGCAGGATCAGCGGCAGGCTCAGCCCGTCGACGCCAACCCGGTAGGCGGCACCAATGGCCGGGATCCAGGCGATTTCCTCGACCTGCGCGAAACCGTCCGGCAGCGTGCCCCGCGCCCAGATCGCCAGCGTCACAACGAAGGTCAGCCCGGTGGTGGCGATGGAAACGCCATGGGCGATGCGCGCCGACTTGTTTGGCAGGGCCATCAGCAGCACGCCACCAAGAAGCGGCAGAAAGACGGAGATCGAGAGAAGGGGCATGGCGGGGTCGTCTTTCTTCAGGAGGACATCGGTAAGATCAGCAGCACCGCCGCGATGACGGCAATGCCCATGACTGTCAGGGCGAGTTCGCGGTGGATCAGCCCGCTTTGCAGCAGGCGCAGGCGGCGGCCGGCGGCGATTGTCCGGGCGACAAGGCCGAAGATCAGCCCGTCGATGCCATGGGTGTCGGTGTTTTCGGCGCCGTCGCCAAGGCGCAGGTTCAACCGGCCCAGATCGAGGGTCGCGGCGTATAGGCGATTGTCGGCTGCGTCGACGCGGGATGCGGTGCCAAGGCTCAGGATGCGCACAAGGCCAAGTTGCGACGCCAGCAGACGCCGTTCGAAACCTTCACAGGCGGCGGCAAAAGCCAGCGACGGGCGCAGCACCAGCCCGTCCATACCGCCCGCGACGGCAAAGCCGCGCTGCGCCATCGGCAGAACCGGCCCCATCAGGCGGGCAGGTTGGATGAACCAGCCCAGCACCAGGCCGCTCAGCGCCGCCAAAAGCCCGAGGATCATCGCGGTTCCTTCCGGCGGCAGTTCGGCGCCCAGCAGATGTTCCAGCGGCGCAAAGGCGAACCCAAGCCCCGCCGCCAGCGCCGTCAGCACCGCCATGCCCGCAGACATCCAGCCCATGCCCTTGCCGGAAACCGGCTGTGCCTCGCCGCCCCACAACACCCGCAGCGCCCGCGCCATATAAGCCCCGGTCAGCACCGTGCCCGCCAGCGCCAGGGGTGCCAGCCACGCAGCACCGGGGGCCGCCAGCGCGGCGGCAAGGATCGCGTCCTTGGAAAAGAAGCCGGCCAGCGGTGGAATACCCGCCAGCGCCAGCGCGGCAACGGCGAAGGCGGAAAGGACCAGCGGTCGTGCCCGGCCCGCGCCCGCGACCGCTTCCATGTCGGTGCTGTCGCGATCATGCTGGAACACACCCGCCCCCAGAAAAAGCGTGCTCTTGATCGCCGCGTGGGCGATAAGGTGCAGCAGCGCCGCCACCGGCACCCCCGCGCCAATGGCCAGCAGCATCAGCCCGTACTGGCTGGAGGTCGAGGCCGCCAGCAGCCGTTTCAGATCCCGCTCGGCCAGCGCGATCAAACCGGCAACGACGGCGGTGACGCCGCCGACCAGTCCGATTGCCAGCAAGGCCCCGCCGGGCAACATCGGCGCCACCCGGATCAGCAGGATCGCCCCCGCCGCCACCAGAGTCGCCGAATGCAGCAGCGCCGAAACCGGCGTCGGCCCGGCCATGGCGCGCTGCAACCAGTCCTGCAACGGTACCTGCGCCGATTTGCCCATCGCGCCCACCAGCAACAGCAACCCGGCGACCAGTGCGGGCGTGCCGCTAATCGACAATGTAGCCGAGATTTCCGAGGTGCCGGCCCAGCCGATCAGCACAAAAATCCCCAGATAAAGCCCCAGATCGGCGCTGCGGGTGTACAGAAACGCCCGCGTCGCGGCACCGGGCACGCCGTCGCGGCCATGCCAGAAGCCGATCAGCAGATAGCTGGAAAAGCCGATCAGTTCCCACGCGGCCAGCACGGTGATCCAGTCGCCCGCCAGCACCAGCGCCTGCATCGCCGCGACAAACAGCAGCAGGATGCCGAAAAAGCGCGGCCTTTCGGGGTCGCTGCGCATGTAACCCACGGCATAGACCACCACAAAAGCCGCCACCGTCGCCACCATGGCCGAAACGACCGCCGTCAGCGGCGTCGCGACCAGCCGCAGCGGCATTTGCGGCAGGCCCGGCAGGACCATCTGCACCGCATTGCCCGCAATCGCACCCGCTAGAACCGCCATCGCCGCGAGGAACCCGAGGCCGACGCCCGCAAGCGCAATCGCTTCGGGTGCGCGCCGCAGGGCCAGCACCGCGATGCCCGCCAGAAGCGGCGCAAGGAGGGTGAGCGCCAGCATCGTCATCCCTTCAACTCCCGCGCTTCTTCCATCTCGACCGAGCCGCGCACCCGGAACCGGGCGATGGCGATACCGAAGGCCACCGCCATCTCGACCGCCATCACCGCCATGACGATCAGCACGAACATCTGACCGGCAGGCTCGTCGGGATGCAGGTAGCGCCAGAAGGCCACCAGGTTGACCAGGGCCGCGGCCAAAATCAGTTCGACCCCCATGACGATCATCACCAGGTTGGTCTGACTCAGCGCGCCATAAAGTCCGATACCGAACAGCCCCGCGCCGACGCTGAGGGCAATCATGAGTTCCAGAATCATTTGCGCTGCTCCGCGTTGGGGACGATGGCCACCATCGTGGCCGCAACCATGGCGGTCAGAATCGTCAGACCCGCCGACTGGAAGATTAACATCGACCGGCCCAGTAATTCGCGCCCCAAATCGGCGGCCTGTTCATGCGCGCCCGGCACGGACAGGGCGACCGGACCCCAATCGGGCAGCCAGACCAGCAACAGCGCGGCCAGCAGCCCGATGCCCCCGGCCCAGAGCGACAGGCGTTTCTGGTGGGTCATGTCCATTTTGCCCATGCCGCCCGGATCCATCATGAACATCACCATGAAGATCGCCATCACGCTCATTTCCGTGGCCATCATCATGATCTGCAACACGCCCAGAAACTCAGCCTGCATGACCAGGAACATCGCCCCGATCGCGGTTTGCGAAAACAGCAGCGCCAGCGCCGAACGCACCATCGAATGGGTGCGGAAGACCACGACGCCGAACCATACCGCCGCGCCGCCGAAGAACGCCAGAAAGATCATCTGAACCGTCATATCGGCACCACCAGCGCAATCACGCCCACGACAAAGATATTGGCCAGCGCCAGCGAGATCCCCAGCTTCCAGCTCAGCGCCAGATAGCGCGCCTCGCGGATGCGCGGCATGTAGCGCCCGACGCTCAGCATGGCCGCGGCCACGACCAGGATCTTGATCGCGCTCCAGGCCCAGGGCGGCAGCCACGGGCCCAGCCAGCCGCCCAGGTAGAAGGTCACGGTCGCCCCCGCCAGCGCCAGGATGATGACCATCCGCGCCAGCCGCAGCACCGCCAGCCGCACGCCGGTATACTCGGCCTCGACCCCGCCGGCCAATTCGCCGGTCGCATCGGGCAGGTCCAGCGGCGGCAACCACGCGAGCCCCATCGCCGCCACGACAAAGAGGATGAACCCCATCGGCTGGTACAGCACGTTCCAGAGTTGTTCCTGCGAGGCGACGATCTCAACCGTCGAGAGCGACTCCGCCCGCATGGCGACGGCGGTGATCGGCATCACGATCAGCATCGCATAGGCGATGAACTGGCCCAGAAACCGCCAGCCCGCGATCATCGCGTAGGCCCCGTTCGGACCCCAGCCCGCCATGATCAGCGCCACCAGCACATAGGCCAGCGCGGCGTTCAGAAACAGCGCCCCGGTGGCCAGGTCGGTGATGATAAGCCCCGGCGCCAGCGGGATCACCGCCACCGCCATCAGCCCCGCCACCAATAGCAGCACCGGCCCAAGCTCAAAGAACAACCGGTCGGATTTGCGCGCCAGCAGCGATTCCCGCCCCAGAAGCGCCAGGGCGGCCCAGGCCGGACCGGTCAGGCTCAGGTGCCCATGCACGGCCCATCGTTCGATGACGGCCAGCGCGTAGGCCCCGGCGGCGAGCGACAGGAGAACGACAAGAATGCTCATCCACGCACCTCCCATGGCGACAGGTCGAGCGAGGCGACAGCGGCCAAGGCATCGCCCAGTTCCTGCTGCGCCGTCACCGTTTCGACAAGGGCGATGTTCACGTCTGACGGCGTGTCGAGATCGGCCTCGACCACCCGGCCATCGGTCAGCTTCACGCGCAGCTGCGCCGCTCCGCGCGGTGTTTCGATGCGGGCCGCGCCCTCGCCCGACACCCTGTCCACATCCGGCACCTGCGGCACAGCAATCCTCCCGGCGGCCGCGATCACGTCGAGACTTTGGGCGATCTCGTCGCAGCGCAGCCGCAGCCGGGCCAGCGCATCGCCGCCGTTGCGGACGCGCGTTTCGAACCCGAGATCCTTCAGCGTTGGATCACCCGTACGGGCATCCGATCCGCCACCCCGCGCCCGGTCCACCGGGCCGCTCGCCGGGGTGTCCTTGCCGATGCGCGCGATGCGTCTCAGCCGCATCCGCATCAACGGGGCCGCCTGCACCCGGCGCGTCAGCCGCCGGATCGCCCCAGCCTGCGCGGCGATCCCGGCGACGTCGGCACCTTGAACGGCCAGTTGCAACGCCCCAGCGCGCGCGGCGAGCCACAAAAAACCCGACTGCAGGCCGAACTCGGCCAGCCAGTTCAGGTGGCTGGCGATCCGCTCGCGTTCCACCGCGGCGGCGCGGCCACGGCGCGCGTCATGGCCGGGGTCGACGCTCGCGGCCTCCTCGATCGCCGCGCAGGCCAGCGTCCGATAGGCCACCGGGCTGAGCGGCATCATCGCGGCCAGACGCTCGACGAAATCGGCCACCCTCATCTGCGGGCCATCCACCAGTTCCGCCCTGCCCACAAGGCTCCTGACCTCGCTGCCCGCCACGGTATCGCCGTCCAGCGTCAGGGTCAGGCGCAGCCCCGCGGGCAGGCCCGGAAAGAACGGCCCGAACGGCACCTCGATCCAGTCCATCTGCAACCCGTCGCTGCTGCGCGGCTGGCCCTCGGTCATCTCGACCATCGACATGAAATGCGGCTCGATCCCGTCGATAGCGGCCTCGGAGTGGCCGCCATGTCCGGCATGCCCATCGTGGCCATCGTGGCCGGAATGGTCCTGTTGTTTGCCATGACCGCCGTGATCGCCGTGACCATGCGCTCCGTGCGCTTCACTGCCATGCTCGTGACCGTGACCGCCATGCCCGTGCCCGTGACCGTGGCTTTCCCCCTCTTCCGCCTTCACCAGAAACATGCCGCATTTTGGGCACTTGCCCGGTGCGTCGCTGACGACCTCGGGGTGCATCGGGCAGGTATATGCCCCCGCCCCGCCCGCGTCCGCGGCGTGGCCCGCATGTGCGTGATCGGCGGGGTTTGACCTGTCCTCCGGGGGCATGTCGTGGCCACCGTGCCCACCATGTCCATCGGACGCTGTTTCGCGCGGCACCAGCGTCATGCCGCATTTGGGGCAGTCTCCGGGGGCGTCGCGGACGATTTCGGGGTGCATCGGGCAAGTGTATTCCACGCGCACCTCAAGAGCGGGGGCGTTAAACTCCCCGCTGTCAGCGCGAAACGCGCCCGCGGCGATCACGCGGCGCAGATCGGCCAGCCCGGAGTGCAGCCCGGCCTGGGTCAGCGGGGCCGACACGTCCGCATCGGGCAACGGGGCGATGTCGCCGGCACCCAGCGCAAGGATCGCGCGGGGGCGCGGGATCTGCGCGTAGGTGACGGCGGCGGCATCGCGCAGACCGGGGGGCAAGGGGCCGACGACGATCAACAGATTCGCATGGCGCGGGGTGCCGACAAGCCGCAGATGCGACCCGGACAGATCGAGCCCCATCGCCCGCGCGACAGAGGGGCCGGGCAGCACGAAGGCCGGCAGATCGCGCGCCATGGCCGCCGCGACCGCCCGCCTGATCCCGGACATCGCGCCCTCTCGCGCCCCGACCAAGGTCATTGCCGCCTCAACGCGCCCTGGCTCCAGCCATAGAGCAGGCCCAAGAACAGGATTGCCAGGAAAACGCCCATGTCGAGCAATGCGATCAGCCCTTCTTCGCGGTAGACGACCGCCCACGGATACATGAACGCCATCTCCATGTCGAAGGCCAGAAACAGCAGCGCATAACCGGCATAACGCGCATGGTAGCGCACCCAGACCGGATCGCGCGACAGGGTGCCGGCGGTGGCGGGCACGTCCTTGCCGGGTTCCGCGCGCGCCCGCCCGATGGCCCGGGCGAACCCATAGAGGCTGAGCACGAAACCGAATACACCGACGCTCAGCCCGAAAAGGATCGCGTATTGGGAAAGTTCGCTCATCCGTGGCACCTCATTTGATTTCCCAAGTCTGTTTCATACTAGAAGATTCTGCAATGCGGTCAATTCGTAGGGGCGAGTGGTCAGCAGACAGCAAACAAGAGGACGCGACCAGACCCGGATCGTTACACTTTGCTCAACTCAGTCCGGCCAGCCACCACGACACTGCAAACAAAAGAGCCGAATTGGGGTCGGCCCTGCGCGTGTATTCCCGTTCAGAAGCCGTCCGCTTCGGTCTGCGCGCTGGCCAAAAGCGAAGCCAAGCGATGCCCGAAACCGTCATGATTCTGTAACAATCGCCTGCCATTCAGCGGCAAGGGTCTTTGGCGGGATTCGCCAGCCTGTAGCCCCGCCGGATACCCGGTTGAAAGAGACTCTTGCGGATGCCTCGATGGCATTTCCCTGACAGAATTGGAGAACACGAAATGAAAATGAAGTTTATACCGGCGGCATTGCTCGCCGCTGCGGCGGGCGTCGTGCAGGCCGACGAAACCTCTGGTTTCAACCTCAAGGCAGGGAGCGGGATAACCTTCAAGAGTGCTGATGGTACCGCGTCTTTCCGGGTGGGGGGGCGCCTGCAGTGGGATTACGATTCGACCGATTCCGACATCAGCGGTAAGAGCGATGATTTCGATGTGCGTCGCGCACGGATTTTTTTCCAGGGTAAATATCTCGACTGGGCCTTCAAGGCACAGTTCAATCTCGCCGAAAGCGGTACCGGCGGCGGTAGCGCCGAGGACCTCTATCTGCGCTACACCGGTTTTGGCAAGATGGCCCGGATCACAGTGGGTAAGCAAAAAGAACCGTTTGGCTTTGAGCAACTTACCAGTTCGAAGGACATATCATCGCTTGAACGCTCGGCCCTGACCGAATTCTACGCGCCCGGCCGCAACGCCGGTGTGCAACTGCACGGTGCAGGTGACAACTGGACCTACGGCCTGGGCGTTTTCGAGGCGGCCGGCAACGGCAGCGATGATTTCGGCAATACGGCCATCACCGGCCGCGTTACCTATGCCCCGATCCAGACCGATGATCTGGTCTTGCATCTTGGCGCCGGCTTTACCAGCCGTGATGCCGCTCTGCCTGCCAACGAAACCGATGCGTACAACATCGAATTGGCGGCCGCATCGGGGCCCTTTCACACGCAGGCCGAATACTTCAACGCTGACACGGGCGGGGTTGATGTGGACGGATACTACATTCAGGCAGGATGGATTCTGACCGGTGAAAGCCGTCCCTACAGCAACGGCGTGTTCAAGCGGGTGAAGCCAAGCAGTTCGAAAGGTGCATGGGAAGCAGTGCTTCGCTACGAGGACGGATACGGCAAGTTCAGCGATGTCGGTCTTGGTACGACAGAGGGTAAGCAAACCACCGTCGGCATCAACTATTACCCGAACAACGCCGTTCGCCTTGGTCTGAGCTACATGGATGGCAAGCAGGCCAGCGGCGAGAACGGAAAAGAGATCAGGGCACGAATGCAAATCGTATTTTGACCTGACCGGTACAGAAGAATGCAGAGCGGCGCGGGCAATGGCGCTAATCAAATTGCCGCCGTCCTGCATTCGAATATCTTCACCCGGGACTACGTGGATGTTGGCAGCTGTCGCGTTGCCCTTAAATCTGAGACACGACGCGTTCGGGGGGAGTGGGCAAAACTTGGGGGTGTCTGTGTATGCTAGTGGTTCATTGAGAGGGGAACTACCATGGACGTGCGAATTATTGTCGAGACGACTTTCGAGAACGGAACCACAAAGAGGCATCGTCTCGGCCGCCTATCCCGCCCGTTTCGGCGCACGCAACCTGAGGGTTTCGGGTTGTTGCTCGAAGATGCGAAGACGATCCTGGGGCAATTGCAGAATGCGATCCTGCGCGACCAGATCGAGGAAATTTCCGAAGCCAGCAGGATCTGTCCGGACTGCGACGGGGTCCGGGCTATACATGATTATCGGTCGCGGGTGCCCGACACGCTTTTCGGCAGGTTCGAGGTCAAAGCGCCGCGCATTCGCCGGTGCGCCTGCAATGCAAAATCCGATGTTGTCTTGGGCGGACCGCTTTCGCCTCTCGCTGACTATTTTCCGGATCGATCGACCCCGGAACTGCGACGCCTTCAGGCCGAACTTGGGGCGCGTCATTCCTTCCGGGAAGCGGCGCGTATCCTGGAAACCTTTCTACCTTGCGCGAAGCAGGTGAATACATCGGTGCGCAATCGACTGGGCAAAGTTGCCAGGGAAATCTGCGACAGCGAGCAGACTGAGCCGTTGGTTCCTTCAGCCGCCAAAGAGGCGCCTGCGTTGACGGTTTTCCTAGACGGTGCGCATATCCGATGCAGGCCGGAATACCAGAAGCGACACCTCGATGTTGTGGTTGGCAAGATCGAAAGCCACGATAGGTGCCGTCGCTTCGGCTTGGTGCAACAAGCGGTCCTGTCGCCTGCCAGTCAGCTTCGCCGGGACTTGATGTCTCTCGGTTGGGATCGCGAACAAACCGTCACGGTAATTTCGGACGGGGAACCAGCCCTGCCAAACCTCGTCCGCAATGCCGTCGGTGGAAAGGTACGCCACATCCTCGACTGGTGGCATATCTCGATGCGTATTCAGCACGTCGAGAACGCCGTAAAAGGCCTGCTGCAGAGCAGGGGTTTCTCCGGCATTCCAGTGCTGTTCAAACGTCCGGCCGAAACGCTGCGATGGTACCTTTGGCATGGAAAAGTTCTTACGGCCACGACCAGTCTGCAATGGTTGATCGTCGATTGCGCCCGGCTGGTTACAGATGACCGCGTGGCAACTGAAGCCACTCGGCGAGTGCAAGCTCGCTGCCGAGACCTCTATTCATACCTTGCGAACAACATGGACAACCTGACGAACTACGGCAAGCGACATCGAAGAGGCCTTCCGGTCTTTTCTTCCCGAGCAGAGGGCTGCGTGGACGACATCGGGAACACCCGCATGGGCAAGCGCCGCCGCATGAGATGGTCGCCCAAAGGAGCCCACCGCGTGGCGGTTGTCCGCGCCGCCGTTCTCGACGGTCGGCTAACCGGCGCCTACCAAAGAGCAGCCGCATAACCCCCAAGTTTTGCCCACTCCCTGCTGCGGCAGGATGGTACATCCTGCAGCCGACCCACTCCCAGACGAGTACTCAGACGGACGAAAGAATGGCACTTCCCGCAGGTGCGCTTGCAACTGTCAGGCTGCCCCCAAGTTTCACCGAGCAAGAGCAAATCGGCAAGCGTGCCTATGGTGCGGCCTGCGCGACCTGCCACGGCGTCAATGGGCAGGGTCAGGACGGCGTTGCTCCACCGCTGGTGCACAAGATTTATGAGCCGGGCCACCACGGTGACATGGCGTTTGTCCTCGCAGCACAGAATGGTGTTCGGGCGCACCATTGGAAGTTTGGCAACATGCCAGCTGTCGAGGGCGTAACACGAGCAGAAGTATTGAATATCGTGGCATATATACGGGCTCTTCAAAGGGAAAACGGAATTAACTGAGTGACCTGTCGACCTGAGGCAAAAGCATAACAGCCATCCAGTAGATAATAACTGTCATCAACGGGGAGAGAAACGAATGAAACCTAAATTTATCGCAACGCTAGCACTGGCATAGTCCGGAACAGGTGTTCTCGCCGATGGACATGCAACCGGCGACGCATCAGCCGGAGACAAGGTATTTAACAAGTGCAAGGCCTGCCACTCAATCGTCAGGACGGATGGTGACGTTATCCGAAAGGGTGGCGCGGTTGGGCCAAATCTTTATGGTGTGTACAACCGAACAGCAGGGACCGAAGAAATGTTTGGGAATAAATTTCGGGACTCTATTCGTGAAGCGGGCGAGAATGGCTTGGTCTGGAACGAGAGCGATTTCGTAGCCTATATTGCAGATCCGAAGAAGTTCCTCGCGACTTTTCTGAACGACAGCAAGGCGAAATCTGGCATGTCATTCAAATTGAAGAAAGAAACGGATGCCAAGGCAGTCTGGGCTTATCTCGTTTCGGTTGGACCGGAGGTTGAGGCCGATTAGATTTTTATTCGTTTGCACGGCTCTTTTTATGCTCGGTGCGCCCTTTGTAGCGGCTGAAGATGCCCCTCTGTTTCCAGTCAGACCACTGATTGCACCGGTTGGGGATCACGCACGTGAACCCTCGCTTTCAACACTGCCCGATGGTCGGATCGTGATGAGTTGGACCGAAGGTAACAACGCCGTTCGGATGGCCCTGTTCGATGGCACCTCTTGGACGGAGGCGCGTACAATTCATCAATCTGAGACACTGTTTGTGAACTGGGCCGACTTTCCGTCAGTCGTTGGGCTTAGCGATGGGACGCTTGCAGCGCATTGGTTGGAATTGAATGGGCCGGGCAGCTATCAATACGACGTAAAGATCGCTTTCTCCTTCGATGAGGGTCTGAACTGGACAACGCCAATCATACCCCACGATGACCGATCAAAGCGTGAACATGGTTTCGTGTCGCTAATCCCTGCAATTGGCAGAGCCTCGCAACCGCTGTATTGCGGCCTTCAAGCCTTGTTTGTCATGCTTTGACGCGTGATCGGTTC
>NZ_JBIFFU010000037.1:0-16838 GCF_043557315.1 Sulfitobacter sp. 1A12779
TAAGCCAGTTCATTCGGAATATCCGCTAAATGCAAGTGTTTGGGACGGAACTCATACCAAGCCGTAGAACTCCACAGCGCTGCGAACGCTGCAACTTTTCCTAGTTTAAAGACAGCAAGGTGCTCAATATGACCCGAATAGTGATAATCAACCATTACGGTTCAACCACAGGCACCGGTATGGGCGGACGGCATCACTATTTCGCCCGGGAGTTAGCGCGCAAGGGCCATACAGTAACATTAGTCGCCGCTCGATCACATCACCGGCATTGCCAAGTTGTTGTGTCGTGGAGCCCCTGCTACAGGATCTCGGATGAAAATGCCGTCATCCATGCCGCGCCTGAAGGGCTTTCGCTTTCCCCGGGAGATCATTGCCTATGCCGTCTGGGCCTGGCACCGTTTTGCTTTGAGCACGGCGGACGTCGAGGACCTTTTGGCCGAGCGCGGCGTGATCGTGAGCCGCGAGAGCATCAGGCTTTGGGTCAACCGCTTTGGCGGGCATTTCTCGACCCGCATCCTACGAGACCGGCCAGCGCCTTCAGACAACTGGCATCTGGACGAGGTGGTTATCCCGATCCGTGGCAAGAAGCACTGGCTGTGGCGGGCCGTGGATGCCAATGGCGACACGCTCGACATCCTCGTGCAAACCCGCAGAAATGCCAGGGCGGCAAAGCGCTTTCTGGCAAGGCTCATCGCGCAGTTCGGCCAGCCCCGTGTGGTGATCACCGACAAACTGCGCAGCTATTTTGCGCCGATCCGGAAGCTCGCTCCCGACGCCGATCATCGGGCACACAAGGGCTTGAACAACCGGATCGAGGGCTCACATAGACCAACGCGACGGCGAGAGAAAATCATGGGGCGCTTCAAGTCCCAACAACAGGTGCAGAGATTCCTCGCGGCCCATGATCAGATAAACACCCTCTTCCGTCCCCGTCGCTATCGTCTCACCGCATCTTCATACCGCCACGCACGGGCTGACGCCTTCAGCCTGTGGAACGACTATGCGCTCCAGATGACCGCATAAGCGCTCACGCCACGCCCCCTTGCGCCCACGATCACCCAACTTGGCAATGCCCTCTGGATGGGCGTCTTCATCAAAGGCGGCGAGGTAGGCCTCGAAGGCCATGTCGGCTTGCATTTCGGCGAGGTCGATGGATTGTTCGAGTGTCATGGTGTGATCCTTTCCGTTGATCGTCGTTGGACGGATCGTGGAAAAGACCGGGGGCATGAGAGCGGGCTGCACCCGGCACGGGGCGGAATGAAATGGAGCACGACAGGGGCAGGTTTGTTGTGGGCGATGCCCCGCAGCGCTCAAGGCGTCAGCCGCCCAGAAACCTGCCCCCGGCGTTGCCGACCGCTCGACCCCGGGCTAGCGATCTGAAAGGCCAACAGGTCGACGGAAAGGCGCGCGGCGGTGGCCCTGACGTGATACTTCGTCCCCCGGACACATGACGTTGATCTGCGGCTACACCCACGCGGCACAGGGTGAGTTCGCCGCCCCTGGCAGCTTCGCCAAGACGACCCAGGCGCGGATTGCTCGACCGGCGGAAGGGGAGCGCTTGTCTCGCCCAGCGGGCCGCCAGTTCTTCCTGCGGACATTCGGTTCCGACTCGGGTTCGCGCGATGCACGTTGTCACTGAACAGAAAGATCAAAGCCGCATCTGCGACCTATCCAGCTTCCTACCCGCCACGGCGACGTCGTCCGGAATATGCCGCAACCTTCAGACACGGGTTTCGGACCCGAACCATTGTCGTTTCTTGAAACGAGAAAAAGCCAGACCGCCGGAGCGGTCTGGCTGTTGGCTTAGGCGGCGTCCTTTGGCCCCCAGGGGATGACGGCCTGCAGGGACAGATCGTCCTGGTTCGCGGCCTTGCCGAGGTTGGCGTTGAAGCCGTGGTCGCGAATGGTCAGCGTGTAGTAGTCGGCGCCGGTCTCCTTGTTCTGTTTCTTCCAGATGCCGCCGCACTCGACCAGCTTGCCGCGCGGGGAGCGGCCGAGGACGCGGTGCGTGGGGGCCATCGGGTTCGCGCTTGCGACGGGTTCGACCGTGATGTCGAGGTCGAAGGTCAGGGTCGAGATGGAGCCGACCCCCTTGGCGGTTTCGATGTCGGCGCTGGTGAATTTGATGCAGTTCGTGGTCATTGCTCTTCTCCTTGTTTGCGTTGCAATGATGGTCACCTTGCAGCTGGCCAAGGCCCGGCCACACCGCAGGCGGAGCGCAGCGGAGAGGGGCAGGCGCCGGTCTTTTTGCTCCGCGAGGAATGGCCCGCAGGGGCAAGGGAAAAAGATCGGCGACAACCTTTGTGGACGGGGCGACAGCTGCGACCAGCATGTCATGCAACTCAGACAAAAGGAGAAGAGCGGTGGCGGCGAAGGAAGGTAGGGGAACGGCCGAGGGAGGCGCTGCAGGGCGGGCGATGTCTTCTCTGTCCTCTTGCCCCGATCCGAATCCCGACCAGTCAGAGCTTTGCTGTCCCTGCCTCACGTGCCACGACGGCTGGTTTCCGTGGCAACCCGATGTGTGTTGTCTTGAAGCGCAGCATGGAGACCGTCGAAGCTTCGACAACCTGTTCGGATCACCGGGATTTCGAACTGACCCTCTACGGCAACCCGATAGCTTGGGTTTGCACAGCACGACCATCACCGGCCTTCTGCCAGCTTCGGTCAATGCAATCCGGCGGTCGTCGGACATCGTTTGCGACCCATGATCGCGGCGCGGAGCTGCGTGTCCGGCAAAGCGAGGACCAACAGCGGCCGAGACGCGAGGTACGTGATCACTGATGTCACACGCCCGCCCCAGCGACCGTTACCGAATGGCCGAGATGAAGCGTTACCACGACCGTGCGACGGCTGGTCGGGCTGGCTCCGGAGGAGACGGCGCGGCCAGCGGCACGTCGCAGGGAGAGGCGGCGTTTCAGCTCGGGGAGGGCGGCTGCGCGCAGCCGACCGAGTAGGGCGCGGTCCTGACCAAAGGGCAGGAGGGGCCAATAACACTAAAACCTAAGATTTGCGCATCACAAAACCCTAAAGATCGTTCGACACATACACCTAAATCATGTACGACGCTAAAACCTAAATCTCGAACGGAGCCGAATAATTATGCCGAGTGCCGCAGAGAAGCTTGCAAGCTCCTTGGAAGAGCTCGAGACACTACAGTCTGGTGGTTCGATTGCCATTCGCTCCAAAGACATGTCACGCACTCACCGCGAACGGCTGCTGAAGGCAGGCTTCCTGAAGGAAGTCATGAAGGGCTGGTACATCCCATCACGCCCCGATGAAAACGCCGGTGAGAGCACAGCATGGTACACATCGTTTTGGGGATTCTGCGCACAATACCTGTCAGATCGGTTTGGCACTGACTGGTCTCTGTCTCCTGAACAGTCCCTCATCATACATGCTGGAAACACGACAGTTCCTGCTCAGCTATTGGTAAGAGCGGTCAAGGGCGGAAACTCTAAGACCGATCTGCCCCACAACACGTCGCTTTTTGAGACGCGCGCAACGATCGCGTCAGATGAGGCGCTCGAAATCGTCGACAATTTACGCCTATTCTCCGTCGAGGATGCCCTAATCCTCGTTCCCGAGGTCTTCTTCCAAAACCATCCGACAGAAGCGCGCACTGTGCTTGCTATGATGCCAGATGCCTCACGGCTGCTTGGCAAGCTGTTGGACGGGGGGCACACGCGAGCGGCCGGCAGGCTTGCTGGTGCTTTTAGAAGCATCGGGTCCGAAAAGGTCGCAGACGAAATCCTTGCGGCGATGAAAGCCGCTTCGCATGACGTTCGCGAGATCAACCCCTTTGAGCAGTCGATTCTTGTGCCAAACGCCGGGCGGATCACCTCGCCCCACGTGCATCGCATCCGCTTGAAGTGGGAGAGCATGCGCGACGATGTTATTGATCTCTTTCCAAAGGCCCAACCCATCACCAATGACATCGACGCCTATCTCAAGCAGATCGACGAAATCTATGTCACGGATGCGTATCATTCGCTCTCCATTGAGGGCTATCGTGTCTCGCCGGAACTGATTGACAAAGTGCGTTCGGGGACCTGGAACCCAGAAACAGATGAGCAAGACCGAGCGCTGAAAGACGCCCTTGCAGCGCGTGGATATTGGGAAGCATTTCAGAGAGTGAAGGAAAGCATTCGGGCAGTTCTGGAAGGTGCTGACGCGGGTGAGGTTGTTGAGCGCGATCTGAGTGATTGGTATCGCAACCTATTCGCACCGTCTGTCACAGCGGGCATCCTGAAGGCCTCTCAACTTGCAGGCTACCGATCGTCCCCTGTGTACATTCGGCAATCCCAGCATGTCCCAATGAGTCCTGAGGCAGTTCGAGACTGCATGCCGGTCTTCTTCGACCTACTCAAGGCGGAAGATGACCCGACTGTTCGGATCGTCCTTGGACATTTCATCTTCGTATTTATCCATCCGTTCCTGGACGGGAACGGTCGAATAGCGCGCTTTCTGATGAACGTCATGATGGCCGCTGCCGGGCAACCATGGACAGTCATCAAGCTCGAACAGCGCGCGGCTTACATGGCCGCTTTAGAGACAGCGAGCGTGAGGGAAGATATTCGACCGTTTGCAGCTTTTCTGGCCGAGACAAGGGCAGCGCAATGACAAATAAATATGTTCTGGTCATGGGAAGCGCCAATGACGCCGAACGCCAGCCATTCAAGTTCTACATTTGAGCGAGTCCGACGATGAGAAACACTCATTCTGCAGCTACCGTTAAGACGCCAAGCCTGATCGACATCGCTGAGTTGCGCGTCTAGCTCATGCCAGTAACCCTAACCCCAATACGGCAGAAAGATTGTTGGTCGGGCTCCACTTGGACGATTGAGGACGAGGACCAGCTTGCTGAGCTCCTGGCCCGCGTCGCAATAGGTCAGTCGCGAACAGTGGAGCGCATATTGCGCGCCACAGGCGATTTGCCCGCGCGCTATCCCAAAGGCGGTTTCGAAGGTGCGCGAAAGCTTTTGACCGTCGGCACTGGCGACAAGACCTACCATCGGGATGGTTGGGTTTTTCAGGTCATTGCGTGGATCGCCGCTCACCGTTTCGACGATGAGGCTCTCATACGGGCTCCACAGATGATTAAAGCGGACAAAGGGTTGGATGGCCTCATTATTGAGTTCGACAGCGACGGCATTGCCCATGTTGTCATCTGCGAAGAGAAGGCGACCAAGAACCCTCGGAACCAAGTTAAATCAAAGGTCTGGCCGGAGTTTGAGCAGTTTGAAACAGGCGGACGAGACAACGAACTCATTGCGTCGGTAACTTCGCTACTTGAGGTATCCAGAGACCCAGACCCCGACGGGACTGTTGCCGATATTCTATGGAATGAAAAACGGGCATACCGCGTGGCGGTGACCGTTGGTGGCAAATATGCATCGGCAAAGGGACGCAAGGGCTTGTTCAAAGGGTATGAGAAGTCTGTACTGGGTGACGTAGCACGCCGGCGCGCCGAAACCTTAGTTTTGGAAGACGTTCGCGACTGGATAGATTGTGTAGCGGAGAAAGCGCTCGTCAAGATCGACAGTGCCGAGGCGGCAGCCAATGTATGATCCCGCAACGTCCGAACTCATCAGGTCCACCCCAGACTTGCCCGACCTGGACCGCGAAGGTTTGCCTGACCGACTTGCACGTGCTTTCGCCGAGATCGTATCGGCAAGGGTACTGCTTCGCGAGAGTGAAAATGGGGAAGAGCTTCTCGAGGGCACAATTCGATTTGCACGCCGGTTGGCGCAGACCAATGAAGCATTGGTAGCCATTAATCCCGATAGAGAAAACCGGGCAGCGGCAGGCTTTGTTGCCGCAACGGCTTATCAGTTGGTTCATCAAGCGATCGCTCTACGGGACTCGGACCAGCCAGTTTCATTTGTATCGCCGAATACGATCAGTCCGGATGTTTCGGCAATGCTCCTGTTCTTGGTAGCCGGGGCATCGGCTGATGCTGCTGAGGTGGCAGACTCTATCCGCATCCCGAGCGGCGATTGGCTGCAGTCGGAACTGATTCTTCACTTGATCATGCTCGCAAAAGGACAAGTTGGTCGTATTCGGAATCGAAAGCGACCGCCCCAAGACCGACTCGTCTCGGGTACCGGTGGCGAGCGAGCCAATGCAGCGCTCTACTATCGACTCTTGCGAGGTGTGCGAGCCTTGGCCTTCGTGCTGCAAGGGCGTCGAGTGAGGGGGATGGTCGATCCAATTGCAGTCTTCTCTGAAGTAAAGTCGCTCGCCGCCGGCGCATCAGATCTGGAGGATACATTCCCCGAAGGTGCAATCGCTGTCTTTCCCGGACCGTTCCATTTGGCCAGTCTCTTGATCGCTGCAGGCTCCGCCCTGATGGAAAGCGCCGTCGTTAACCTACCGCCTCCGGATGGCGTACCTGAGGATCGTTGGACCGAGGCCATGAAAACGGTTGCCGAGACGCGCCCGTATCTGTGGCGTAATCACAAGGACGCCGTCGCCCAAGGGTACCTCAAGATTGGCACATCTGCTGCGATAGGGTTCCCCACTGGAGCCGGGAAGTCGACGACCGCACAACTCAAAATTCATGCAACTTTGTTATCCGGGCGCAAGGCGGTATTCCTAGCTCCTACGCACGCTCTCGTTGATCAGACAGCACGGGACCTGCGCGGTGCATTTCCGCGGGCAACCGTTCGCGGTGAACGTATGGACGAATTCGGGTTTTCTGGGGATAGCGACGAGTTGCCGGACGTCATGGTGATGACTCCAGAAGCCTGTCTCCTTACCAGTCATATGGAACCAGAGCGGTTTGATGACGTCGGTCTTTTGATCTTCGATGAATGTCATCTGATGCATCCGAGCACTGACGGAGACCGGAGAGCAATCGACGCGATGCTATGCATCTTGGGGTTTACCCGCGTTGTACCGGACGCCGATATCGTCCTGATGTCGGCTATGATGAAGAACACATATGAACTGAGCGGTTGGCTGGCGGAGCTGACAGGTAGAAACTCTCTTGCTCTCGACAATGCATGGAAACCAACCCGGCAACTAAGGGGATGCGTCGTTTACGATGAAAAGAGACTTGCTGACCTGCGAAAACTCTTGCGGAATGCTCGCGCAAAAAGCTCCACTGCGGGGGTTCCTGCTGCGGTAAAGCGCAAGCTGACGGCAAAACCAAACGCGTTCTTCAGCGTGAAGCAGACATGGGCGTCACAGGTTCGCCGCGACTATGCTCTTGTACCACTCTTGAACGAAACACTTCAGCTTTCGACAAACAAGTTCTGGAAAGTGACGCCCAACTCCGGTGTCGTTGCATCTTCAGTCGCTGCTGCAGCCGCTGGAGCAGGGCTACGAACTCTCGTCTTTTCTCAATCCATACCGAATGCCTTTTCTATATCAGAAAAGGCCGGGGCAGCGCTTGATGAATGTAGTGTCGAACTGACTGAAACTGAGCAGCGTCTGTATGAGATTTCCGTCGATGAAATGGGTGGTGCTGATCAGCTGTACTTGACTCTTGTGGGCGGAAAATTGGCATCCCAGGCTGCGACGCACCATGGACAATTGCTTCCTGAGGAACGCCAGCTAGTGGAGGCGCTGTATAAGCGAAAGGGGGCGTTGGCCGTGCTCGCAGCGACCCCGACGCTCGGTCAAGGTATGAACTTGCCTGCCGATTTGGTCATCATAGCAGAAGACAGCCAATTCGACGCCTCTTCCGGTCGAAAAGACCTCCTGGGCCCAGAGGACCTGCTAAACGCAGCCGGTCGTGCCGGCCGGGCAGGCGAAAGCGCAACCGGTATCGTTCTAGTCATCCCCGGACAGGTCGTCGGCCTGGACGATGCTGAGAACAAGATCGGGTCAAGATGGAGTAGGCTGCGAGACATATTTGGCCAAACCGATCAGTGTTTGGTGCTGGACGATCCATTTACGGCCCTAATGGACCGTATCCACAATAGCGCAACTGAAATCGGTGACTTGGAGCGTTACGTCGTCGCGCGCTTGGCAGAAACTGATCATGGCGACGATGGAAAAGTTGACATACGACTTGGCCTCGCGAGGAGCTTCGCGGCTTATCGTAAACGTCAAGATGCGGACGAAGACTGGGTTGAAAGCAGAACTGCCGCAGCACTTTCACTTCTGAAGAGCGATGATGGAGACCTAGCCGTTGAGCAATTGTCTTTGCGCAACACCGCATCCATGTTGGGGCTGCCGGAGGATATTCTGGACGACATGTCAAAGGCTCTCAGCAAGCACGGTTTTAGAAACTTCAAAACCGTCGAAAGCTTGTGCGATTGGGTGTTCGAGTGGCTGATGGTTAAACCGGAGTACCTGGTTCGCTTGGTCAAGTTGGAGACCCTGGAGTATCTCTTCGGAACGGAAATCAAGAAGCTAAAGGATGATCAATCGCGTGCATCCTACTCACTTCCGAAGCTTCGCGCGGCCTTGAAGGACTGGATGAACGGTGCGCCGCTCAAGAAAATTCAAAAGCGGCTTTCTGACAAAACACGCGACAAGAAGCGCTCTACGAGTGCTCGAAAGTTCGTGATTAGACTTGTTCCTGATCTCGCCCATCTCATGGGGGCGCCGCTTCAAATCCTTCAGGGTCATGTCAACGTGCATTCGGCGGAAAAGACAGAACCGTGTACAGCGATGGTGTTTGCCAATCGTTGCGTAAGGCGGGGATTTTCAAATGCTGAGATGGCCGCGTTTGGGTCACTTATGTGGTCAGCCAAATGGTCGCGGCGTGAAGTCCATCGACATTTCGCAGAAATCGTACCCTATCTCAAACCGGCTGCGGTTAGTGAATCTCAAGAGGCATTGGAAGCACGCGTGGAGTCCGCTTCTGATAGCGAACTAAACAATAGAGATCTGGACGACCTCATCTAATCAGCAAGATTGGACGGCTCGACAATTTCCAATTCCGGCAGATCCCGCAGGCTCTGCAGATCGAACGTCACCAGAAACGTCTCCGTCGTCACGAAGGTATGCGGCGCCCCGGGCCGCGGCGACCGGGGCCCGCTGGCGATCAAGTCCTTGTACCGCAGCCGGGCCAGAAGATCGCGACTGACCTCCTTGCCGAAGATGTCGGCCAGCCCGGCGCGGTCGATCGGCTGGTGATAGGCAATGGCGCAGAGCACCCCCATCTCCATCTCGGTAAAGGCGAGGGACTGGTCACCAAGGTCGGCGGTGGTCTTGATCGCATCGGCAAACTGCGGTCGCGTGCGGAACATCCAACCGCCAGCCACTTGGGCCAGTTCGTAAGGACGACCCGTCAGCTCGGCCTGGATGTCCTCGATCAGCATCTCCACGGAGGCCCCCTGCCCCACCACGCGGGCCAGATCTTCGCGACTTACCGGTGAGGCACTGGCGAAGAGCACCGCTTCGACCCGGCCCATCCATTCGCGCCAGCGCAACTCCTGCGGCAGGTCCTCGAGCTCGCGGTCAAAAACGGCGCCGCTTTCATCCGCCGGTTGCCGTTTCCTCGTTGCCGTCGTCATGGCGCGATCCCATAGAGCCGGAAAGTAGGCCGCCCGGTCAGTTCTCGCGCCACGCCCAGCTCGACCAGCCGGTCGCAGAACCGCCGCGCGGCACGATCTGTCATGGAGATCGACGTGCCGCGAACAAGTGGTGACAACTGTCACTGTACCCTAATTAATCAGAATCTGCGGATTCAGGGTCATTTTGGGCATTTTTGTACCCTTAATTGCAGTATATCCACAGGCCCGGTGCTTCAGGATTTGACCGCATCTGAGCACCTCCAAATTGCATCGGCCCGCGCCAGAAGCGCTTGACGATCTGCCCCAGATCCAAGCTCGGAGATGGCCTGCCGGGCTGCTCGTAGAGCGCTTTCTGACGCTCTCGACTTGCTCGTTCTATGTTCTTCCTGTTCCGGCAGATGTTCTGTTTCCCGCCGTCCCGGAAGCCGCTGGTCGAGGTCATTCGACAGAGCACGCATCCGTTCAATCACCCGACCATGCTGCGGAAAGGCGCGGCGTAACCCCCGAACCGCCCAATAGTTTCCTCTCAGAATGAGGGTAGCGCCCACAATGGGACGGGTCACGCCGACACCAACCGCGGCAAGTGCCATCAACCTTTCGCGCCCGTTCCCAGATGTGAGCGACCCCAGATTCCCGATCTCCAGCGCTGCCAAGAGATGCAAGGTCAAATCCACCCGGCGCAACCGCGCGGGATTGTTCGTGGTGACGGCGGACTTCAGAGCTTTGGCACCGCGATCAGCGCGCGCAAGAAGCCGACCTGATACGGCTACTTTTGGATACTGGCAAGTTCATCCAATCAGGAGCGTCTCTTTGCTTTTTTCACTAATTCTTGCAGTTATCGCCATCGTTTCGAGTAGTTGGATACATCTTGCGGTCATGCGGTGGGTATCGGTTGGCATGGCAAAGATACCTTTGGAGCCGTTCAATCGTGTCATGATGGCCGTACTGATCCTGTTTTTCGCGCATTTCGCCGGAATAGTTGTCTTTGCAGGCATGTTTGGCGTCGGTCACCAGCTTTTGAGCATCGGCGGCTTTTCCGGTGAGAGCGTTGATACCGTTCTGGATTATTTTTATTTTTCCGTCGTCAGCTATACGTCCCTTGGTCTTGGCGATATTTTCCCGACAGATCACCTGCGTCTTCTGACGGGCGTCGAGGCCTTGACCGGACTGTTGCTGATCGCGTGGTCAGGTGCATATCTTTTCGCGATGATGAACCGGCTTTGGGATTGGCCCCCCTGCGCCGAGCCTGACAAACCGAAAAAATGAAAAAGGGCATACCCGACACCTGCTAGCCGGACGCGCCTTTTTCAGGAGGGCTATAGCACTTTCGAGAAGTGTTTCAGTGGTCTTCGCTGGGTCGTGGTGCAGTCCAGCGCGACAGATAAATCCGTTGGAACACAAAGACTGATGTGATCGCAATCACAGCGTACACAACAATGAGCGGATCGGATTGCAGCTTCATAGCTGTAAAGGCCACCAGCACCACAGCGTCAAACAACAAGGCCAAGACGATGACAAATGCTTTCGCTTCAACCTCTTTTCGCATGAAGCGCAAGACGCCCCAATGGACGATCATGTCCATGATCAGATAAAAGAAAGCCCCCAATGACGCGATCCGGGTCAGATCAAAAAACACCGCAAGGATAGAGGCGATCACCACCGTATAGACCAGCGTGTGACTGCGGATAGGTCCCGACATCCCGAAATGCCGGTGCGGGATCATGTTCATATCGGTGAGCATGGCCAGCATCCGCGACACCGCAAAGACACTGGCAAGAACACCAGACGCCGTCGCAACAGCCGCCAGCACGACGGTAAAATAGAACCCCGCGTTGCCAAGTGCGGGTGCGGCGGCCTCAGCCAATGAATAGTCTTTGGCCGCGATAATCTGGTCTATCGTCAGGCTTGATCCGACCGCAAAGGCCACAATCAGATAGACAACAACACAGATCGTGATCGAGATAATGATCGTGCGGCCAACATTGCGGTGCGGATTGATGATCTCGCCGCCGCTGTTGGTGATCGTGGTGAACCCCTTGAACGCCAGAATGGCAAGGGCCACGGATGCTATAAAGCCGGTGATATCAAATCCGCCAGACGCCGTGCTCGCCGCGGCGAATTGAAACCCGCTTGCCCAAAGTGCTGCTATGCCGAACAACGCGATACCGCCAATCTTGAGCACCGCCATAATCAGCGAGAGCAGTCCAACCGATCGGCTACCGGCGATATTGACGAGAAAGGCAAAAAGGATCACCCCAACGGCAAGGATCGGCACCAGCGGACCACCAGTTATGTCGAAGGGTCGCAAGACATAAGTCGCAAAGGTTCGCGCAACGAGGCTTTCGGAGATCACCATTGACAGCGCCATCAACAGCGCCGCCGCTGCGGCAATTGCACCCGGTCCGTATGCCTTTTGCAGGATCATCGCGATGCCACCCGAAGACGGAAACGCATTCGACATCTTTACGTAGCTGTATGCACTGAAACTTGTGATGATCCCGCCCACGACAAACGCCAATGGAAAGAGCGGTCCGGCCAGCTGCGCGATCTGACCTGTCAGCGCGAAAATACCGGCTCCGATCATCACGCCGGTGCCCATCGCCACCCCGCCGCTTAGGCTGATGGAGCCTTTATTTTCAGTGTCGCCGCCGTGTTGATGATCCATTTAGAACGCCTTCATTTTCGATTTGTTGCGGGTTTTGCAATGGGCGGACGATCCGGCGGCGCGATCCGGTAATCGCGCTTGTCGCTCAACAAAGGATTGGGCGTCCGCACCAAGCATATCTCGTTGTTTACAGTATAGATAAGTGAGCTGGGAAGTGAAGGTCTGAGCTGGACTGTGTCTCAGGGATTTGGGGCGATCCAGAGCAAGAGCTACCAAAAAAATCATGCCGGTCCGTGCACGACATATGCATCACGATGCACATCTGCCGCGCACGGACCGGCTTTGGTTTTTTCGGACATCGTTACCTGATGCTGGCGCCGAGATGGTCTAGCTACAACAGCAGCCACCGGATTTTGCAGCAGGTGTTTTGACGGATGCCTGTGATGCCGCTGGGGCATCTGCAACCTGGCTGGCCTTGTTTCCACCGCAGCATCCTCCGCCTTTGGCGGTTTCAACTTCAGATGGTTCGGTTTTGGTTGTTGTCTGGTCTATTTGGGCCTCCTGACACTAAGGGTACATATATCAGACGCCATAAGCGCCACTTCGTTACAGTGGAATAATCGTTGCCCGTTTTTTTTCGCGTCAATTTTGGGCAACGACCCGTAACGGTGTTCAAAATTGAATCAGGTGTTACAAAAATGCGGGCGCCCTGCTTCCGGCGGGCGGATTTTCGTCGTTACAGTGCAGCAGGAAAATCTTCCAGTAAGGAAAAATGATGCGATCTATTTTTGCGACTTCCGCCGTCGTCATCGGTCTGGGCTTACCCGGCGTGACAATGGCTCAGGAATTAAGTCTGTCCGCAGGCGCAACCCTCACCAGCCGATATGTTTTCAACGGCATTGAACAGACTACCGGCGCGGCGTTCCAGCCTTGGGCGGAGGCCGAGTACGAAGGTTTTTATGCAGGCGTCTGGGCGTCAAACACTGCCAGATCAATTGTTGGCAGTTCTGTTGAGGTGGACCTCTATCTGGGCTATCGCAATGAAGTCGGCAAGTTCAACTACGATCTGGGATATACCCGATACTATTATCGCAACCCGAGCAATGACTGCTGCGGAGAGGTCATCCTGTCATTGGGGTACTCCGTACTGGATCCGCTGGATGTCGGCCTTCGGTTTGCGCATGACCCCGTTGCGGATTACGTTAATTCAAGCGTCTCGATCGACTACGCATTCGATGACAAATTTGGTGCTTCAGCCAACTACGGCACGATCAGCAATGGGGGACACGACTACTGGAGTGTCGGTGGCAGCTATGCGATCTCCGATAACTTTGGCATTGACGCGTCATGGCATGACACCAGTATCAGTGACGGATTGTTGATTGTATCGCTGACCACCGAATTCAGCCTGCGCTAAGTTTTCCAAGACGGACAAAGCGCCGTATCCGGCTTTTGCTGGACGCGGCGCTTTGCGTTGCGCTGTCAAAATTTGATGATCCATGTCGGTTATGCATGAACCACATTGAAGGTTTGCGATCAACTGGGCAACAGCCCCGCAAATGCCCCCATAGACAGGGTAATCAGGACAGTGACCGTCGCCACGACAACAAGCAGGGCGTGTGGTGACGGGGTGTCCATGCCGGTTTTTGAGCTTGCGGTCTGATACATCGGCACCACGATGCGCAGATAAACACCAAGCGCCAGCACGGAATTCAGGATGCCGATCACCGCAAGCCAAAGGAACCCTGCCTCAACTGCAGAGGTGAACAGATAGACTTTGCCGACAAATCCAAACAGCGGCGGGATGCCGGTGAGCGACAGAAGGAATATCACCATCGACAGCCCCATAATTGGTCGATTGCGGCCAAAACCGCGCATGTCGACAAGGGTGCGTCCAGCTATCATCACAATGGCAAAAGCACCCAGGTTCATTGCGACATATGCGGCACCCATGATGATAATCCCCGGGACCGCAAGTGGGCTGGCGCCGAGTGCCACAATGCCGAGCAAGAAATACCCAGATTGGGCGATCGAAGAATAAGCGATCAGCCGCACCAGATTGGTCTGTACCAACGCTGTCAGATAGCCATAGGTCATTGTGATCGCTGCGATCATTGCGATCACCAGTGGCCAAGCGCTGCCGACGGGCATGTCGCGCAGCACCTGCGCAAAGGCAAAGATTGCCGCGAGCTTGGTGATAACCGACAGGTAGGCGGCAATGGAAACCGGCGCCCCGTCATAGGCGTCAGGTGCCCAGAAGTGAAACGGCACAAGCCCAGCTTTGTAGCCGAGGCCGATGATCACTGCGACCAGGCCCGCAATGGCGATCAGCGGCTTGTCCTCCAGCGCCGCGAGGTCCGAGAACAGCGTCGATCCCACGCCCCCGAACCAAAAGCTCAGCCCGTAGATCATCACGGATCCGGTGACAGCCCCGAAAACAAGATATTTCATCGCGGCCTCTGTCGCCGCATCATCGCGCGGGAAAGCCACCAGCGCAAAAGAGCCTAAGCCCGTCAGTACCACACCCAATACAAGCAGCATTGTGTCGCCGCCACCGGACAGCGTCAGCGCCCCAAGAGTAACAAGGCAGATCAGCGCATAGACGCTGCCCTCGCGCTCCTGTCCGGCGATTTCGGCGCGCGCCATCAACAGCGCCAACGCTGTGCCAGGCAGCAGGATCAGCTTGGCCCAGCCCGAAATCAGGTCGATCCGGTAAGTGCCGCTGAACACGGTTGTGTCGGCGTGCAGGACCGGCAATGTCAGCAGCGTTGCCGCCGTCAGCCCCGCCAGCCCGAGGACCAGAACCAGCCGCGCCGCGCGCGCCATCTCGGCCACGATCATCAACATGGCCACAGATGCCAGCAAAAGCTCAGGGATCAGAAAAGAAAGTTCGCGCCCCATCAGAAGCTCAGGCTTGCCATAGTTGTGTGGATCATATCGATCAACCAGCCGGGGGCCACACCGACCAGCACCGTCAGAATCAAAAGAGGCACAATCACCAGCTTCTCCCTGCGGTCTAGATCGCGCATTTCCAGCCATTTCTCGTTCTCGGAGCCAAGGAACACGGCGGCGATGGCGCGCAGATACAGGCCTGCGGTTACCACGATGGCAAGGATAGCTATGATCGCCCATGGAGCGGTATTCAGGGTCGCCAGAAACACCTGAAACTCTGCAGGGAAATGCGCCAACCCCGGCAAACCAAGTGAAGCGAACGCCATCAGGATGAACGACCAGCCCAACCACGGCACACGGCCCAGCAGACCACCAAATTCACTCATATCGCGGCTGTGGGCGCGGTCCTGCAACATGCCCAGCAAAAAGAACAACGCGCCTGTCACCAGACCGTGGCTGACCATCTGCAAAGTCGCACCGTCCAATGCAATTGTGCGGATACGCAAATCAACGGTAAGCGCGGCCACCGCCACACCCATCACGACATAGCCCATGTGGTTAATCGACGTGTAGGCAATCATTTTTTTCAGATCAGACTGTGCCAGTGCGGCGAAGGCCCCGTACAGCGCGCTGACCACCCCCACCGCTAGGATTACCTGACCGGCTTGCGCAAATGCCTCAGGCGTCATTTGCAAAGCAAAGCGTACCAGTCCGTAAGTGCCGAATTTCAGCATCACACCGGCCAGGATCACGCTGCCCGCCGTGGGTGCCTGAACATGTGCGGCAGGTAGCCAAGTGTGCACCGGAAAGGCCGGTATCTTGACTGCGAAGGTAAACAGCATCGCAATCAGCGCAAGCATCGCCGCAATGCCTGTCAGAGGTGGCATGTCGATCCAGACGCGCATGTCGAAGGTGCCACTGCTCAGATACAACCCGATAATCGCGAGCAACAGCGGCAACGACCCCAGCAACGTATAGATAAAGAACATCAGCGCGGCGCGCTGTCGGTCTTCATATCCCCATCCGGCGATCATGAAATACATTGCCTACCAGCGAGACCTCGAAAAAAACATAAAACAGCAGTCCGTCAAGCGCCATAAACGTGCCAAGTGCGGCCGTTTCGAGCATAAGCATCAACACAACATAGCTTGGCGCACGATCGCTGATCCGCGCCGAGTAGATCGCTGACAAAAAGAACAGCAACGACGTGAGCAACACCAACGGCAGGCTCAACCCGTCCAGTCCCAACCGATAAGCGGCACCAATGGCCGGTATCCACGCGAGTTCCTCAATCTGGGCGAAACCGCCCGCAATAGTGCCGCGCGACCAGATCACAAGCGTGAGCATGAATACGATACCCGTGCAGATGTGACAATGCGGCACCTGACAAAAACGCCACATCTTCAGAGGTTTCACCATGCTTAGAGGTGACCCAGTCGGGAATTCGCATTAGCATGTCGAGGTCTGCGAGAGGTCGGGCATTGGCAAATGTCATGCGTAATTCCTACCGCGTTGCGGCGCTTTTGGCCACAAAATAGCGCCCTAAGCGCCCCATCTTGTCGTTCTCCATTATGTCCAATAAGTTTACATTATCGGACAGTATGGAATATGCTGCGGGAGCAGTTCATGTCGTTTTGATTTCATGTGTCGGATGACCGGAATTGATGAGATTCAAGCACTTCCCTGAAAAACGAGTCGGGGTTCATGAGATTCTGTACCGGTATTTATGAGACTGGATGAGTCGATATTTGCGAGACTGGCGCTGTCTCGCGGCTTTTTCGTCAGACTGGCGTACTCTCTCGTCGCGCTGAGCGCGCCAGAACCGGGCCGAGATGCTTCGCCTCAACGAGAGAGGCCATGGGCTAATCGCC
>NZ_JBIFFU010000038.1:0-16051 GCF_043557315.1 Sulfitobacter sp. 1A12779
GCCTCATCACAGGGCCGGTTGGGATGGTCGCTGAGGTCGAGCAGCTCGCGGATCGCATCGAGCGAGAAACCGAGTTGCCGCGAATGGCGGATGAAGGACAGTCGGTCGAGCTGTGCATTGTCGTAGCGCCTCTGTCCGCCTTCGGTCCTGCCAGGTTCGGGCATGAGCCCAATCTGTTCGTAGTACCGGATGGTCTGCACCTTTGTGCCAGTCTTCTTTGACAGAGTACCGATCGTGAGCATTTTCGCCTCCATGAAAAAGATACAGTTTGTGTAGGTTTTGCCGTCGGAATAAACAAGTGCCGGATTCACAGACGCGTGAGTTCAAGCTATACCATGATTTTGTGCTTGAACCTCTAGCGGCTAGAGGATGTATCCGCACATGCAATAAGAATCAAAAACAGGCGCACAGGATTGTCCCTTACATCGGCACAGAAATTTCTTTGGGTTTTGGCAGGCGTGGCAGCGCTTGCCTTCGTATGGCTTTTGCTCTGGTCTGACTATCGTTCCGATAGCGCCCGAACCGACGCCGAACCGCCTTTTTTCGCTGAGTTCGAACTGACGGACCACCAGGGTATGGTTCGAACCGAGGAGGACTTTGCGGGGCGCTGGATGCTGGTTTTTTTCGGCTTTACCAACTGCCCCGACGTCTGCCCGACGACCCTATCCGAGGTCGCGGCGGTGATGGACGGTCTGGGCGACGATGCCGCCAAGGTCCAGCCGATTTTCATAACAATCGACCCTGAACGAGACACGCCCGCAGCACTCGCCGAATACGTCCCGCTGTTCGATGCGGGCATCATCGGGCTGACCGGCATGCCGGAACAGATCGCCGCCACATCCGAGACCTTTCCGATCTTCTTCGAACGCGTCGAAGAGGCTGCGGCGCCGGATGGTTACACGATGGGCCACACGTCGCATCTGTTCCTCTTCGATCCCGACGCGGGCTTCGCCGACTCGTGGCCCTACGGCACCTCCGCCGAAGAGATCCTCGCCGACCTGGAAGAGAGGATCTGACCGACATGAACCGTATGTCCGGAGAAACAGCCCTCGGGCTGGCGTGGATCATCGCGCTCGTCGCCTCGCTTGCCGTGCTTTTCATCGGCGAGGTGCTGGGGCAGACGCCCTGTGTGCTGTGCTGGTTCCAGCGCGCCTTCATGTTCCCCTTGGCCATTATCCTCGGGCTGGGCCTTTGGTGGCGGGACGGCCGCGTGGGGCGCTATGGCATCGCATTGGCGCTTGGCGGCGGCGCAGTCGCCCTGTGGCACATGGGACTGTACGTCGGTCTTGTTCCCGAACGCATCCAGCCCTGCACGGCGACCGGCCCCTCTTGCACCGATGACAACCAACTGGTCTTAGGCATCCCTATCCCGCTGATGGCGCTCGCCGCCTTCGCGCTGATCGGGGCGCTTTCGGCCCTTTCATTGAAGGACACACGAACATGAACCGACGCGGCCTGATCCTGTCCGTTCTCGCCCTCGGCGTCGCCGGTTTCGGCGGAGCCACCTGGTTTGCAACCCGCCCCGGCCCGGTGGCCGAAGCGGAGCCTGTTGCGCCGGAACTCGCGGACGCGATGATCCGCCCCTACTCGCCCATCCTCGGGCCTGCGGAAGCGCCCGTCACGATCGTCGAATTCTTCGATCCGGCCTGCGAGGCCTGTCGCGCCTTTCATCCCATCGTGAAGGACATCATGGCCGAGCATGGGGATGCTGTCCGCGTCGTGATCCGCTACACGCCCTTCCACGGCGCGGCATCCGAGGAAGCGATCCGCGTGCTCGAGGCGGCGCGCATGCAGGACATTTACGTGCCGGTGCTCGAGGCCGTTTTGCGGGAACAGCCGAGATGGGCGTCGCACGGTGCCCCGGAGCCTGGTCTGATCCTTCAAATCGCCGCCACGGCCGGACTCGATGCCGAGGCCGCGCGCACGCAAATGCTGGCACCCGATGTCGTGGCGATCCTGAACCAGGATCGTGCTGACGTCGAGACCGTGGGAATTCGCCAGACGCCCACATTCTTCGTGAACGGCAAGCCGCTCGATCCGTTCGGGGAGGCAGAACTGCGGCGATTGGTGGCTGCCGAAGTCGCTGCCGCGTAAAGCTGAATGGAAAGGGCAGGATCAGAACGATGAAAAAGTATATTTTGACCGGCACACTGGCCGTGCTTTTGACCTTTGGAGGGCTCTCAGTGCCCGCGCTGGCCGGACCAGAGGATGTTGTCGTCGAGAACGCGTGGTCCCGCGCCTCCATCGGGATGAACCGCCCCGGGGCCGCCTACATGGCGATCCGCAACACTGGCGACGAACCGGTGACGCTGATCGGCCTTACAACACCGCTCGCGATGATGCCCGAAATTCACGAGACGAAGACCAATGCCGAAGGTGTGAGTTCCATGAGCCCGGCGGGGGAGATCGCGATCGCCCCTGGCGAAAGCGTCGCGCTCGAGCCGGGCGGCCTGCACGCGATGCTGATGCGGCTGAAAGAACCGATGACGGAAGGGGACACCTTTCCGCTGACCCTGCTTTTCGACGACGGAGGCGAAGTGACGGTCCATGTGCCGATCCTCGGCATCGCCGCGCGAGGGCCGGAGGACTGATGCGGCGACGGGCGATCCTGGGGTACGGCGCGGCTGGTGTCGGGGCGGTCGCCCTGATGCTCTTCGTCGGTTGGTGGCAGGTCGATGGACCCGGTGGACCCGAACCTGTCGGGCAGCGGCCTATGGCCCTGACCGAGATGGATTTCCGTCTGACGGATCATGAGGGCAACGCGGTCGGGCCGGAAACCCTGATCGGTCGCCCGACGATGGTGTTCTTCGGCTTCACCTACTGTCCCGATGTCTGCCCGACCACGCTCTCGGACATTTCGGGATGGCTCGACGATCTGGGAGACGAGGCCGACGAGATGAACGTGGTCTTCATTACGGTCGACCCCGAGCGCGATACCGTCGAGGCGATGGCGGAATATGTCGGCTACTTCCATCCTGGGATACGTGGCTGGACGGGACCGGAAGAGCAGATAGCGCGCGTCGCGGACGGCTTCCGCGCCACCTACGAGCGAGTACCGGCGGAGAGCGGCGATTACACGATGAACCACACCGCGAGCGTCTTCCTGTTCGCAGCCTCTGGGCGATTCGTCACCATGATCGACTATCACGAGCCCAAAGAATTCGCGGTGCCGAAGATCCGCCGCGCGCTGGAAGAAGAAATGGAGGGGGCGACATGAGGCTCAGATCTTTGGCGGCTTGTGTCGCAATTGCGGGGACGGTTTCGGGAGCGGCTATCGCCATCTCTGATTCCATGTCGAAAGAACCCGTGCCGCCGGAACTTGCCCAGGCAGGTAGCTGGATGCCCCAAGGTCCTGAAGCCCCCCAGAACGTTGACATCCCCGTGACGTTGCCCGCGGCGGCATGGGCAGACGATGCACCCGACCTCAGCCCGCTGCCCCTTCTGCAGGCCGCGTTTGCCGACAGGCCGGTGCAAGCGATCGAGCCACCCCTGTCGACGTGGTCGCGCGACATTGCTCCGGGCGAAACGCTCGATTTCTTGCTGTCAGAGGCCGGTCTTGCGGCACCTGACAGAGCCGAAGTTGCCCTCGCGCTTGGTGCGGAATACGATCTGCGACGGCTGCGGCCGGGGCACTCGGTCACTGTCGCTTCGACCGTGGACGGCAGCCCCCGCACCGTCTCACTCGCCGTCGAGGACGGGGTTCGGATCTAGGTGGTTTTCGGCGAGCAGTTGTCCACACAGGTCGTGGCTCCGGATCCGGAGATCGTAACCCTTGCCGGCGAAGCCGTGATCGACAGCTCGATCTTCGCGGCACTCGACGAAGCCGGCATACCCGCCCGTTTTTCCGTGGACCTTGCGCAGATGCTGGGTGGGACCGTGGATTTCCGCCGCGAGATGGCCGGTGGCGAAACACTAAGGCTTCTCTGGCGTGAGGCGCGGGTCGGAGAGGACAGGATCGGACAGCCCGAACTCGCCTTCGCCGCACTGGAGGTCGGCGGTTCGCTTTACGAGATCGTATGGCCGGACGACGGCAGCGGTCAGGCGACGATCTACGTCGATGGCGAGGTGCTGCGCGTCTTCGCACAGCCGGTCGAGGGTGCGCGCCTCAGCTCGGTGTTCGGACGCCGCACGCATCCGGTCTTTGGCAACGTCCGGATGCACACCGGCGTCGATTTCGCAGCGGCACGTGGGACACCGGTTCAATCGACGGCACCGGGGCGGGTTAGTTTCATTGGCTGGCGCGGTGGCTATGGCCGTGTGGTCGAAATCTCGCACGGCTCCGACACCATGACGCGCTACGCGCATCTGAGCGCCGTGCCGGAAGACCTGGCACAAGGCCAACGCGTTGCGGCGGGAGATGTGATCGGCCGCGTCGGCGCGACTGGCACGGCGACAGGTCCGAACCTGCACTACGAAGTCCTCGTGGATGGGCGCCCGACTGACCCCCTCACTGACGACCGGCTCGCCGAAGCAGCCGAGAGCGAAGCGGATGATACCGCCGCGCTCTCGCGTCTGGCCGAGGCGCGCGCGCTTCTGAATGAAAACCTCGGCAGCGAGATTGCCAAAACGACAACCGAAAGGCTCTGACCCATGAAACGCATGACCCAAGCTCTCGCCATCACGCTCGCCCTGTTCCCAGCGGCCCAGGCCCTCGCAGAGGCAACGGCGATCGACGTCCGCAAGACCAACGGATGCGGCTGCTGCCTCTCGTGGATGAAACATCTCGAAGAGAACGGGTTTGTGCCGACCGGCCAGGACATGTTCGGCGGGCTTCTCGTGCGCTTCAAGCTAGACAACGGCGTGCCGCAGCGCATGGTCTCCTGCCACACCGCGCTCATTGACGGCTACGTGATCGAGGGCCATGTACCGGCCGCTGACATCCGCCGCCTTCTCGAGGAGCGCCCGGACGCCGTCGGCCTCGCTGTTCCGGGGATGCCCTATGGCTCGCCCGGCATGGGGCCAGAAGACGACCGTGAAGCCTATGATGTCTTCCTCATCCGCAAGGACGGGTCGACGGAAGTCTTTTCGAGCTACGCCGAAGGATAATCTGGCCCGCCCATGGGAAATCTGTCTCCGATAATGCTCGGCTTTCTCGGAAGTCTTGCCGCCGGATCGCTCACAGCAGTCGGAGCAGTTCCCGTGCTGTTCGGGCGCATCCCGTCTCGGGCCACACGCGCTCTGTCGCTCGGCTTCGCTGCCGGTGTGATGCTCGCCGCTTCTTTCTTTTCGCTGATCATCCCGGCATTGGATGCGGCGGAGCCGATGTTCGAAAACGGCGCGATGCCTGCGGCCATCGTATGCGTTTCGATTCTTCTGGGCATGGGGGCTGTCGCCCTGATGAACGAAAAGCTGCCGCACGAGCACTTCAAGATGGGACGCGAAGGGCCCGAAGCGGCGTCTTTGCGGCGGGTCTGGTTGTTCATCATTGCGATCACGATCCACAACTTCCCCGAAGGCCTTGCCGTGGGGGTCGGCTTCGGATCCGGAGGTATGGAGGGCGGTTTGCCGCTTGCTGTCGGCATCGGGCTTCAGAATGCGCCCGAAGGATTGGCCGTCGCTGTATCTCTGCTGGGCGAGGGATATCCGAAGCTGCGCGCCTGGGGCATCGCGGCGCTGACGGGCATGGTCGAGCCGATTGGCGGCCTGCTCGGGGCCGGGATCATCACACTGTCGGAACCGCTGCTGCCATGGGGACTGGCCTTTGCCGCGGGCGCAATGCTCTACGTCATCAGCCACGAAATCATCCCCGAAACCCATCGCAGCGGCCATCAGAACAGGGCGACGCTCGGTCTCGCAGTCGGGCTCGTTCTGATGCTGTTTCTCGATGTCTGGTTGGGATGAGGCAATGTCACTAAACAAGGTATCTCCGGTGATCGGCGTCTTCGCGGCGCTTGCTGCGTTCGCGATTGATCAGATCACCAAAGCCATTGTTGTTGCGGATGCCGCCACTTTAAGCGCCGGGATTTCCGTGTTTCCGGGATTCAACCTCGTCTTTTATCGTAATGACGGCGTGACTTTCGGGATGCTGGGCGGCGCTCCGTGGTGGAGCCTAATCGCTCTCGCTCTTGCCATCTGTGTTTGGCTAGGGGTTATGCTGTTTCGCGCCGACAATGCGGTGGAAATGCTTGCCTACGGTGCGATCATTGGCGGAGCCCTGGGCAATGTCATCGATCGTGTGCGGTATCGGGCTGTAACAGACTTTCTCGATTTCTACATTGGCACAACACATTGGCCTGCCTTCAACTTGGCCGATGTATTTGTCGTCAGTGGCGTGGGGCTCTTGCTCGCCGCGCCATGGATCAGCGCGCGGCGTTCGATCAAGTCGTGAAGCCGGAAATTCTGAACCGCATCGCTCTGCGCCACCGTTTTCTTTCGCGGATGACGCTTGGTTTCGCCGCCGGGGCGATGACCGTTCTGACTTTCCCGCCTCTTTCGATTCTCCTGCTTGTTCCCGTTGCCTATTCCGCGTTGTTTGTCGGGCTTCGCGATCTCTCCTTCGGGCGTGTTTTCCTCGTCGGCTGGGCGTTTGGTCTCGGCCAGTTCGGTTTCGGGATTTGGTGGATCGCGGAAAGTTTCTACGTCGAGGCCGAGCGGTTTGGGACGATGGCGATTCCGGCGGTCGCGGGATTGTCCGCAGGTCTCGCGATTTTCCCAGCCATTGCCGCTGCGCTTTTTGCCGAAATCGCGCGGCGCGGAGCCATGGGCAGTCTCTTGGCCTGCCTCCTGTTCGCGACCTCCTGGACCGTGGCCGAGTGGTTGCGTGGTCACGTTCTGACAGGGTTTCCCTGGAATCTGGCCGGTTACGCACTTGTAGACTACGCCGCCCTTCGCCAGACCGCCGCCTGGGTCGGAAGCTATGGGCTAAGCTTTCTCACCGTGTTCGTCGCGGTACTCCCTGGCGCGGCTGCTATGGCGTCCGGGCGGCAACGATTGACCGTTTCGCTCATGGCGCTGGCCGGAATCGCGACGATGTGGGCTGTCGGCACGCTGCGCCTCCAGTCGGATGCACAACAGCCACCCGGTGTCGACCTGCGCATCGTCCAGGGCAACATTCCACAAGAGGAGAAATGGGCGCCCGAGAACCGCGAGGCGACATTCGCGCGCTATCTTGAGCTTTCAACCCGGCGCGGCGATTTCGACGTGCTTCTCTGGCCGGAAACCGCCTTTCCGGGTTTCCTCGACGAGGATACGGAGGCGCAGGCCCGCATTGCCGCTGCGCTCACAGAGGGCAGGGTGCTGCTCACCGGTGTGCCGGACCGTGTACCGAGCGAGGATGGCACCCGATATTTCAACACGGTCCAGGCTTTTGGCGCGACCGGCAGAATCCTGACCGGATACGCGAAACACCATCTCGTACCCTTCGGCGAATATGTGCCATTCCGTGGCTGGTTGCCCATCGAGCGGCTCACGGCGGGTCTGGGCGACTTTACGCCCGGACCGGGCCCGCGAACGCTTGCGCTTCCGGGTGTGCCGCTGGTCGCCGTGGCGATCTGCTATGAGATCATCTTCCCAAGCCATGTGGTCGACGATCTGTTCCGGCCGGACTGGATTTTCAATGCGACCAACGATGCTTGGTTCGGAACCAGCATTGGACCGGAGCAGCACCTCGCGTCCGCACGCATGCGCGCTGTCGAGGAAGGGCTTCCCATCGTCCGGGCCGCAAACACAGGGATCTCCGCGATCATCGACGCAAACGGTGACCTCGTCGCGCGGCTCGGCAACGGAGAAACCGGTGTCATAGATGCGGCTCTGCCCTCTGCTCATCCGTCAACGCTCTATGCGCGCTTCGGTGACTGGGCGCTGCTGGCTCTCATCTTCACTACTTGGGCCGTCGGACTGGCTGCAGGTCTGGTCGGCACACACCGGTGCAACAAGAGAACAAGAACGGAGAAAAAGTCATGCTGGTAATCGCGGGCATTGTCGCGGGTGCGATCTGGGGTGGATATCTGGCGCGACGCCGAAAAGGAAACCGGCTGGATATCCTCCAGTATGCGGCGAGTTCGGCGATCGCCTTCGGTCTTCTCACCTATTTCATATCGGTGGTCCTCTTGCGCATCTTTTTTTAAGAAGGGTTTCGAAACAGCACCGACATGAGACGGCTTTTCAACATATTGCTGTACGGGTTTCTGGCAATCTGCATCACGGTATCGGTTGGTTCCGGGTTGGTCTATTTTCTGCTGAGCGCATCCGTTCCCGACTACGACGAGGACTTCACGGTCGCAGGCTTAGGCGGACCGGTCGACATTCTGCGAGATTCTTCGGCAGTCCCGCACATCTCCGCGACTTCCGCTGCAGATGTCTACTTCGCGATCGGCTTCGTTCACGCCCAAGACAGGCTCGGTCAACTGTTAAGGGCAAGGCGAAAAGCGGAAGCTTCGTGGCCAGCCGATGGGACATTGTCCGTTGCGCCAGCGGTCTCAGACGCGCTCGCGTCCTATGCCGCGGGCGTCAATGCGTGGCTCGAGCTTGTGTCGGAAGGCGGGCGTGGCAGAGGCTCTCCGGAGCTGCTGATCGCAGACGAACGGTCGATCGCGGCCTGGACACCCGGCGATAGCCTGAGGATTGCCCGGTCTTTCCTGAATGGCCTGCGACCGGGAAGCGCACGGGAAGGAATGCCGAGTATATCAGGTGCCATTATACCGACGGATCGCCCGAGAGCGCCCGAACTACTGGCGACTGATCCGCAGCAGCGCCTCAATGCGTGGGCGATGGACGGTGACCGAACCGCTACCGGGACGCCAATTCTCGCCGCCGAAATCAGCGGTTCCCTGTCGCTTCCCTCGGAATGGTATCTCGCTGATCTTCAATTTTCGACGGGGCCGGCCATAGGGGCCACAATGCCGGGCGTACCTTTCGTTATTGTTGGTCGCAACGCGCGCGTCGCCTGGGCCTTCCGGTCACTTCCCGTGCCAGACGAGGAGGCGCCAGGGGGGCCATCACCCATGCAGACGGCAGGTTTCCTGACGATGCTGGAGCTGTTTGCGCGTTCAGCCGACGCGAACGATGCCACTAGAGTTGCCGCAGACATGTTGCCGAAGGGCATGGAGGCATTGGTAATTGATCGAGAGACCGTTGACCGTTGGCCAAAAGAGGAAGCCGTACGGGCGTCGTCATTTCGCGACATTCGACTGGCGGAGCTTGAAACGCGGCAATCGATCTTCTCGACAGAAGGCGTCATGGGTGTTCAAAGGGACACCGTAAGTTCCGTGGCGCGAACCCTCCTGCCCCTAATGGCGAAAGAGCTTTGGTTCGTGCAGTCCAGAGACAGCATCGAAGGCACCGATACGGACGACCTTCGTCGTGAGCTACTGGACAGGCTTGCGTCGTGGAATGGCGAAATGGATCGATATGCGCCGGAACCTCTGCTGTTTTGGACCTGGGTCTGGGCTTTGCAGCAGCGCATTTTGAAAGACGAGTTTCCGACAGCGAAGCAACTCTGGACCCGTCCGAACCCGGACTTTCTTTATGCGGTACTCAGCGATCGTCGCGGCAGCGCGATCTGGTGCGACATCCGTCCATCGTCACCTCGAGAGACATGTGAGGAGCAGGTTCGCGTGGCCTTGGATGATGCCCTTGGCTGGCTGGTCGATCGATATGGGCGCGATCTTTCGACCTGGACCTGGGGGGAGGAGCATACATTGGACATGCAGTGGTCGCCGATCAGTTCACGTGGGTTGCTGACCGACCTGCTGTCCCTTCAAGCGCCGATCTCAGGCGATCCCTTTACGCAATTCTTGACGTCATTTGGTGTTGAAGAAGACCGTCCATTCCTTGTAAGTGCCGGAAGCAATTTTCAGGCGGTCATGTCGATATCGGGAGCAGCGGGATCATACTACATCTCGCCCGCCGGACAGTCGGGACATCCGCTATCTCGATTCTACGACAATCTTTTTCCCTCGTGGATACAAGGCGAATACCTCGCCATGTCGACCGATCTGTCACTAGCCCGTGGCGGCGCTTCCGGGATATCGCGGCTCACACCGGCTACCTCCGACAACCCTCGGATGAGCGAGGGCCAGAGCGAATGATCACGAACTTCTTCTTCCTTTACGACCCTTTCGGCTATGTGCTGTCACCGGTGTCGCTCATTGTTGTCGGTCTTACAGCATGGCTGTTTTTGCGTGGGCTCAAAATACACGCTCGCTGTCTCGGAAGGGTTTCTGGCTGGCGTCGAGCCGTCTTCTTTGTCGGCCTCGCGGCCGTCCTCGTCGCGACGAATGGGCCGCTCCCGCCATTGGGGCACAGTCTGTTTTCGGTACACCAGGCCGAGCATCTTCTTCTGCGACTGGCAGGACCCATTCTCATTGCGGTTTCTCAACCCTGGCTTGTCCTTCAAGCCGGATTGAAAAGGGAATGGCGCCGACGCCTTGCCGCGATTGGGCGTGCGCGCATCCCGCGATTCTTGGCGCTTCCTGCATCTGCCACCTCCTTGTTGATTGGTGCGCTTTTCGTCTGGCAGATCCCGATGATCTACGCCCTTACACAACGTATTGCGGCGATGGAAGCGCTAGCACATCTGTCTATGGTGCTGGCTGGGCTTTGGTACTTTGCTATGCTGTTCGATCTGCGTGATCCGCCTGAAGGAGCGCGGCGCGGTGCTCGGCTGATGTCAGGGTTCGTGGTGATCGTTTCCAACATCTTTCTGGGCTCCCTGACAACGCTCAAAGAGGTGCCTCTCTATGGATCAGAAATCATCGCAGCGAGCGGTGGCCGACTTCGCGCCCTGGCTGACGAGACAATCGGTGGCTACGTAATCTGGGTCCCGTCGTCGATGGTTCTCATCGCGGCAATCATTCTGGTGCTGAACGGCTGGAACGCGGCGGAGGAACGGCGCTGGACGTCCCGCTACGACCTGATGCGCCAATCGAATGCGGCGGCGCTCGAGTTTCCGGAAACCGCGGAGGAACTGCGTCTGAAAGTAGGGAAGCCGAACCGAGACATGGGCCGTACGCTCGCCCTTGGCGCATTCTCCATGTTCATGGTTGTCATGGTTACCGTCGTGACCATCGTCTATGCCCTCGGATAGATTGAATTCGACATGAGACCAGACGTATTCTTCTCCGCTAGGGCCCGCCTGTCTCGCCACTGCCACGGCTGGACACATATTGTAGTGTCCTTACGCGTACCGGGTGCTTGCGCTGGCCCACGGCGGCAAGTGTCACTTTGGCCGTGATCGCCATCGAAGCGATCAACGTGGCCCTGTGCCGACGATTTGCCTGATCTGACGGAAGATCATCTCCTCCCATCAGGCGTAGATGTCGATCGGTGTTCCGTCTTTCACCATTGCATAGATGTCCTCGATCTGCCGATCTGTGACCGCGATGCAGCCAGCTGTCCAGTCGCGGACGTCCGTTGGGTCGATGCCTGGGCGTGGACCACCATGGATGAAGATGTCGCCGCCGGGGGAAAGGCCCTGCGCTTCAGCAAAGGCGATGTCGGCCTCATTCGGATAGGAGATGCCAACCGAAAGATGATACGTACTGTCGGGGTTGCGCTTATCGACTACGTAAGCGCCCTCAGGGGTCCGGCCGTCTCCCTCGAATTGCTTGTGACCCTCAGGAGCGAAACCCAGCCCGACCGGATAGGTTTGCAATACGCGATCGGCTCCGTCCAGAACAAGCAAACGCTGCCCCTTGTAAAGCCGAACACGGGTCACTTCGGGTCCGCCATAGCTGCGGAACTTGCTGGCACAGCCAGACAAAAACGCTGCCAATCCGCCCAACAGGACGGCGCGGCGGGGAAATCGGATGGTTTTCACTGCTCGATGCCTCTTTCGTGAGGTCTGATATGGACATTACGTTACCTTGCAAATGCTGCGTGATCAATGTCCGTGGGCAAGCGCGGCCTTTGCCATCTCTGGACCAACCTGCTCACCGCTGAATGCCTTGCGGGCCTACCGCAGCGCCTTGAGGGCGACCGGCAGGGAGACCACGGCAAGCCTTAATCGAACAACTCGTGAAGCCAGGATTTGCGTCGATAGCCGTGCTTGCGGTCGCCGCCGCCGTGCTTTCCGCGCCGGTAGCCGCGATCATCGTCGTAGCCGCGCGGCTCAGGCACCCGCTGAGGCGCCACATCGGGTGCCGAACGCTCGATGATCTTGTCCAGTTCACCCCGGTCGAGCCAGACACCCCGGCAATCGGGACAGAAGTCGATCTCGATCCCCTGGCGGTCGGTCATGCTCAAGGGCACCTCGCAAACCGGACACATCATCCTGCCCTTCACGCTCATGTCTCGTCTCGGCTCCTTTCCGGGTTCTCCCAGTTCAATGACCATGTGCCAGCGCTCCTTTGGCCAAGCCTTCGCCAACCTGTTCACCGCCAGACGGCGGCGCCTTGGCCTCTTGGCTGTTCAGCAGGCGCAGGGCGTTGGCCACCACCAGCAATGACACTCCTACATCGGCTGCAATAGCGCCCCACATCGATGCCACTCCGAAAGCGGTAGCGACAACGAAAACGCCCTTGGTCGCCAAGGAAATACCGATGTTCTGATGGATAATCGACATTGTCCGGCGCGAATGACCGATCAGCCAAGGCACCTTCCCGAGGTCGTCTGTCATCAGGGCAATATCCGCCGTCTCGATTGCCGCGTCCGAACCAACGGCACCCATTGCGATGGCGTAATGCGCGCGCGCCATGGCCGGGGCGTCGTTGACCCCGTCGCCGATCATGGCCACCATGTCATGCGTTTCGACCAGTTCTTCGATAGCTGTCACCTTGTCTTCGGGCAGAAGCTCGGCACGGACCTCGTCGATGCCGACCTCGGCTGCAACAGCGCGCGCTGTCCGCTCGTTGTCGCCCGTCAGCATGACGATGGTCTTCACGCCCTGCGCGTGGAGCTGTGCCACGATGCCCTTGGCATCGGGGCGGATACGGTCGCGCAATTCCAGGATGCCGGTGACGCCGGTGTCGTCGCCCACGGCAACAAGGGTGCTGCCGGCCCCTTCGATGCGGTCGCGCAGATCCTTCGGAATGGCGTCGCCGAAACCCTTCTCCTCGGCAAACCGGTCGGACCCTAGCCAGATCGACCGGCCGTCTGTGCGTCCTTCAAGTCCCCTACCTGGAACGGTTCGGGTATCTTGCGCGGCGGACACATTGATGCCTTCGGCTTCTGCCCGCGCGAGAATGGCGCGCGCCAAGGGATGCGAGGAACGTGCCTCCAGCCCAGCGGCGAGGGTCATCAGATCTTGCGCCGATGCTTTGCCCAGCGGATGCACCGCCGCCACCTCCGGCTCGCCCATGGTGATCGTGCCGGTCTTGTCCATGGCCAGTGCAGTGGTCTTGCCCGGTGCCTCAACATATGCACCGCCCTTGATCAGCACCCCAGCCCGCGCTGAGGCGGTGAGTGCGGCGACGATGGAGACCGGTGTCGAGATGACCAGAGCACACGGGCAGGCGATCACCAGCAGCACGAGTGCATTGTAGAACCAATAATCCCAGGCCCCACCGAAAATGAGCGGCGGCAGCAGGGCAATTGCAATGGCGAGAGCCATGACGATAGGCGTGTAGATGCGGGCGAACTTCGCCACCCACTGCTCCACCGGCGCACGGCGGGCATGGGCGTCGCCGACCATGCGGATAATCTTGGCCAACACGGTGTCCGAGGCGGCCTTCGTGGCGCGCACCGTCAGTGTGCCTTCGCCGTTGATCGTACCGGCATAGACTTCGTCGCCCCGTTCCTTTGGGACCAGCGCACTCTCTCCGGTGATTGGCGCCTGATCGACGGCCCCTGCCCCATCGACAACCTCACCATCCAATGGGATGCGATCTCCGCCGCGCACGACGAAACGTGCGTTGATAGCAACCGCGGAAGCCGGTACGTCCGCTTCCGAACCGTCATCATAAAGAATTCTTGCCGTCGGCGGCGCCAGGTCCAGCAGAGCTGAAACCGCATTCCTCGCACGCCCGACGCTCCAGCTTTCGAGGAAAAGCGAGAGCGAGAAGAAGAACGCAACCGTCGCCGCCTCGAAAAATTCGCCGAGGCCAATTGCACCCGCGACTGCGACGACCATGAGCAGGTTCATGTCGGGCGACAGCCGCCGTGCGGACGACCATGCCTTGGGCGCCACGAGCCAAACACCGAACAGGATCGCGACCGCGAATAGCCCTGCCTCGACCAGTGGCATCGGCGCTTCGCCGTGCCCTGCGAAGAGGCCAAGTGCCCCCCCCATGCCGGTCTCGATGATGTGCCACAGAAATCCCGCGGCCCAGAAGCCACCACTGAGCGCCGTAAACAGCCGCTGGCGTGCAAGATGGGCCGCCTGGTCGACCGACGCGTTTTCGGCATCCCAGGGCTTGGCGGTCATGCCGGTGCTTGCGACCAGTTCTGCAATTTCGCCGTCCGATACACTCTTGGCGCTGTCGAGGATAGTCATCCGTCCATTGATCACGTCGAACGCAAGATGTTCGGCCCCGCCGATCTTCGGGCCGACCACCTTGTTCAGGATTGCTACCTCCTCGGCGCAATCGAGGCCGGACACCTGAAAACTGCGCCCGCCCGCTGGCGCGGGGGTCGCCGGAACGATGTCGCCGCACGTTCCGGCGCTCCCGCAGCAGCTGCCGCCGCTTGTCTGGGCATCTTCGGCGTGATCGTGGTCGTGACGATGGGTGTCGGACGGCATGAATGGACCTCTGGATTCGGGTGCTTTACCATGACATAGCCCCTACAGTGGCTAGAGCTTCAAGAGCAAAATACGGTGGTATTTCAGATTGTTTTATTGCTAGAGGATGCGGTGACTGGCTCTATCACGCCTTGAGGCATGAACAGCCGCTGCAAAGAAAAACAGTCACGAAAGGAAACTTAATGCGGGTTTTGATTCTGAAGCAAAAAATGATGGTTGCAGTGGCGCTGTCGCTCACGGCCGGGTGCGCAGTCCAGCCGACTGGACCGGGCGACGTGGCAAAACAGGGGGGCAACGTTCCCGAAGCCGTGATTGCAATGGCTGCCCCGGATCAGGATGTTGCAACTGCGCGCTTGGTACCGGAAGACGGGTGCTACTGGTACAAACACAGCGGCCCCGTAGAAACAACCTTGCTGCCGCTGCGCACGGCGAACGGCAATCGTATCTGCACCCCTCGCGAAACTTAATTGCGTTTGCCGTCCGCTGCTTGGCTTAGCTGCGGGCAGTCACGCTGTCCTCCGCCGAGTAAAGATAGGCCGTAGAGCCGGTCTCGACGTTCGGGTAAAGATCATTGATATGAGCCATGACCATCCGTACGCAGCCCGAACTTGCGCGGCCACCGATACTCCGTGGGCTCGGAGTGCCATGGATGCGCAAAAGGGTATCGCGATCCCCGACGTAGAGATACAGCGCCCTCGATCCAAGCGCGTTTTCCGGTCCCGGTTCCATGCCATCGGCAATGTCAGCATAAAGTTCGGGGTCGCGATTGATCATGCTCTGTGTCGGTTGCCAGTGCGGCCACCTGACCTTGCGCTTGATGGTATAGACACCCGGCTCGTAGAGGTTCCCCCGCGCGATGGCCACGCCGTAGCGCATCGCGGTTCCACCCTCTTCAATGTGGTAAAGATATCGTGCGACCGCGTCGACATGGATATCTCCCGGCACGAGACCGGCCTTCGCAAGGACTCGTTGCGGCAGGAACCGCGGGTGCAAATCCCAGGGATTGGAGGTTTCGGGGACATAATTTGGAGGCGTCACCTGTGCGTCCCATTCAGCCTTCTGCGCCTCGGTGGGCCAGCTATCGGCAAACGTCACGCCGGGAACGGTCGCAGAAAATAGCGCCGTTGTTGTTTGAATGAAGTGTCGTCTTGTCAGCATGTCGTACCCTTTCGGTTCCCACCGGCGATTGATGGCAAGAACGGTATGTGTTCTCCTTGAACAGATAGGACTTCTAGTGGCTAGAGGTTCAAGGGCAAATTTTCGTGAGTAAACATGCGATCCTTGCAGTTTCCAGTTTGCTTGGGAGGAGAAAACTGCTCGCACGATACCTGGTCCGAAGTTGCGCAGCGACAATTCGTTAGGGTCAGGATTCATAACCAGTAGATGACGGTTGCTGCGAGCGCGATGGCTGAGAGAAAGACCTTTGGACAGCGG
>NZ_JBIFFU010000039.1:0-15773 GCF_043557315.1 Sulfitobacter sp. 1A12779
CCCGGGAACGTCGCGCGCTGGACAAGCTCGATGAAACTCGCGGAAACAGGTAGGAAGTGTCAGACTCAGAGCACTAGCTTCTACTTGACGTTCAAATGCGTCTAAAAGGAAATGACCTTCGAGCCATTTACTGACGTAGTCCGTCACCTGCGGGTTCTCGATTATGTTAATGAGTTTGATCAAAATATAGGAAAACTCGACCGCCTCTAGCAGAAGAATTCGGCGAAGCACGATGCTCGCTGCGCGCTGCGCTTTTAACCCTCCGCGGTAGTATCGAAACGCACGGCCGATGAAGTCTGCTGCTGCCAAAATATGGGTTTCGATATCGGCGTTGGGTGTGCCCAAATACGCAGCGGCGTTCTTGAATCTTTCGAGAGTAGCTGTGTCATCAACCATCAGCATTCTCTGCATAATCTGTCCATTGAGCGACACATAGGAGTGCCCTTGGCTACAAAGTTTCAGGAGCGCATCTGCATAGCTTTCAATGCTTAACGCGCCTCCAATTGCCATGGCTCGCAACAAGGCGTCCAAGCCGAATGCCTGCTCGTTGCAGATTTCGGAAGCAATTTGTCGAAGCCGCAAATCGGCCGACACGAGGACACCATTTTCTCGTTGAATGACTGAGAGGCAATCAAACTGGCTGCCCAAAAAATCAGAATATCGTAGAAAGCTGGCGTCGGCATCTGCCGACACCTCAATGCCAACGACCCGACAGGTTCTGGAAATACGATTTCTAGTCTGTTCCAGTGAAGACACATGCTCCCCTACCTCTTCAGCCGTAGACTCGTGGATCACATATCCATCATCATGCGCCGTCATGGATTTCCGACCATCCGGATTGCGTCCTATTTCTTCAATCATTTCTCCGAATTCATCGAGTGCCGATGCCGGCAAAGTCAGGTTTGGGAAGGCATCCTTTACAGCCTCCAGAACGCCCAACCCATCCAGAAGCCAAGCCGTATACGCATCGAGCACGAGCACACGGTCAAAAGACTTTTGAGCGATCGCGAATTCCCGTTCCGTATCCGATGCATGTCCCGTTGCGCTGAAAACCTGTCGGCCACTTTGCGCGAGATGGACCGCAAAATCGATGGTAGAACCACCTCCCGCCTTGGCGACGGCTCCGAGGGGCATTGGGTGTTCGCGGTAATTCTCCTCCAGACGCTCGACTGACTTTCGCCGCGCCTGGACGCTTTCAAGGATCGGTGTCACGTCATCGTCGACAATGGTCATCGAGTAAAAGCTGCCGTTATCCGGAAACTGATCCTGCAGCGTCCGCGTGATCTCGTGAAAAAGATGCAGATACTTCGATTTGATCTCTCTGACGGTCCATGAGAAGCAATTTGGCCCCGTCGTTGTCTCGAACGTTTCTCCGGCCGACTTACCCAGCGCTTGCTGCACGATAGCATTGTTAACCTGAACGTGGTCAGGCAGATCGCTCTGGTTATTGTCGATCACGATCACCCAGTCATCCCGTGCCACCCGCCCCAAACGCACCATCGCATCAATAGACACCTCATCAATATCGGGGATCTGCGGCGCTTTCCCGTCGAAGGCATCAGCGAGAAGCAGACCGCTGTAACCCAGACAAACCTGAAAGTCGTTTCTGTTTCTGGCTGCCAGCTCGTAGGCGTATTCAAGTGCCACTTCTCGACCATTGCGCCAAAGAAGCTGCGCCATGGCCATACGGTCTTCTGCCGGCCCCTCGATCAGTAGCAGATCGATGCCTGCGAGAAAATCTTTGGCCCGTCTATGCGCCCCGTCACGATTCAGAGCCTGCCAATAGGCTAGCTGCGTGCGCACATTGTGTGGTTCGTGCTCAAGAGACCTCCGAAACCACGGGACCGCTTCTGCCGGCCTCCGCCGATTGAGGTGAAAATGACCCCCGGCGCGATTCAGCTCGGCATCAAGGTTCGGCACCGATCGAATTGCCGCAAAGAATGCGATACCTGCCTCATGCGGGACGGAGGTTCGGGCGTAGGCAATTGCCAGCCACCGTCTGAGCCTGTCATCGCGCGCGGGATCGACAAAATGGGCCAGCAGGTCGATGACCAACTCCGGCATATCTCTTTCCATTGCCTCGCCGGCAAGCGCACGTCGGAGCTCCGCGTCTGTTCCGACCTCCGCAGCCGTCGCGCGCGCAAAGGCGGCGTCCGCCACGTCCGGAAGCCCAGCTTTCGATGCGATCTGGCACAGAAAAAGTTCATTCACCGGGTCCGGCGGCAGTTCGCGCGTAAAAATCTCTTCGAAAGCAGCCGCTTGGTCTGGTTCCTCCGACAGGATTGCGCGCAGCGCATCAGCCGCAAAAGCGGGGTCAATTCGACCGGAAAGTTCTATTTCTTCTGGGTATTTTTCACAAAGTGCCAGCGCCTCCGCCCAGTCCGCACCCCGCAGCGCCTTCTCGAGCCGAATAATCCCGGACCCGGAAAAGTTATCCGATAGAACCCGATCCAGCAGAGCTTCATCACCGGTATCCAGTGCAAAGGCACCGAGAGCTTGCCTTGCCCGATCATCTGAGAGAAGCAGATCGACATGCGCCTGGACCAAAGCGGAGGCTGCCGCCCTTGTTCCGTTCACGCGATGAGCTACAAGTGCGTTTTGCAAGAGTGTTACGTCGGGAAAGGCTTTTGACGCCTCCGATGAAAGATGTTCGGCCCACTGCCTCTCCAGTTCCAAAGCAGCATCGCCGGCCTTTTGCAGTCTTCGTGTCTTTTCTGTCACCGATACATCGTCATTCACCATCGCCTGAACTGCCATATCAAGAGCGGCTTCGGCTCCGTGACGCCGCGCCCGCTCCGATTCTGGATGCAGATGCGCGACTTCCTGAGCTTGCTGGGCCCATGTCGGATCGCTGTTCTCACGTTTAGCATCGATCAATGCTATACAGACATCTTTGGATTGGCGAATGGCGACCGGGATAGACTTAAGATCCACCACCTCGCCCATCTTGCTCCGTGTGTAGATCAGGTTGGCCCAGTGCATCGGCATGTCTGGCTCATCTTTGATCAATCGATCCAAAAGTTCGACGGCAGCATCTGTATCTCCTTTTATGAGATACCCAACCACCGCATTAGCGCGCACTTTTGGGCTTTCAGGATCGGTAGCCAATGCGGCCAGAAAGTGCTGTGCGGCCGCGTCGAACTGCCCGAGGTATTTCAGACACATTCCTTGCAGGCCCTGAATCCTGGCCCTCAACTTCGGGGAGATTTGATTTGAACGCTTGGGATCATCAAAGCGCTCTTCCAGCAGGTCCAACGCTGTTTGATACTTCTCTGCAAGCACAAGTTCCCGGCAAATTTCAAGTTCGCCATCCAACGGGTCAGCTTCAACAATACCGGCCTCAAGTTTTCGAGCGAGTTCGTCGACATGCTCCCTGGTATCATCAACTCGGACGACCAGGTCCGCTTGCTCCAGCTTTAGGACATCTGTCTGCGCGGAGAGTCCCTCAATGTCTTCGCCTTGCTGGTTGGTTGCTTCGGTAATCCTGTCCAGCCATTCCGCTTTTTGCTTGTCCAGCTTGGATGGCAACAGCCAGCGCGCGAAGGATGTAAGAACTCCGCCTCCCGGTAAAAGAGATAGACCAGCTTCGGCGCTCTGCCGTGTCCCTTCGCGCACACCCGTGCCCTTGCCTGGTTTTTCAATCTTATTCATTGCGTTATTCAGGTTTCTGTTCGGTGATTCAGTATATTGTAGTTTATACCACAAGAAGAACACACGCGGAACGAAGGAGGTAGTTATTGCTGTATTTCTCGGTCGCTTCCGCGAAAGCGAACTTCTGCGACACCTGTTTGAGACAACCGTCGCGCGGTGCATCGCGGAAGGTCTTGTTAGTGGGCAGCGCATGGGGATGGATGCCAGCCTTATCGAGGCGGACGCCAACAAACAGAACTCGACGTCCAAAGAGGAATGGGACGCATCAACTATCGACCCGGCGGATGCACCCCGCGCGGTTCGGGAGTATCTCGACACGCTGGACGAGGCAGCATTCGGTGCGGCCAGCGAGGTGCAGCCAAAGTTCACCTCGCATTCGGACCCGGCCAGCCAGTGGACCGCAGCACGCAAGGGGCCGGCATTCTTCAGCTATTCCGACAATTACCTGATCGACACGGATCATCGGGTGATTGTCGATGTCGAAGCCACGCGATCCATTCGACAAGCCGAGGTCGGATCGACCAGGACCATGCTGAATAGGGTAAAAGCCAGGTCCGAGTCGCATCCCGAACGCCTGATCGCGGACACCGCCTACGGCACCGGACCCATGCTGGGCTGGCTGGTTGATCGCAAGATCGCGCCCCACATCCCTGTGTTCGACAAGTCCGGGCGCAGCGACGGCACCCGGACGCGGGCTAACTTCGAGTGGGACGCCGAGAACGACCAATACATCTGCCTTGAAGGTCACACCCTAAAGCAGTTCCGCCGCAACTGATCCGACCCGAACCGTGGGCCGAGCGGTAAAGGCACAGCCCAGTGCTGCGCCCTGAAAGAGGTCTGTCAGGCCTGTCCGTCCAAAGCCAGATGCTGCCCAAATGCGGACGCTCGCAAGATCACCCGCGTGGAGCACGAAGACGCCCGACAAGCTGCGCGCGACCTCGCCAAGATCAAACGATACGGCATCTCGATGAAGCTCCAAAAGAAGGTCGAGAGGCTCTTCGCGCACCTCAAACGTATTCTTGGCTTGGGGCAGCTTCGATTGCGTGGGCCATGCGGCGCAAATCACGAATTCCTGCTCGCCGCAACCGCCCAAAATCTCCAGAAATTGGCTAAGAACCTTCCTGCGCCGCAGCAAACGCGCAAAGCCTTATAGGAACTGCGCACGCGCCGGATTTGGAACAGCTATTTCTGCGTTTGCAAACGTTAATTTTTCCACAGAACCGGCGGAGAGCGGCCCTTCGCTGCGGGAGCAAAGGCGCCTTGGCCCCACCGGCGAAGCGGACATTCAGCCGACAGCCCGGGTAGCGGTCCAAACTTTGACACGAAGGGCGGTGCGCGATCATCCGCAGCGGTCTAATCGCAAAGCAGCTCTTTGTGCTTTGCAGACATTGGCTTTCTCACTAAGTTTCGACAAACTTCGGTTTTCGGGCGAAGGAATAAACCTATGATGAATGCGATTGAGAGCCTTGATCCAACCGTCCTCGTTGCACTCATTGGAGTTCTTTCGGTCATCCTGAGCGCTGGCATTGGCGCAATTGTCTCGCGCTGGCATACAGCATCGAAATTCAATGATGAGCTAAAGAAGCTTCGCCTTGAGAGGTTTAATGAGCAAAGAGATTTTTATCTGAAAAATGCGCGGGAACAGATCGGAACCGTCTACGTCCCCCTGAGTGCGGAACTCGCCGCTCTAAAGGGCGCGTTCCAAAACTATCTCTATCATGGGAAGGATGAAGAATGGCTCTCCGTTTTTGTATCCCACGTCGATCAGTTCGTAGTGGAATTGCAGGCCCTTGAGCTTCGAGGCGCAACCGCATTTGTTACAACCGACCTTGAAGATTTACTGATAAAATTTGTAGCCTTTCTTAGAGCATCAAAAAATTCCACTGAACCAGTTGTCGAGGTGACCTACAACTTTAGCTTGGGGTTTCTCGGCTTCATGACCCATAAGAACGGCGCTGTCAAATCACGCTCAGCAGGGGCAATCCGACCAGGTATTTCGGCCTCTATTTCTGCGGCCGGAATAGGCGCCGATGTTCGGGTCTCAGACATCATTCACGCCCCTATCAATTCCGAAGAGTTTCACGCACGTTTTGAACGAGATGGATATCAGTTAAGCCTCCTAATAAAGGAGGTGACTCTGGGTAGCGTTGCCCGAGCTCTTTAAGTGAGCTTTGCCGCTATGCAGCAACTTAAAGCTCCGACTGGACCTTCGCTGCGTCGGACAGAAGTGGCCGGGTCGAACCGTTGCCTGTCCTGGTCCCGAAAGCCAGGAAGCAGCCATGCGATGCAACATGCACTGACGTCGGTCATGCGTAATTCGGTGTCCGATCCGAAAAGGGACATCGCATATCAGTTCTCAATAAACTGCCTCAGATCAATACTCATCGAAGGCTTCTCCACGAATCTCCGCAAAAAACGCTCTCATTTCATGCGACTGCCGCTTCCTCAGCGTCGTCGCCTTCTTCAGGACACTGCGAGAGGTAGCGATGCTTCGCTTTGGGTCGTAAAAAACGATGTCTCTTTTATCCATGGCTGCAAAGAAGGGCTCTTTCAAAATCCCCTTGCTATCGTGCAGCCAGCCCTTCCTGAACCCTTCATATGCAAGAAGCCATGACCAATCTTGCAGAACGCTATGTGACGAGATCTGGCCCTCCCATTCTGCTTTAGGAAGCGTGCCAATGCCCATCCCCAATTGCTTCATGTCCAGCAAAATAAGGGCAATTGCACTTGAGGACGCATACTCGGAAAGACCACACAGCTTTTTCGCTTCGAATGGTCGTTTTAACCCTCGAAGGGTATAAAGAAGCCAGATGACTTCAAAATGATGCCCCTTTTCCAAGTTCCTTTCTGCCAAGAGTGAAAAACGCCGCCCAATTCTCTTTGCTGAAATCGCCCCAGTTGCGTGCTGAATGTTGAGAATAATTCGACAAACCTTGTCCATTGAGCCTGGTGCAATGACGGCTGCCTGCAAAAGAAAGCTCTCGACCTCACGGATATCTGGGTTCGTCATCCCCGCGCGTTCAATGACTGACAGAGCATAACTGACCACAGGTTCAGATTGATGTTCAGATTGCAGCCGCAAGCTCATGGTGATGAACTCGCGGAGCCTTGCCCCGTGCAAGGCTCCATTGTGATGAGATAGAAAAGAACCGATCTCAGACAGCCAAGTTTTTCGTTTGGATGCAATAATGTGTTCAATAGAAGTCTTGCTTCCGTTTATCTCAAGCCCATATGTCCTATAAATTGAACTGATGCATGTAATCACATCCTCAGCTTGCTCAAGGGTCTTCGTTCCGACATTCCAGTCATCCTGAAGGCGATCAACGCTATGCTCTGGAAGCTCAAGTTCGCGGGCTTGAAAGTCCATATCTATGCGTGACGAAATAACTTCAGCGATGATTCTGGAGGTTTCCGGCCCAATCGGGATGCCGATCGTTTGATTTCTGTTGCATGCGCGAACTAAGACATCGATACGGTCAGCAAAGGACCCTTTGTAATAGTCCATAGAGCTCTTGACACGCTCCTTTCCGTAGGCTGCCCATGGAATGGAGTGCGTATAGATTGAAGGGTAGAACCTCGTGATGTCTGTTTTCACCAGCCAATCTGATATTGCTTCAAGATAGAATGACTTTTCGCGGTGTGCTCGAAAATTGATGTCTTTGATCGCTCGATCATAGTCCTTCGAGATGTGTATCTCATCAATCGAAAATGCTTGCCTGGAAAGCCATTTCTGAATTGCCTTCCAATTTTTAGAAATTTCGCTGACCAGTAAAGCCTGTGGAATCGGGTGAGTAATGTGGAGGTTCCTGCGCTCATACCCTCGTTTAGGTTTCGAAAGAACCTCAGCCTCAGCGCTACTCAGTTTGTAAGTGTGAGCGTTGCGGCGCTTCTTTTTTTCAGGTGTCTTCCCGAGCGACTTCGAGTCGACCTTGAAAACCTCGTCTGCCTCCCAAGTTTCCAAGATATCAGCTGAATGTTCGCCAAAGTCTTCGGTTGTAAACACCGGTGGCAATTCTTTTGGGAAATAGCCTTTAGACAGCAATGCGCGACGTAAAGTATCACTCAACACTCATCTTTTCCTTGGTTATTCAGACCTAAGGTAATCGTAAAAGTCGAGACACTTCAATGCCATTTCAAGGAGCTGTTTCTCACAATTATGGTGGGAAGTTTGGCACGGTTGAGTTTGGCAAAAGGTGTGGCGAGCTGCGAGTAGCAGCTGGATGCGCAAGTCCAGCAGATCTGCTTAGAGATTCGGACCGGGCATGCGTCGCGGCTTGATCGAATGACCGCTCTGGGCCGATAGCGTTATCGTTCCCTGCTTGGTGGACCAGTCCTTCCGCCGCAACGCCGCATGGCCGCTTTAAGCCCTTAGTGACAGTGCCGGGTTTGAAGCTATTCGCAGTCGCAGCATCGCATTCTTTTCGGGGGGCGGCCCTACCCGGGCCTTGGTCTGACCTTTCGTTGCCGCACCATGGCTTTCCTAAAGCTGCCGTTCGATCCGCGCGTTCGTTAAGATAAAAAATTCGCCCGAGACACTATCCCTAAACACCAAGGAGCGCATCAAACCGCGCTTCAACTAATTTTAGAAACTGCTCCGCTATGCGCGACGGTTGGCGCGTGGCTGGTAGAAGCAGGTCATATCGAAAGGGCTGAACAGGCGACAAAGGGCGCACCAGAATCTTACCGAGATTGCCAAAATGCGTTGCTGTCACAGGCTCTACTATTGAAACTCCAGCCCCAGCGGCCACCAATTCACAGATCGACGCAGACAATTGCGCCTCGGCAACGATCCGAGGACGAGCACCGCCCGCGAGTAAAAATGCATCTGTTTCGGAGCGGGTTCCAATTTCTGCGCCGAGCGCGATGAATGGGCGCTGATCGAAATCTTCCGGCAAGAGCACTGTTTTCCGCCCAAGCTCGTGAGACAGGGGTAACACGGCCAACATTGGTCCCGTGAACAACTCGCGGCGCAAGACAGCGGGATGGTCGTTTTCCAAAGCAGCAAAGCCAAGATCGAATTGCTGCGAACTTAGATGACGTAGCACCGCCTGAGAGCTTCGGGTGCGCAAGGATACAGTGATTCCGGGTTGGCCTGCGATAAATTCAGCGATTACATCGGGCAGTAGTTTCAGAGCCAGTGCTGGCATCCCCGCAATCAGCAAGCTGCCAGTCCGAAAGTCTCGGATGTCTCGGATAACGCGGGAAATTTCCATCATTCCGACGAAAGCCCGCTCAACCTCTTCATAAAGCGCGCGCGCCTCAGAAGTGGGCACAACTTGCCTGCCTTGCCGCTCGAACATGTCGAAGCCAGCCGCGCGTTCTAAATCCGCAATTAGTTTGCTGACCGAGGGCTGCGTTGTTCCCAGGACGACAGCTGCGGAGGTAACCTTGCCGGTCTCCATCACAGCGCGGAAGGCTTCGATCTGACGGTGAGTGAGTCGAGAGAGCATGGCAATTCATAACCTCAGAGAATGATTTACGCAAATATTACGATTATTCTTATGAAGGCAATGCTGCGATCTAAACGATGGAGGAATCGCATGCATCAACGCACACCTGAAATAACCATCGTCGGTGGCGGCCTTGTCGGCCTTTCTGTAGCGCTCGGTCTGCTGATGGCTGGACAGCGTGTTCGGGTGTTGGACGGGGCGGATAACGATGCGCGAGCATCACAGGGGAACTTTGGTCTGATCTGGGGCCAAGGCAAAGGCTGGGATTTCGCCCCTTACGCCAATTGGACAATGGATGCGCTGGCCGCTTGGCCCGGCTTTGCGCAGCAGTTGAAGGAGCTATCGGGCATTGACGTGGCACTCGACCAATCCGGGGGCTACGAGTTCTTTACCGATCCGTCAGAGATGGACGCCTTCAAGGCCGAGTTGGACCAGCAAGCAGCGCATCTGGGCGGACGCGCCAGCTATGAAATGCTCTACGGGGATGACCTGCGCAGTCAGTTGGAAGGCATTGGACCCGATGTTGTCGGCGCGAGTTTCTCGCTCGGCGATGGCCATGTAAACCCGCTCCGCTTTCTTCGCGCCCTGCGGTGTTCGGTTCAGGCGATGGGCGGGCGTGTGACGCTGGGAGCCACCGTTGCCGCGATCAGGCCACAACTTAGGGGTGGCTTTGCGCTCGCGTTGGCAAATGGGGAAGTCGATTACACGGAGCAGGTCGTGCTCTGTGCCGGCCTGGGCGCTGCCACTCTGGCCCGCGATCTTGGGTTCATCACACAGGTCCGCCCGCAGCTTGGCGAGTTGCTGATCACCGAAAAGCTGGGCGACCGCCTGCCGTTCCTGTCCAGCACCATCCGGCAGGTCGACGAGGGCGGCGTGCAGATTGGCGGCACCAAGGCGAATGCAGGGCTTGATGATCGTGAGACTTTGCCCATCATGTCCAAACTCGCGCACCGTGCGGTCACGGTCTTCCCTGCGCTTGCCGATGTGCGGGTTGTCCGGGCGTGGGGTGCGCTGCGGGTCATGTCGCCCGACGGCTACCCGGTCTATGCCAAATCGGGCTCGAATCCCGGCGCCTTTCTGGTGACCTGCCACAGCGGTGTCACGCTTGCCCCACTACACGCCAGCGTGCTCGCTAAGTGGATCCTGAATACATCCGCCACCCCTGATCTGGAGGCTTTCGATGAATGTCGCTTCGCGCTTTCGCACGCTACCTGAGACCGGAGATCGTGTGCAGTTTACGCTGGATGGCGCGCTTGCCACTGCGCCCGCCGGGGTCACTGTCGCAGCGGCGTTGCTGGCCCATTCGGGCGCGTGGACGCGGCGGACTGCACAGGGCGCACCGCGCACGGCCTATTGCATGATGGGTGTGTGTTTTGACTGTCTGGTCGAGGTCGATGGCACGCCCAACACCCAAGCCTGCATGACCCTTCTGCGCGAGGGTATGTCCGTCCGACGCCAAACGGGCCTGCGTGATTTGAACGGAGGTTAAGGTGACTAAGGTAGATCTGATTATCATTGGTGCCGGGCCCGCAGGCATATCGGCCGCAGCCGTCGCGGCGCGGGGCGGTTTGCAGGTGTTGATGCTGGACGAACAGCCCCAGCCCGGCGGTCAGATTTACCGCAATGTGGCTCAGAACCGGCGCAAGCGCGGCTTTCTTGGCCAAGCCTATTCCGCCGGGGCGGATTTGGTCGATGCACTCGAGCATCCTGGCATCACTCTTCAATCTGGCGCAACGGTTTGGCGGCTCGACAAAGGGCCGCAGGTAACTTGGTCGCGCGGCGGCAAAAGTCAGACAACCTCGGCCGCCCATGTGCTGCTGGCAACCGGTGCGCAGGAACGCCCTGTGCCATTTCCCGGCTGGACGCTCCCCGGTGTAATGCCGGCAGGGGCCGCGCAGATTTTGATGAAGACAGCGGGGATGCTGCCCAACGATGCCGTGCTCGCAGGGTCTGGTCCGCTGCTCTATCTGATAGCGGCGCAGATGATTGACGCCGGAAGCCCCCCACAGGCGCTGGTCGAGACACAGACGTATCGGCAGATGCTGGGTGCATCACCTAATTTGCCCCGCGCCCTGTTTGGCTTGCCAACCTTGCTGAAAGGGCTGAGCCTGATCGCCAAGATCCGCGCGGCGGGTGTGCTGCGCTACACCGCCGCCTCGGACTTCCAAGCGAACGCTAAAACGAATGGCGACATCCACTTTTCCTTCCGGGCGAAAGGGCGCGATCGAAGCCTTACCTGTGGTCTGCTGCTGACCCATCAGGGTGTGATCCCCGGCACCCATATCACAAGGGCTGCGGGGATCTCGCATCACTGGAACGCCGCGCAGGCTGCCTTTCAGCCCAAACATGATATCTGGGGTGCGACCGACCAGCCGGGTCTGCATGTGGCCGGAGACAGTGCTGGGATTATCGGGGCGGAGGCGGCTGCGGCGGCTGGTGAATTAGCGGCGTTAGGTATCCTGTTCCAATCAGGCCGCCTGAGCAGCGACACCCGCAATCAGCGTGCCGCCCGCGCCCGCGCCGCGTTGTTCCGCGCCCGCGCCATTCGGCCCTTCCTTGATGCCGCATACCCACCGCCGACCGAGATACTTACCCCATCAGACAACACCATCGTCTGCCGCTGCGAAGAAGTCTCTGCCGGGGCCATCCGACAGGCCATACGCGAAGGCGCCCACGGCCACCGCCAGATCAAAACATCCCTGCGCTGTGGCATGGGCCCCTGTCAGGGCCGCATGTGCGACGCCACACTGCGCGGCCTGCTCAGCGCCGACGCCCCGCCCGACCATCCTATCGACCTGCCCCGCGCCCGCTCGCCGATCAAGCCGATTGCCTTGGGCGAGCTGGCCGCACTCTCACACCCTCAGGAGGAACCCGCATGAGCGCCCCCGCAGCCTTGAAAGTCAAAGATTTGCACAAGAGTTTCGGCTCGCATGACGTCATCAAAGGCGTGTCGCTTGAGGCGCAAAAAGGCGAGGTAATCGCCATTCTTGGAGCCTCCGGCTCTGGCAAGAGCACCTTTTTACGCTGCATCAACCTGCTGGAGACGCCGAATTCCGGCGAGGTCTGGCTGGCGGGCGAGCAAATGCGGATGACGCAGAACCGCCGCGGCGAGATCGTGCCGCAAGACCTGCGACAGGTCGAAGGGATGCGCGCCCGTCTGGCGATGGTATTTCAGGGGTTTAACCTCTGGTCACATATGACCGTGATGGAAAACGTCATGGAAGGCCCGCTCTACGTTCAGGGAACCCCCAAGGCGCAAGCCCGCGAAAAGGCCGAAGCACTGCTCGCGAAGGTCGGCTTGTCGGACCGGGCGGACTACTACCCCGCGCATCTGTCGGGCGGTCAGCAGCAGCGCGTGGCAATAGCCCGGGCGCTGGCGATGGACCCTGACGTGATGCTGTTTGACGAGCCAACGTCGGCGCTGGACCCTGAATTGGTGGGCGAAGTGTTGAGCGTTATGCGCGATCTGGCCGAAGAGGGCCGCACCATGCTCGTCGTGACACACGAGATGGGCTTTGCCCGCGATGTATCCACCCGAACCGTATTTCTGCACCAGGGCGAGGTCTGTGAAGAAGGCCCGCCCGCAGAGCTGTTTTCCAACCCGCAAACCCCAGAGTTCCAAGCGTTTCTATCGCGCATGAACTGACCAACCACAAAGAGGACCAACCTATGTTTCGTAAAACCATCCTAAGCAGCGTTGCTGCCATTGCGCTGAGCGCCGTCGCCCTGCCGCTGGCTGCCCAAGACACGCTGCGCATCGGCGTCGAAGGTGCCTATCCTCCGTTCTCCTCCAAGGAATCCGACGGCACGCTTGTCGGCTTTGACATCGACATTGCAAAGGCACTCTGCGTCGAGATGCAACGTGAATGCGAACTGGTCGAGCAAGAATGGGACGGCATGATCCCGGCGCTAAAAGCTCGCAAGTTCGATGCCATCGTGGCCTCCATGTCGATCACAGAAGAGCGCAAACGCCAGATTGATTTCTCTGACAAATACTACAAGACCCCGGCGCGTCTGGTGGCCTCCAAGGACGCCGACTTCGAAGGCACGCCCGAAGGTCTGGCCGGTAAGCGCATCGGTGTGCAGCGCGGCGCGACACATCAGTGCTATGCGGAAAAGTTGTTCCCCGATGCCGAGATCGTCCTCTATGGCTCGCAAGACGAAGTGTTCCGCGATCTGGCGCTTGGCCGCGTGGACGCGCAGCTTTCTGACAGCCTGATCGCACAGGAAAGCTTCCTGAGTGCAGAGGCAGGGACCGACTATGCCTTCCTCGGCGGCGATCATACAGACGTTGAATGCTACGGCGAAGGCGTGGGCGTCGCGGTGCGCAAGGGTGAGGACGAATTGCGCGAAGATTTGAGCAAAGCGATTGCCGCGATCCGCGAGAATGGCACCTATGCCGAGATCAACGACACATACTTCCCCTTCGACATCTACGGCGGCCGTCCCGAGGGCGAGTGAGTTTCCGCCTTACACCATTCATCAGGGCGGCCATGCGCTGCCCTGATGATCCTTTGAGGAACACGCGATGAACCTGCTTTTGGAATACCAATCCCAATTGATCGACGGCACGATCATGACGATCAAACTGGCGCTCACATCGCTGGTCATCGCTTTGATCTTTGGCCTGCTCGGTGCTTGGGCGAAACTTTCCGCCAACCGTCTGGCCCAGCGACTGGCTGGAGCCTACACCACCATCGTGCGCGGGGTGCCGGACCTGGTGCTGATCCTGCTGGTGTTCTTTGGCGGTCAGGTGACGCTTAATAATATCGGCGCTATTACGGGCCTCTGGGGCTATGTCGAGGTCAGCCAGTTCGCCGCAGGTGCAGGCACGATCGGTGTAATCTTTGGTGCCTATTTCACCGAAACATTTCGCGGTGCGATCATGGCCATCCCGCGCGGGCAAATCGAGGCTGGCATCAGCTGTGGAATGCGCAAATCGCTGATCTTTCGTCATATCATCTGGCCGCAGATGGTCCGCTTTGCCTTGCCGGGCTTTACAAACAACTGGCTGGTGCAACTCAAGACCACGGCGCTGGTCTCGGTCATCGGGCTTCAAGACTTGGTCTATAACGCTTTCACCGCCGGTCGTTCGACGGGACAGCTCTTTACCTTCATGGCGGCAGCATTTGTCATCTACCTGCTGCTGACTGGCGTGTCCGACCTGCTGTTGCGCGCGGTGGAGCGTCATTACAACCGTGGCGTAGTGAGGGCGTGATGATGGAAAACCTGCTGACCTATATCCCGCTCGACATCGCCCTGATCGCTGAGAATTTTGACCGTTTCCTCTATGGCGTCTGGGTGACGCTTAACCTGACCTTCCTGTCGCTGCTGTTGGGCGGCTTGCTGTCGATCCCCATGGCCATTGCCCGCGCGTCGAAACACCGGGTCTTTAACCCCTTGGTGCAGGGCTACACCTATGTCTTTCGCGGCACGCCGCTTTTGGTGCAAACCTATCTGATCTATTACGGTGTCGGCCAGTTTGAGGTGATCCGCGAAAGCTTCCTGTGGGACCCCATCCTGTCCTCGGCTTGGTGGTGCGCGCTCATTGCCTTCACGCTCAACACTGCCGCCTATACGACCGAACTGCTGCGGGGTGCCATTGCGGATACGCCAACCGGCGAGGTCGAGGCGGCCATCGCCACCGGCCATTCCTACCGCAGCCGCCTGCGCCGGATCATTTTGCCCTCGGCCTTCCGCCGCGCGATCCCGGCCTATTCCAACGAAGTCATCTTCATGCTGCACGGCTCGGTCATTGCCAGCACGATCACCTTACAAGACATCCTCGGCGTTGGGCGCTGGCTGAACGGGCGCTATTACCTCGCTTATGAAGGGTTCATCACCGCAGCCCTGCTCTATTTCCTAATTGTCCTGTGCATCACATGGGCCTTCCGGGGGTTTGAGCGCCGCTACCTGCGCCATCTCACCCGCCGCGACACCGCTGCCCAGCCCGCGACTTCTCCCCTTCCGACCCCTGAAAGAGTATGATCATGATCGAACGCATCCACACCAATCAACGTATGAGCAAAATCGTCAAACACGGGGGCATTGTCTACCTCTGTGGGCAAGTCGGCAGCGGAACCACAGTGGTCGAACAGACCGAGGACTGCCTTGGTCGCGTCGACAGATTGTTGCACGAAGCGGGTTCTTCGCGCGAGCATATGTTGCAGGCGACGATTTGGCTCGCAGATATGGCGAATTTCGATGCGATGAATGAGGTCTGGGACGCATGGGTTCCCCCAGGCGCAGCCCCAGCACGCGCCTGCGGAGAAGCCAAACTGGCGGATGCCGACCTGCGTGTAGAAATTATCGTGACCGCCGCCGTAGCTGGTTGACGACTGGTTAAGAGCTCACTCTTTCGTCGATGATTTCCTTATAATCAACTCATGCTGAATGGCTGCTTTATCCCCGACAACAAGGCCAAATCGCCACAGCAGCGAACGTCCTCTCTCCGTTCTTCCTCCAAGAGGTATTCCCAACTGCAATAGAAACCGTGCGTCGGCAGCGAACGGCAGCAAAGTCCCGCAGAGGCGACCTTGACCTGCAAACCTTAGTGCCGTTTGGCTGGGCGATCGCAGCGAATGGCAGGAATGAACCCAAAGTTCCGGACTCGCTGCGCAGTGGCGAATGTCGGTTTCCGGTTCGCACGTCAGCTTTTCCGCCAGATCACTC
>NZ_JBIFFU010000004.1:0-238066 GCF_043557315.1 Sulfitobacter sp. 1A12779
GGGAAGTGTGTTCACATGGGTCAATTCTCAGTGACAATTTATGGGGCTACCGGGTCAGTTCTCAGTGACAATCAACACGCGGAGCTATTGACGGAGAACACTGCCCTGCACCCTGCTTCACCGGCCTCGCGATAATCCTGAACCGAATAGGTCACGCTCAGAGACGGCACACCAAGCACGGACACGCTGCGAGCACCGTCATAGGCATCGGCCAGCGCCCCGATGACATTGCGGTCGAATTCCGCCTCCAGTGTGTTGCCCTTCATCGTCACGCGATCTGCCGCGCAAAGCTGTCCAGCGATGTCGAAAACTAGGTTCATTCCTGCTCCTGACCAACATAAAGCGTTGATAAATGATCCACTTTCACCTTCTCAACCCGCAGTCAATTTTCGACGAATTTCGAAATTTCGTAAGAAATTTTGAAATCTGACAGTAATCTGGATCGCAGTGCGGAAATTAACCTTTCGCGCAAGCATGCCTGAGGCGCCCCGGCAGCCTCATCGGGGCGGGCCTTGCGGCCCTGCCCCTGCGCGCCCCTTTCGGGGCACACCTCATCAGCTACAACCCGAGGTGCCACCGCAGGTGTTGCACTTCATACAGGTGCCGTTGCGAACCAATGTGTAGTTGCCGCATTCACCGCAGGCTTCGCCCTCATAGCCCTGCATCTTGGCCTTGGCCCGCGCATCGAGGCTGACCGCCCCGGTGCTGACAGAGGTCGAGGGTTGCACCGCGACCGCCATGTCGCCGCCGCTCACTTGGGGGGCGTAAGCGGTGCTCGGCTCGACGCCCTGCCCGCCTTGCAACACCACCAACTCTTGCGGAAGGCGGTTGCGCAGATAGCCGGTGGAGCTGATTTGCTTGAGCACTTCCAAGGACTTATTCGCGGCCCCCTCGCTTAACTCGCTGACGTTCGAGAGGTTTTCTTCCTCGCCCCGGCCCAGATCATCAAAGGTCGCGCCCTCGGGCTTCACATGCGCCAGATCGGTGCGGTCGAGGTAGCTCACCGCCAATTCACGGAACACATAGTCGAGGATCGAGGTCGCCTGTTTGATGCTGTCGTTGCCCTGCACCATGCCCGCCGGTTCGAACTTGGTGAAGGTGAAGGCGTCGACGAATTCCTCCAGCGGAACGCCGTATTGCAGACCGACCGAGACCGCGATGGCGAAGTTGTTCATCATCGCCCGGAAGCCCGCGCCTTCCTTGTGCATGTCGATGAAGATCTCGCCCAGCTTGCCGTCCTCATATTCGCCGGTGCGCAGGTAGACCTTGTGACCGCCCACGTTGGCCTTCTGGGTATAACCCTTGCGGCGCTGCGGCATCTTCTCGCGATGCGATTTGATGATCTCTTTGACGATCACCTTCTCAACGATCTTTTCAGCCAGCACGGCGGCCTTCTCATGGGTGTTGCCGCTTTCCAGCGTCTCGGCGGCGTCCTCGTCATCCTCCACGAGGGCCGCGGCCAGTGGTTGGCTCAGTTTCGAACCGTCGCGGTAGAGCGCATTGGCCTTGATCCCGAGCGACCAGCTGAGCTCGTAAGCCTTCTGGCAATCCTCGATCGTCGCGTCATTGGGCATGTTGATCGTCTTGGAGATCGCCCCCGAGATGAAGCTCTGCGCCGCTGCCATCATGTGGATGTGGCTGTTGACCGAGAGATAGCGTTTGCCCTTCTTACCGCAGGGGTTGGCGCAGTCGAAGATGCCATAATGCTCCTCGCGCAGATGCGGCGCGCCTTCCAGCGTCATGGTGCCGCAGACATGGTCATTGGCCGCTTCGATATCGGCCTTGCTGAAGCCGAGGGAGCGGAGCAGATCAAAGGTCGGGTCGTTCAGCTTTTCGGTCGGAATGCCCAGCACCTGCGTGCAGAAGGCTTCGCCCAGCGTCCATTGGTTGAAGACAAAGCGGATGTCGAAGGCCTGCTTTAGCGCGGCGTCGATCTTGGCCAATTCATTGGCGCCAAAGCCGTGCCCTGCCAGCGTGGTATGGTTGATCGCAGGCGCATTGCCGATGGTGCCGTGGCCGACGGCATAGCTGACGATCTCTTCGATCTGGGCCGACCCGTAGCCGAGTTTTTCCAGCGCGGCAGGGACGGATTGGTTGATGATCTTGAAGTATCCACCTCCGGCAAGCTTCTTGAACTTCACCAGCGCGAAGTCGGGCTCAATGCCGGTGGTGTCGCAGTCCATGACCAGACCGATGGTGCCGGTGGGCGCGATGACCGAAGTTTGCGCGTTGCGGTAGCCATGGGCTTCGCCCAGTTTCAGCGCCTCGTCCCAGCAGGATTTGGCGATGTCGACCAGCCCTGCCTGCGGGCAATTGGCGTGATCCAGCCGCACCGGTTTGACCGACAGCTGCTCATAGCCGTCCGCTTGCCCATAGGCGGCGGTGCGGTGGTTGCGGATGACGCGGAGCATGTGCTCGGCGTTCTTGGCATAGCCCGGGAAGGCGCCCAATTCGCCCGCCATCTCGGCGGAGGTCGCATAGGCCACGCCGGTCATGATCGCGGTCAGCGCACCGCCCAAAGCGCGGCCCTCGTCGCTGTCATAGGAATAGCCCATGTTCATCAGCAAGCCGCCGATGTTGGCATAACCCAGACCCAGCGTGCGGAAGTCGTAAGACCGCTGCGCGATTTCCTTGGAGGGGAACTGCGCCATCATCACGCTGATCTCCAGTGTCACGGTCCAGAGGCGCGAGGCGTGCATGTAGTCCTCGACCTGAAAGACACCGTCCTTGAGGAAGGTCAGCAGGTTCATCGAAGCCAAGTTGCAGGCCGTGTCGTCGAGGAACATATACTCCGAACAGGGGTTCGAGCCGCGGATCGCCCCGTCTTCGGGGCAGGTGTGCCAGTCGTTCACGGTGTCGTGGTACTGGATGCCCGGATCGGCGCAGGCCCATGCGGCATGGCCGACCTGGTCCCAGAGGTCACGGGCGCGGACGGTCTTGACCACCCGGTTCTCGGTGCGGCTGATCAACTCCCAATCGACATCCTTCTCGACCGCCTTCAAAAAGGCGTTGGTGACGCGGATCGAGTTGTTGGAGTTCTGGCCCGAGACGGAGTTGTAGGCCTCGCTATCCCAGTCGGTGTCATAGGTCGGGAACTCGATGCCGGTGTGGCCCTGCTTGGCATAGTCCAGCACGCGCTTGACGTAAGTCTCCGGGATCGCGACCTTCTTGGCCTCGCGGATCGCCTGTTTCAGCGCGGCGTTCTTGGCGGGGTCATAGGCATCCGCCTCGGCCCCGTCCCATGCCTTGATCGCGTCGAACAAAAGGTTAAGCTTCTGCTCGTGCATCTTAGAGCCGGCGACGATGGAGGCCACCTTCTGCTCTTCGAGTACCTTCCAGTTGATGAAATCCTCGATATCGGGGTGGTCGGCGTCGACGATCACCATCTTGGCCGCGCGGCGGGTGGTGCCGCCGGATTTGATGGCGCCAGCGGCGCGGTCCCCGATCTTGAGGAACCCCATCAAACCCGACGACTTGCCGCCGCCCGACAGCTTCTCGCCCTCTCCGCGGAGCGATGAAAAGTTGGTGCCCGTGCCCGAGCCGTATTTGAACAGTCGCGCCTCGCGAACCCAGAGGTCCATGATGCCGCCATCGCCTACCAGATCGTCGCCCACGGACTGGATGAAGCAGGCATGCGGCTGCGGGTGCTCATAGGAGGATTTCGACCGGGTCATTTTGCCGGTCTTGTAGTCGACGTAGTAATGCCCCTGAGCCGGACCGTCGATGCCATAGGCCCAGTGCAGACCGGTGTTGAACCACTGCGGGCTGTTGGGGGCCGCGCGTTGGCTGGCAAGCATGTGGCGCATCTCATCGTAATAGGCGCGGGCGTCTTCCTCGGTGGTGAAATAGCCGCCCTTCCAGCCCCAATAGGCCCAAGCGCCCGCCAGACGGTCGAAGACCTGCTTGGAGGAAGTCTCACCGCCCATCTCGGCACCCTCGGCGGGCTCGGAGCGCCACAGGAACTCAGGCACGTCCTTTTCCTTGACCTTGCGGGTCTTGCTGGGCACGCCCGCCTTGCGGAAATACTTCTGCGCGATCACGTCGCTGGCGACCTGGCTCCAGGATTTGGGGACTTCGACGTTGTCGAGCTTGAACACCACCGAACCGTCAGGGTTGCGGATCTCTGACACCGTGGTGACAAAGTCCAAATCCGCATAGGCATCCTGCCCGGCCTTGGTGAAATTCCGTTCAATCTTCATCATCGCTGCCCTTTTTCAAACTCTCAAAATCCTGAGCCGACATGCCCACGGCAGGCCGTCTCACCCCTATGTGCTGGCAGTTTGAACAAAGCTTCCCCGCGCCACCTGCTGACGCAAGCGGCCCGAAACCGATTAAAACACTGGCTCTATACTCTGTCCCCGCCGCCCAAGCGCCCTGTTGCGTTAACCACAACATATTGTGGCGCTTTACTTGACCCCCACAAACTGACGTAGATCGCACTATTTGGTCAACGGTTTTTTTCGGAATTATTTCGGGGCGGGCAGTTGACCGAAGCCCCCCGATTTGCCGCGCGCCCTACCCCAGTGATTCAGCCTCAGGATATCCCCAAAGATACCCGCAAGCCCGATTGGTGGGCGGCTTTGAAATAATCCATTGCCGGGGCCGGGTTAGCGGAGGTGTTTGAGAGATTGGTTGAATTCATCCACAGCCCAAGACCGCCCGCCGGGCGACAGGCCGCCGAAAGTGAACCCTGTGCCACGATCACTCGGCCCAAGCCCCCTGCCCCATGTCCGCGTCTAAAACCGCGGCAGAATCATCACGATCTCGGCGCGCACAGGCGCAAACCTGCCAATACGGCGGCGGTAGCTACTATATCTTGTGCAGAATGAGGATAGGACAACGGGCGCACCTCAGCCAAAGCGGGAAGCGCTACATCAGCGATGTTGGAAGAAAGTGGTCGGAGCGAGAGGATTCGAACCTCCGACCCCCTGTACCCAAAACAGGTGCGCTACCAGGCTGCGCCACGCTCCGACTGGGGCTTCTTTAGCCATAAGCCCACCAATTGAAAAGCCCCGATTGACCTTAAAATCGGAAAATCCGCGAAGTCTTTAGCAGGGCCAAGCCGGAGCGTTCCCGGCAAAGGCCGGATGGCGGATTTCGCTGCCTTCGGTGATGCCGAGGCGTTTTGACAAACCGCCGTTAATCTCCAGCACCGACAGCAAATCGTCGCCGCCCGGGATCGGTGTTTCGTCCAACGGTTTGGCGGAGTGGTGGATCTTCTGCACCACGCCCCTTTCGTCGATGAACAGCAGGTCCAGTGGGATCAACGTGTTGCGCATCCAGAAATTCAGGGGCTGAGGTCTTTCGTAGATAAAGAGCATGCCCGCGCTCAGCGGCAGCGAACGCCGATGCATCAGCCCCTTGGCGCGTTCCGCCGTGTCATCGGCCACTTCGACAGAGAAGCGGGCCTTGCCCCACTCCCCGCGGAGCGTCACGGAATCGACACGGCAAACCTCGGCCACCGCCGCGCCGGTCAGCAGCAAGCCAGCCAGTGCCGCCCCTGCCATATGCCTTGCCAGTCGCCTGATCTTTAGCCGTCTATCACCGCGTCCCATGAGCTTACCTCCGCCGCCAGATGGCCCCGATCGCCAACAATCACACGCATGGCGAGTGCTTCGCCCGGTTGCAAATCACAAAGTCCGGATTGGCGCAGCACGTCGATATGTAAAAACACATCTTCCGCGCAGCCAAAGACATTTGCAAACCCGAATCCCTTGGCCTTGTCGAACCATTTGACACGGGCGGGCTCAAATTCGGCGGTGGCCAGTTGCTCAGGGTCGAAACCGGCGAATTCCACCACGGCGGTGGGGAGTTCACTGGGCGCCTCGACGGAAAGCACTTCGACCGCCTGCGCCCCGCGCTCGGTCTGTTGCACCCGCACCGCCACCCGCGCCCCATCCGCGACAGAGCTTTGGCCGTAATTGCGCAGGACATTGACGTGCAGCAGGATGTCCGCCCCGCCCGCATCCGCAACGACAAAGCCGAAGCCCTTGACCGGGTCGAACCATTTGACCACGCCTTCGAGGGGGTCATCTATCGCCGCTGGTTCCGCTTGGGTTTCAGACACATCTTTCATGGGGTATCGCGCCGTCAGATCAGGGGTTGAGCCGGGTCACGGCCCAGGGTGCCGCGACATCTGCGCGCCGCCATTGGAAACGGTCATGCAGGCGAAACTCGCCATCGGCCCAGAATTCGATTTCCAGCGGGGTGATCCGGTAGCCGCCCCAGAACGGGGGGCGCTCAGGGTTCACCCCCTTTTGCGCGGTCACCTTGGCCACCTCGGCCATCAGCGCAGCGCGGCCCGAGAGCGGCTGCGATTGACGCGAGGCCCAAGCCCCCAGACGGCTCTTGAGCGAGCGCGAGGCGTAATAGGCATCTGCCTGCGGCCCGTCCTCTCGGCTGATCAAGCCGCGCACCCGCAGCTGGCGGCGCAGGGATTTCCAATGCATGACAAAGGCCGCCTTGCCCGCGCCGTCCAGTTCCTGCGCCTTCTGGCTTTCGTAATTGGTATAAAAGACAAAAGCCTCCGGCTCGATCTCTTTCAGCAGCACCATGCGGGCGTTGGGCAGACCTTGCGAATCTACCGTGCTGAGCGCGATGGCATTGGGATCATTAGGCTCGGTCGCCTCTGCTTCGGAAAGCCAACGCTGCGCAATTGCAAAGGGATCATCCCCCGCAAAAATACCAGTCCGCGTCTCCATTCGGCATCTCCTTCAGAGTGCTTTGCCTGTCACCGGTTCTACGCCGGGGTCCGATCTCTTCGGTATGGCATTTGTTAACAATCGGCAACTCAAAGGACAACCTCACCCGATTTCCGACAGTTAGCCGCCGATCTTATGGCAAATCTCGGGGGTGAAGGCGCCTGTGCAGTCTTGATGGTAGCGCTGCAATCGCCTAGACCAAGACAACCTCAACGGAACATAGACAAGAACATAGACAAGGCGGCGGAATGGGAAACGAACTGATGCAGGGCAAGCGCGGGCTCATCATGGGGCTGGCGAATGACAAATCCATCGCATGGGGCGTGGCCAAGGCGCTGGCCGATGCGGGGGCGGAGCTTGCTTTTTCCTACCAAGGCGAAGCGCTGAAGAAACGCGTAGGCCCGCTGGCCGAGCAGCTTGGCAGCGACATCGTCTTGCCCTGCGACGTGGGCGATGAAGCATCGATCGACGCGCTTTTCGAAAGCCTGAAAGAACGTTGGGGTGAGCTGGATTTCATCGTTCATGCCATCGGCTTCTCCGACAAGGGCGAGCTGCGCGGTCGCTATGTTGACACCAGCCGCGGCAATTTCGCCATGTCGATGGACATCTCGGTCTACTCCTTCACCGCCGTGATGCAGCGCGCCGAGAAGATGATGTCGCCCGGTGCCAGCGCGCTGACGCTGACCTACTACGGCGCCGAGAAGGTGATGCCGCATTATAACGTCATGGGCGTGGCCAAGGCGGCGCTGGAGGCGAGTGTTAAATACCTCGCCGAGGATCTGGGCAAGGACGGCATCCGCGTCAACGCGATCTCGGCGGGGCCGATCAAGACGCTGGCGGCCTCCGGCATCGGCGACTTCCGCTACATCATGAAATGGAACGAGTACAACTCGCCCCTGCGCCGCAACGTCACCACCGAGGACGTGGGCAAGGCCGCGCTGTTCCTGCTGTCGGATCTGGGCAGCGGCACCACGGGCGAGAACCTGCATGTGGACGCGGGCTATCACGTCGTCGGTATGAAGGCGGTTGACGCGCCCGACATGTCCAAGGAATAAGCCGCCCAAATCAATTCGCGCGGGTGCCCGCGCCAGCTGCTGCAAAGGACCACCATGACCAAATCCAAGGACGCCTCGCGCCTGCCCCATGAAAAGGGCTTTCACATCTCCTGGGATCAGATCCACCGCGACAGCCGCGCGCTGGCGTGGCGGCTTGACGGTCTGGGCCCCGACGATGGCGCTTGGCGTGCCGTGGTGGCGATCACCCGCGGCGGCATGGCGCCCGCGATGATCGTCGCGCGCGAACTCGACATCCGCACCGTCGACACGATCTCGGTCATGTCCTACCATTCGGGCGGCGGGGCCGCCGACCAGCGCCGCGAGGCGAAGGTGCTGAAATCCCCCGATGCCGAGATGATGGGCGACGGCACCGGCATCCTGATCGTCGACGACCTTGTCGACAGCGGCAAAACCATCGAACTGGTGCGCGAGCTTTACCCGCAGGCGCATTTCGCCACCGTCTATGCCAAGCCCGAGGGCGAGCCGCAGGTCGATACCTTCATCACCGGCGTAAGTCAGGACACATGGATTTTCTTCCCGTGGGACATGGCCCTGCAATATGTCGAACCCTACCGCGGCAAGGACTGACCAGCTCCGCGCCACCTGCCCTGCCCCTATCTGACCGGATACCCCCATGACGCTTCCGCGCACCGCCACCACGTTCTTCCCCCCGGTGATGGAGGCGCGGCGCTGGCTCGATGGCGTCGACTTCCCGCCCGACCGCCCGCTTATTAACGTGAGCCAAGCCGCCCCCGTCGATCCGCCCCCCGAAAGGCTGCGCCGGGCGATGGCCGAGGTCACGCTGAACAACGACGAGGCGCATCTCTACGGCCCCGTGCTGGGCCTGCCGGAACTGCGCGCCGAACTGGCGCGGCAGACGGCTGAGAAATACGCAGGCGTGGTGACCGACGAACAGGTCTGCATCACCTCCGGCTGCAACCAGGCTTTCGCCGCCGCCATCGCCACGCTCTGCGGTGAGGGCGATGAGGTCATCATCCCGACGCCGTGGTACTTCAATCACAAGATGTGGCTCGACATGAGCGGCGTCACGGCGGTGCCACTGCCCGTCGAGGCCGACATGCTGCCCGACCCCGAAAAAGCCGCAGCAGCCATCACCCCGCGCACCCGGGCCATCGCGCTGGTCACGCCGAACAATCCCGGCGGCGTGGAATATCCCGCCGCCCTCGTGCAGGAATTTTTCGAACTGGCCCGCCGCCACGGCATCGCGCTGATCCTTGACGAGACCTACCGCGACTTCCACAGCCGCCCCGGCGCGCCACACGCGCTGTTCCGCGACCCCGATTGGCATGACACGCTCATTCACCTCTATTCTTTCTCCAAGGCCTACCGCCTGACCGGCCACCGCGTCGGCGCGCTGATCGCCAGCCGCGCACGGTTGGCCGAGGTCGAGAAGTTCCTCGATACTGTCGCCATCTGCCCCGCGCAGATCGGCCAGCACGGCGCGCTTTGGGGGATGCAGAACCTCAGCGCATGGCTCGCCGAAGAACGCGAGGAAATCCTCACCCGCCGCGCCGCCATTGCCGACCTGATGCCCCGGCTTGAACCGCTGGGCTGGGAGCTTCTGGGGCTGGGCGGCTACTTCGCCTATATGCGCCACCCTTTCAGCGTTTCTTCGGCTGATCTGGCGCGCGATCTGGTGCGCGACGCAGGCGTGCTCTGCCTGCCCGGCACGATGTTCCAGCCCGAGGGCGACGCCCGCGGCGAAAGCCAGTTGCGCATCGCCTTTGCCAACCTCGACGCCGCCGGTCTAAAGGTGCTTTTCGACAGGCTTGCAGCCCTGCCACGCAACGCATAGACAGGTCCGAAATCAACGAGGGACCGTGTCATGGCCAAAAAGGGCTTCAGCTTTTCGAAAACCGCCGTCTGGGCCTTGATGGCCCTTCTGATCTTGGGTCTGGGCGGCTTTGGCGCGATCAACCTCAGCGGCAATCTGCGCAGCATCGGCACCGTGGGCGACAAGTCGATCTCGGTCGATCAATATGCCCGTCAGTTGCAGCAGGAAATCCGCGCGATCGAAGCGCAAACGGGAGAGAGCCTCCCCTTCGCCCGCGCCCAAGAGATGGGGCTGGACCGCGCCGTGCTGCAACGGATCGTGCGCAACCGCGCGCTGGACCACGAAGCCGACGAAATGGGCATCTCCATCGGTGACGCCACCCTGCGCGATGAGATCGTGGCAATCTCGGCCTTCCAAGGGATCGACGGCAACTTTGACCGCGAAGGTTACCGCTTTGCCCTTCAGCAAAGCGGGATGAGCGAGGCCGAGTTCGAACGCTCGATCCGCGAAGAAGCCGCGCGTAGCCTGCTGCAACGCGCCATTCTGGGCGGCGTCTCCATGCCCGACACCTATGCCCGCACGCTGGTCGATTACGTTGCCGAAGAGCGCAGCTTCACATGGGCCCGACTGAGCGAAGATGACCTCGACGCGCCCCTGCCCGCCGCCACCGAAGACGAATTGCGCGCCTATTACGACGCCAACACCGATGACTTCATGCTGCCCGCCAGCAAAAGCATCACCTACGCTTGGCTCGCCCCCGAAGACCTGCTGGACGAAGTCGAAGTGCCCGAAGAAGAACTGCGCGCCGAATATGACGCCCGCAGCGACGAATACGACCAGCCCGAGCGGCGTTTGGTCGAACGTCTGGTCTTTGCCGATCAGGAGGCCGCAGACCGCGCCGCCGCAGCGCTTGAGGTCGATGGCACCACTTTCGAGGCACTGGTCGAAGAGCGCGGCCTGGCCTTGGCGGATGTCGATCTCGGCGATGTCGCGAAATCCGATCTTGATGATGCAGGCGATGCGGTCTTTGCCGCCGAAAGCGGTGATATCGTAGGCCCGCTGCCCAGCTCGCTCGGGCCGGCCCTGTTCCGTGTGAACGCCATCCTTCCCGCGCAGCATGTGCCTTTCGAAGAGGCCCGTGACGTGCTGGAAGAGACCCTTGCCATCTCTCGCGCCACCCGCGCTGTCGAAGCCCGCGCGCAAGAGATTGACGACCAGCTTGCCGGGGGTGCCACGCTCGAAGACTTGGCCCAAGAGACCAAGATGCGCCTTGGCACCATCGACTGGACCCAAGACAGCAGCGAGGGCATCGCCGCCTATGGGGCCTTCCGCGAAGCCGCTGCGGGGCTGAGTGCCAATGACTTCCCGCAGATCGACCAACTGGAAGACGGCGGCATCTTTGCCATGCGTCTGGATGAGACCAAAGACGCGCGCCCCGAACCTTTGGAAGAGGCCCGCGACGCCGTTGAGACCGCATGGCGCAACGCCCAAATTGTCGAGGCGCTGACCGAAAAGGCCGAGAGCCTGACCGAGACGCTGGCCGAAGAAGGGGGTTTTGAGGCCGCCGGTCTTTCGCCCCAGCTTGGCGAAGGGCTGACCCGCAGCTCCTATGTCGACGGCACGCCGGACGATTTCATGGATCAGGTCTTTGACCTCGACGAAGGCGGCGTGGCCGTCCTGCCTGCGGGCGATAGCGTCGTGGTTCTGCGCCTTGATGCCGTGACACCGGCGGGCGAAGACGACCAGACCCAAGCGCTGATGGACCGCCTTTCGCAGCAGTTGGATCAGGCGCTGGCCCAAGGTCTTTTCGATATCTACAGCAATGCCGTCATGCGCGACGCCGATCCCCAGATCGACCAGCGCGCGATCAATGCCGTGCATGTGAACTTTCCCTGATAGGCAATTTTGATGGCCCTGACCCCGGATTTCGATAGTTTCGCCCGCGCCTATGAGGCGGGCGAGAATCAGATCGTCTACACCCGCCTTGCCGCCGATCTCGACACGCCTGTGTCCTTGATGCTGAAACTCACCGGCGCGGCGGAGAACGCCTTTGTGCTGGAATCCGTCACCGGCGGCGATGTGCGCGGGCGGTATTCGATCATCGGCATGAAGCCCGACCTGATCTGGCGCTGCCGGGGCGAGACCTCTGCGCTGAACCGTGCGGCGCGCTATGATGCCGACGCCTTCAAGGATATGCCCGGTGACCCGCTCGACCGTCTGCGCGACGTGATCGCGGAATCGCGGATCACCCTGCCCGACGATCTGCCGCAAGCCGCCGCCGGGCTTTTTGGCTACCTCGGCTATGACATGATCCGGCTGGTGGAACATCTGCCCAATGTGAACCCCGACCCTCTGGGCCTGCCCGACGCGGTGATGGTACGCCCTTCGGTCGTCGCTGTGCTCGACGGGGTGAAAGGCGAGGTCACCATTGTCTCCCCCGCTTGGGTGTCCGAGGGCCAAACCGCCCGCGCGGCCTATGCCCAAGCCGCCGAGCGGGTGATGGACGCCGTGCGCGATCTGGAACGCGCCATGCCGCAGACCTCCCGCGATTTGGGAGAGGCCGAAGACGCGCCGGAGCCGGTCAGCAATTTCACCCGCGAGGGCTATAAATCCGCCGTGGAGAAGGCGCGCGACTATATCAAGGCGGGCGATATCTTTCAGGTGGTGCCAAGCCAGCGGTGGGCCCAGGGTTTCACCCAGCCGCCCTTCGCGCTCTACCGCAGCCTGCGGCGCACCAACCCCTCGCCCTTCATGTTCTATTTCAACTTCGGCGGTTTCCATGTGGTGGGCGCCAGCCCCGAGATCCTTGTCCGGGTCTTCGGCAACGAAGTGACCATTCGCCCCATTGCAGGCACCCGCAAGCGCGGCGCGACCCCGGTAGAAGATCGCGCGCTGGAAGCCGATTTGCTCAGCGACCCCAAGGAGTTGGCAGAACACCTGATGCTTCTGGATCTGGGCCGCAACGACGTGGGCCGGGTTGCTAAGATTGGTAGCGTGCGCCCGACGGAAGAGTTCATCGTGGAGCGTTACAGCCACGTCATGCACATCGTCTCCAACGTGGTGGGCGAGTTGAAAGAGGGCAAGGATGCGCTCGACGCCTTTTTTGCCGGGATGCCCGCGGGCACCGTTTCCGGCGCGCCAAAGGTCCGCGCGATGGAGATCATCGACGAATTGGAACCCGAGAAACGCGGCGTCTATGGCGGCGGCGTGGGCTATTTCAGCGCGGGCGGCGACATGGACATGTGCATCGCCCTGCGCACCGCCGTGGTGAAGGACGAGACGCTCTATATCCAAGCAGGCGGTGGCGTGGTCTATGACAGCGACCCCGAGGCCGAGTTCATGGAGACTGTGCATAAATCCGGCGCAATCCGCCGCGCGGCTGCGGATGCATCGCGTTTCGGCGGCAAGGGCAACGGCTGACCATGGCCCCCCGCGCGCCCTTCCAGATCGCGGGGCATTCCGTCGCCCCCGGCAGCAGCCTTGCCGTTGATCTGCCCGTCTCGATCCTGCCGGACCACACGCCGGTGCATCTGTCGCTGGAAATCTTCCACGGCAAACGGCCCGGGCCGACGATGTTCGTCTCAGCGGCGGTGCATGGGGATGAGGTGATCGGCGTGGAGATCCTGCGCCGCCTGTTGCGCGCGCCGCAGCTTTCCGCGCTGCGCGGCACGCTGATCGTGGTGCCGGTGGTGAACTCCTTCGGTTTCCTGAACCGCTCGCGCTACCTGCCCGACCGCCGTGATCTGAACCGCTGCTTCCCCGGCTCGCCCACCGGCAGCCTCGGCGCGCGGCTGGCGCATATCTTTCTGCAAGAGGTGGTGCTGCGCTGCGACTTTGGCGTCGATCTGCATTCGGCAGCGATCCACCGTACGAACCTGCCGCAGGTGCGCGTCTCTCCGGCGGATAAGGTGACCCAGAAAATGGCACTGGATTTCGGCGCGCCGGTGGTGCTGACCTCCCCCCTGCGCGACGGGTCGCTGCGCGCGGTCGCCGCGAAACAAGGCACACCGATCCTGCTATACGAGGCGGGCGAAGGGCTGCGCTTTGACGAGATGGCCGTGCGTGCGGGTCTCGCGGGCATCCTGCGCGTCATGCGCGGGCAAGACATGCTGCCCGCAAAGGGCATCGCTCGCGCCCGCAGCGCGCCCTATATCTGCACCGCTTCCCATTGGCTGCGCGCGCCCGCAGGCGGCCTGCTGCGCACCTTCCGGGCCGAGGGGGAAACCGTCGCGGAGGGCGATCTTCTGGCCATTGTCTCAGACCCTTTCGGCAAGGAGGAGGCCGAGCTTCTGGCCGATGCGCCCGGCATCCTGATCGGGCGGGCGATGCTGCCCATCGTCAACGAGGGCGATGCGGTCTTTCACCTTGCCAAACTTAGCCCCCGCGCGGCGGAGGCGACGGTAGATGAACTCGCCAGCCAGTTGGAGGAAGACCCGCTCTTCGACGAGGACGAGATTATCTAGCGCCACGGCGCGCCCCGCGCGGGGTCACTCCTCGCGCAGCAGCACCGCCGAGATCGGGACCAAAGCCACATCGCTCGCGCGGTCTTGCAGCCCCCAGAGCAGCAGGGCAGAGACGGTATCGGGCCGCAGGCGGCCCAGCATGATCACCGCGCCCTCCTGCCCCGCTTTGAATGCCGCTTGATCCAGAAAACGCCGGATCACCCGCGCGGATTGATCCTTGCTGTCAAAATCGCGAAACACCGGATCGGCAGCCACACCCACCTTGCGGGCCAGCTTGGGCATGGTGTTCAGCCCCTTGTCCTGCGTCACCAGCCCGTGGCCGGATTGCGCGAGGATATCGGTCACCTGATCGGCCAGCGCACGGCTGCCTTGGAAGCCGCTCTCGGTGCCTTCCAACACCCCCACCACCGGGCCAATCTGGTCGAGCGTGGCGCCAAATGTAGTCTCGGCATCGCTGGGCTGCGCGCCCTGCGGCAGGTCGACCATGGCCAAGACCTCGAACCCAGCCTCGCGGTAGGTTTCCACCCGCTCGGCGGCATCCGGCAAGGTGCTATCTACGGCGAAACTCAGCGGATAGGGAAAGCTGCGCAATGCGGCCAGCCCGGCGCTGCCTGCGGTGACCGAGGTGCCATCGTCGATCAGAACCACGCTCATTAGCGGCTTGCCCTCGGGCAGGTCCACGGCGAGGCTGTTGACCACCACGGGGCGCGGGTCTTCGTTCACGATTGCGTCAGCTTCAGCGGGCTCTGCCGCCACCTCTGCGCCGGGGCGGTTGATCACGACGCCTGTGTCTCGGTCGGTCAGGCTGGTCGCTGGTGTACCGATGGCCGGGCGGCTATCGGCTTCAGTTTCAGCGGGCTCTGGGGTGGCTTCGGCAACCTCCGCCTCTTCCAGCGGCGCGGGGCTCGCCCCCTCGATGCTCTCCGGCTCAGGCACCGGGGAAGACAGGTCTGCCTCAGCGGCCTCCCCCTCACCGCGAGGCACGTCTTCGGTCGCTCCGGCTTCAGCCTCCGGCTCTTCGATCACAACCTCCTCCGCAGGCAGGGTGATCGCCTCCTCCTCTTCGACCTCCGGCGCGGCCATGCCCTGCGGCGCGTCAAAGGCCCCTTCAATATCCGCCACATCCGGCGCGGGCGGCTGCGCGGGTTCGGTGCTGATCGAAAGCTCATCCGCCGCGGGCGGTGCATCTGGCGCTGTGGCCTGCGGATTGGGCATGACCGGCTCTTCCGCGCCCGGGGACATCGGCGTCTGCCCCTCGGGGGCCGCGGGGGTGCTGAGCCCTTCGGCACCGCCAGTCTCTGGCAGGCTGGCCGAGCTCTGTGTGTCTGGGTCAAGCGCGGCGAGGCTGTCTTGCTGCGGCACATCCGCGCGCGGTGCGGGGGCGTTCAACACCGGCGCGGTATCGCGGCTGCGCCCCTGCTCGCCCGCATCCGTCACGTTGATCCGCGCTGGCGCAGGGCCAGATCCGGGCGCATCGCCCACCTGCGGCGGCAGCGGCAAAGGCATCATCAGCGACACCGCACCGGCCACACCGATGCTTGCCACACCGCCCCAAATCAGCCCGCTCAGAACTCCGCGTGCCATCTGCGCTACTCCTGCTGTCTGCGCCATGGCCAGAAAGCCCGGCGTTCCCCTCAATTGGCTTGCCCCAAACTCTTGACGATGGGGTTCAAGCCTGAACATGTATGCGAAAACCTATACCGCGCTCCGGCGCGGTTTCTCCAGTCCTAATACAAAGAAATGCCTGCCTGTGCTGCTGCTCATCGATAACTACGACAGCTTTACCTATAACTTGGTCCACTATCTGGGCAGCCTCGGGGCGGATGTGCAGGTGCACCGCAACGATGCGCTCAGCGTGGACGAAGCGATGGCCATGAACCCCGCCGGTATCCTGCTGTCTCCCGGCCCCTGCGACCCCGACCAAGCGGGAATTTGCCTAGAGCTGACCCATGCCGCTGCTGCCGCGCGCGTGCCGCTTCTGGGGGTCTGTCTTGGCCATCAAACGCTTGGCCAAGCCTTCGGCGGTAAGGTCGTGCGCGCGGATGATATCGTGCATGGTAAACTGGGCCAGATGCAGCACGACGGGCGTGGCGTTTTCGCCGGGCTCCCCTCGCCCTTCGGGGCCACGCGCTATCACTCGCTGGTGGTCGAACGCGCGAGCCTGCCCGATTGCCTTGAGATTACCGCAGCGCTTGAAGATGGCACCATCATGGGCCTGCAACACCGCGAGTTGCCGCTACACGGCGTGCAATTCCACCCGGAATCGATCCGGTCCGAGCATGGCCACGCCCTGCTGCAAAACTTCCTGAACGAGATGAAGGTCCCGGCATGAGTAGCGCGCTGAAACCCCTGCTTGATGCCGCCGCGAACGGGCCGCTGACCTCGGATCAGGCCATTGAGGCCTTTGAAATCCTGTTCGAGGGCGAAGCGACCCCCAGCCAGATCGGCGGGTTCCTCATGGCGCTGCGCACACGCGGCGAAACGGTCACCGAATATGCCGCCGCGGCACAGGTCATGCGCAGCAAATGCAACGCCGTCCGCGGGCCCGAAGGCGCGATCGACATCGTTGGCACCGGCGGTGACGGCAAGGGCACGCTAAACATCTCGACCGCCGCCGCCTTCGTGGCTGCGGGCGCAGGCGCTGTCGTGGCGAAACATGGCAACCGCAACCTCAGCTCGAAATCAGGTGCTTCCGACGCGCTGTCGCAACTCGGGATCAACGTCATGGTCGGCCCCGCGGTGGTCGAGCGTGAATTGGCCGAGGCCGGTATCGGTTTCATGATGGCGCCCATGCACCACCCCGCCGTCGCCCATGTCATGCCGACCCGGTCCGAACTTGGCACCCGCACGATCTTTAACATCCTCGGGCCGCTGACCAATCCGGCAGGGGTCAAACGGCAGCTGACCGGCGCCTATACCCGCGATCTGATTGAACCGATGGCGCTGACGCTGAAACAACTTGGTTCGGAAAAAGCATGGCTGGTGCACGGCTCCGATGGCACGGATGAGCTGACCATCACCGGTGTCAGCTGGGTCGCAGCACTGGAAGACGGTGTCGTCAACCTGCGCGAATTGCACCCCGAAGACGCGGGCCTGCCGGTCCATCCGTTCGAAGCCATCGCCGGGGGTGAGCCCGCCGAAAACACCAAACATTTTAAGGCGCTCCTGGACGGGGTTCCATCAGGCTACTGCGACGCGGTGTTGCTGAACGCGGCCTCTGCTTTGGTGGTGGCCGACGTGGCCCCGGATCTGAAAACCGGCGTCGAGATGGCCCGCGAAAGCATCGACAGCGGCGCGGCGCGTGACCGGATCGAAAAAGTGGCGCGGATCAGCCAGTCGGCATGACCCCGCCGAGCCTCAGCGCCCTTGACGCATGGGCCGAGCTGCCCTTTTTTGCCGAGGATTGGCCGCGTATCGCCGAGCAGCTTGCCGCGGAAACGAGGGTGGTCCTACCGCCCGCCCCGCAGATATTCGCCGCACTTGAGCATCTGCAACCAGCGGCTGTGGAGGTGGTGATCCTTGGCCAAGACCCCTATCCGACACCCGGCCACGCCCATGGCTATGCCTTTTCGGCCGAGCCGGATGTGCGCCCCATTCCCCGCTCCCTTGTCAATATCTTCAAGGAGTTAGACGCCGATCTTGGCGCATCTCCGCAAGACCCGGACCTGCGGTTCTGGGCCGATCAAGGGGTTCTGCTGCTCAACAACGTGCTGACCGTTCCGGCGGGCTGCGCGCATGGGCATGCGAGGCTCGGATGGCAAAGGTTAACCGCTCAGGTGCTCAACCGTCTTTCTGATCGCCCTCGCGCCTACTTGCTTTGGGGGGGGCATGCGCAAAAGGCGGCGGCAGAGGTCGATCCGGCGCGCAACCTCAAGATAGAGACGCCGCACCCCTCACCGCTATCGGCAAGGCGCGGCTTCTTCGGCTCACGCCCCTTCAGCCGCGTGAATGACTGGTTGCAGGGCCAAGGCAAGCCCGGCATACATTGGACAAAGCCGTGAGGAAGCCATGACCGCCACAATTCTTGAAAAAATCAAAGCCTACAAGCTGGACGAAATTGCCGCTGCCAAGGCCGAAAAATCGCAGGCAGAGGTCGAAGCTGCGGCCCGCGCGGCCCCGCCGGTCCGCCCCTTCGCGCAGAGCTTGCACAAAGCCTCCCGCGAAGGCTATGGCCTGATCGCCGAGATCAAAAAAGCCAGCCCCTCCAAAGGTTTGATCCGCGAAGATTTCGAACCCGCCGCCCTCGCCCGCGCCTATGCCGCAGGCGGCGCGACCTGCCTCTCGGTCCTCACCGACACCCCGAGTTTTCAGGGCGCGAAGGAATTCCTCGTCGAAGCCCGCGCCGAATGCGATCTACCGGTACTGCGCAAGGATTTCCTTTACGATCCCTATCAGGTCGCCGAAGCGCGCAGCCTTGGTGCCGACTGCATCCTGATCATAATGGCCTCCGTCTCTGACGCGCAGGCCGCGGAACTTGAGCAAGCGGCAGATGAATGGGGCATGGACGCGCTGATTGAGGTTCATGACGCGGAGGAACTGGCCCGGGCCGAAAAGCTCAGCAGCCGCATGATCGGGATTAATAACCGCAATCTCAATACCTTCGAGACCTCTCTTGATGTGACGCGTCAACTGTCGGAGGCCGTCCCTCACGACCGTATGCTGGTCTGTGAATCCGGCCTCTACACCCCCGCGGACCTCGCCGATATGGCTGTCTACGGCGCGCGTTGCTTCCTCATCGGCGAAAGCCTGATGCGCCAGCAAGATGTCGAACAGGCCACCCGCGATCTGCTCGCCAACCCGCTCGTTCCCGGAGGGATGTAATGGCGCTCACCCATTTCGATGCCGAAGGCGACGCCCATATGGTCGATGTCTCGGAGAAAGCCGTGACTTCGCGGGTGGCCAAGGCTGAAAGCTACATCAAGATGGCGCCGGAAACGCTTGATATCATTACTGAAGGCCGCGCCAAGAAGGGTGATGTTCTGGGGGTCGCAAGGCTTGCCGGGATTATGGCGGCCAAACGGACGGCAGACCTGATCCCGCTTTGCCATCCTTTGCCGATCACCAAGGTCAGCGTCGATCTGACTGCCGACGCCGTACTGCCCGGCATCCGTATTCTCGCCACCGTCAAAACTACTGGCCAAACTGGGGTTGAGATGGAGGCCCTCACCGCGGCCTCCGTCACCGCCCTTACCGTCTATGACATGGCCAAAGCGGTGGATAAGGCGATGGAGATTGGCGGCACGCGGGTCGTTCTGAAAGATGGCGGTAAATCAGGCCGTTACGAGGCGACATGATCAGTGTCGAAGCGGCTTTGGAAGCCGTCCTGAACCTTGTCGCCCCTCTGGAAACCGATGAAGTCGCCCTTCGCGCCGCCCATGGCCGTGTCTTGTCGCAGCCCGTGCGCGCGCAGCGCAGCCAACCGCCCTTCGCCGCCTCCTCTATGGACGGCTACGCCCTGCGCCGCGCCGAAGTCGAACCGGATGCGATGTTCAAAGTCGTCGGCGAAGCCGCGGCGGGCCATAGCTACGCGGGTAAGCTGCGGGCCGGACAAGCCGTCCGCATTTTCACCGGCGCGCCGGTCCCGGAAGGCGCCGATTTCGTGGTGATCCAAGAAGATGTGACCCGGCGCGGCGACCTTATCACCCTCGGCCACAGTATTGATGACAAAAACAATATTCGCCCCGCTGGCGGAGACTTCACCGAAGGCGAAGACCTAACCGCCCCGCGCGTTCTGCGCCCCGCCGATGTGGCGCTCCTCGCTGCAATGAACGTGGCGCAGGTGCCCGTCACCCGCAAACCCATCATCGCGATCCTCGCCACGGGGGATGAATTGGTGCAGCCCGGAGAAAGCCCCGGCCCCGACCAGATCAGCGCCTCCAACAGCTACGGCCTCGCCGCGATGTTCGAAGAGGCGGGCGCCGAAGTGCGCATGCTGCCCATCGCGGGGGACACCACAGCATCCCTCAAACAGGCCTTCGCCTTGGCCCGCGGCGCGGATTTGATTGTCACCATCGGCGGCGCGTCGGTGGGCGATCATGACCTCATCGCGCCCGTGGCGGCTGAGCTTGGCATGGAGCAATCATTTTACAAGGTCGCGATGCGGCCCGGCAAGCCGTTGATGGCAGCCAAGATCGGTGATGCCGCGATGATCGGGCTGCCGGGAAACCCCGTTTCTGCAATGGTTTGCGGTGCGATCTTCGTGTTGCCGATGCTGCGGCGCATGCTTGGGCTGACCGAAGTTCATGCTGCCATGCACGAAGCCCCCCTCGGACACGAGATTGGCCCGAATGGACCCCGAGCGCATTACATGCGCGCCCATCTTCGGGATGGCGCACTCCACCCGGATGATCGGCAGGATTCATCTCTTCTATCCGTGCTCGCCCAGGCCGATGCGCTGATGATCCGCCCGCCTAATGAACCGGCGCGCAAGGCGGGCGATTTGCAAAAGTACATCTTGATTTAACGCCAACCTACGGTTGACACAAAACAAGAACATCCCTAGAACAAAAGCAATAAAAGCTTCAGGGGCCGCGCGATGCTGACCAAAAAACAACTCGATCTGCTTTCTTTCATCCACCAGCGCGTGCAGCGCGACGGCGTCCCGCCCAGCTTTGATGAGATGAAACTGGCGCTCGACTTGCGGTCGAAATCCGGCATCCACCGGCTGATCACAGCGTTGGAGGAGCGTGGCTTTATCCGGCGCCTTGCCCACCGTGCCCGTGCGATCGAGGTGGTCAAATTGCCCGAAAGCCTTGGCGGCGCGCCCGGTTTCGCTCCCCGCGTGATCGACGGGGACCGGCCCGACGCCCCGCCCCCGCCTGCGGCGCAACCGGTCACCGCGCATCACGCGTTCGATGTGCCGGTCATGGGCCGGATCGCTGCCGGTGTCCCGATTGAGGCGATCTCCCAAGTTTCCCATAGCGTCACGGTGCCGGGCGGGATGATCGCAGGTCAGGGGGAGCATTACGCCCTCGAAGTGCGCGGCGACTCGATGATTGAGGCGGGTATCAACGATGGCGATATCGTGGTGATCCGTGAAACCTCCGTCGCCGACAATGGGGATATCGTGGTGGCCTTGGTCGAAGATCAGGAAGCGACGCTGAAGCGTTTCCGCAGACAAGGGTCTTCGGTGGCTTTGGAAGCCGCCAACGCCGCCTATGAAACGCGGGTCCTGCCTTCGGACAAGGTGAAGGTTCAGGGTCGACTGGTCGGGTTGATCCGCACCTACTGACTCTGCGGGCGGCTGTTCCACAAGCGTGTCCCGGCGCGGTCTTTCGCAGTGGTGACTTCCCAACCCTGCGCCGATTTGTTCAGCGCGATTGCGCCGGTTTCGCGCAGGCGCATAGGATCGTAGACTTGGCAGCCCCAATCTCGGGCGGTCGTCATATCGACGGACGCAACCACGACCTCCTCGGGCTGGCAGCCGCTGAATGCGGCGACCGCCCGTTTTCCTGACAAATGGATGATACCTGCCTCTTGGCCCGCCCATCTTTGGGCAGCCACGGCTTGATCCGCGCCGTCGCCATCATTCTCCAACCAATTGCGCGCGACGAAACCTGCGGCTTTGTCTTTGCTGAGCGCCCTGCCCGCCGGGGTCATGACGCCCACGAGCGTTCCCGTGTCGGTGATGAGCACGTCCGGGCGTGTGGTTCCTCGCCAGAGGGTGAAAGACAGCAAGATCGCGGGCAAGCCGAACCAACGTAGATGACCTTGCCACAGGACGAGCCAGAGAAACCCGAGTGACAGGAGCGGCAGCACCCATCCCCCCGGCCCCGGCACGAAGCTGCGCGCGCCGGGCAGATGTGCCACCACATCCGCGACCGATAGGATCCACTCAAGGCCCAGACCCATCGCCCATAGCGGTATTCCTTCACCGCCGAAGGGCGCAAGGATCGCCGCCAGCACGGCGGCGGGGATGACCAAGACCCCCATCAAGGGGACCGAGAGCAGGTTCGCGACCAATCCGTAATGCGCGATCGTGTTGAAATGCGCGGCGGATATGGGCGCGGTGGCAATGCCCGCCACGGCCGAAGAAATCACCACCGCGGCGACGGGGCGGAGGCGTTTGGGAATGACCTCACCTTCGAAATCGCGGATCCAGCCAAAGACGGCGACAAGCGCCGTGGTCGCGGCGAATGACATTTGAAACCCCGGCCCCATCAGCGCTTCGGGCCGCAGGGTCAGCACGATGATGCCCGCGATGGCGACGGCGCGCAGGGAGATCGCCCGCCGCCCGATCATCAGGGCGCATAGTGCCACGGCACACATGACATAGGCCCGCTCGGTCGCGACATTTCCGCCCGAGAGCGCGAGGTATCCGGTGGCGGCAATCAGAGCGGCCCCCGCGGCGATGCTTCGGCTTGGCCAACGGGTGGCGGTGACCGGATGCAACGCGAGAAGCAGGCGCGCTGAACCGAAGACAACTCCGCTGAGCAACCCCATATGCAGGCCCGAGATCGCCAATAGATGCGCCAAATTGCTGCTGCGCAGATCCTGCAAAGCGTCTTGCGAAATCGCGCTGCGGTCGCCGGTGGTGATGGCGGCGGCGAAACCTCCGATATCGCCGGGAAGATGGGCGCGTACCCGCGCGGAGGCCGCCATGCGCAATCGGAAGAGGATCAGCGCGATGCCCCCTTCCAAGGGGTCCGCCATGCCTAGGAGCGGCACGCGGGTGTAGCCCACCGCGCCCAATTCGGCAAACCAAGCATGGCGCTGAAAATCAAAGCCGCCCGGCTCGACCGGGCCTGCGGGGGGCGACAGATGCGCCGTGGTCATCACCTGCATGCCGGGCCGTGGCGTGATCGCGCCGGGGAGCGTCGAATGGAGTGAGACGCGAACCCGGGGCGGCGTGCGCGCGGGCGAAACCCGATCCAACCGGACCTGATCGAGCGTCACGCGCGGCACGTCGGACTGGCTTCGGTCAAGCGCCACGACACGTCCCTCAACCGGGCCATAGTAACGCCAGCCAAGAACCGGGGCCGCCACCGAATGCGCCCGAAACGCCGCCAGTAGCAGTCCTAGCAAGACCAAAGCCGCGCCGACAGCAAAGGGGGCCGTAATCTCAGGCAGCGCCCGCGCGACGACCGCCAGCACGACCACGATACATGCCACCGCCGCCAGCATCGCCCCCGTAGGCTCCGCCCGCAGCGAAAAATACCAGCCGATCCCCAGGGCGAGGCAAACCGGCACCCAGCAAAATAGATGCCCGCGCTGGCGCAGCATCACGGCGCTGAACTGGTTCCAAAGGCCCATGCTTGCCCCCGCGGATCGCACTGGGTAGACAGGCGTCAAATCCTAGGACCGGGATGGTTACCAATTGGTAAACGCCGCTCCGAACAGCATATCTCTGACCGAAAGGCCCTCCGCCATGAACGCCCCTGTTGTGACCCGTTTCGCCCCTTCTCCCACCGGGTTCTTGCATATCGGCGGGGCGCGGACCGCCCTGTTCAACTGGCTCTATGCGCGTGGCCGGGGGGGTAAATTCCTGCTGCGCATCGAAGATACCGACCGCGCGCGTTCCACCCCCGAAGCGACGGCGGCGATTCTGCAGGGCATGTCGTGGCTCGGCCTCGACCACGATGGCGAGATCGTGAGCCAATTCGAGAATGCCCCGCGCCACGCGGAAGTCGCGCAGGAACTGCTGGCCGCCGGCAAAGCCTATAAGTGCTTCGCCAGCCAGGAAGAAATCACCGCCTTCCGCGAGGCGGCCAAGGCCGAGGGGCGCAGCACGCTCTATCGCTCCCCTTGGCGGGATGCCGATCCGGCCAGCCACCCGGACGCACCTTATGTCATCCGCATCAAGGCGCCGCTGGAAGGCACTACCGTGATCCGCGATCAGGTGCAGGGCGATGTCACCATCCGCAACGACCAGCTCGACGATATGATCCTGCTGCGCTCGGACGGGACGCCGGTCTATATGCTGGCCGTGGTGGTGGACGATCACGACATGGGCGTGACCCATGTGGTGCGCGGCGACGATCACCTTAACAACGCCGCCCGCCAGATGATGATCTATGAGGCGATGGGTTGGGACGTGCCGGTCTGGGCGCATATCCCGCTGATTCACGGCGCGGATGGCAAGAAGCTGTCGAAACGTCACGGCGCCTTGGGTGCGCAGGAATATCAGGTGATGGGCTATCCTGCCGCGGGCATGCGCAACTACCTCGCCCGTCTGGGCTGGAGCCATGGGGATGACGAATTCTTTACCGATGCACAGGCGCAGGAGTGGTTCGATCTGGACGGCATCCGCAAAAGCCCCGCGCAGTTTGACCTGAAAAAGCTGGAAAACCTCTGCGGTCAGCATATCGCACAGGCCGATGATGCCGCGCTGCGGCGCGAGATCGAAGCCTATCTTGAAGCGGCAGGAGAGCCCGCGCTGACCGAAGGTCAGGCCGAGGGGTTGGAACGGGCAATGTACTGCCTGAAAGATCGCGCGAAGAAATTCCCCGAACTGCTTGAAAAAGCGGCCTTTGTCTTGGCCGAGCGCCCAATCACCCCAGATGAGAAAGCGGCAAAGAATCTCGATACGGTATCCCGTGGCATACTGTCGGAATTGACGCCGCAATTGCAAAATGCTAGCTGGAACAAAGAAACGCTGGAGGAGGTACTGAACGGCTTTGCTGCCGCGCATGACACCAAATTTGGCAAGCTGGCGGGGCCGCTTCGGGCGGCCTTGGCTGGCAGGGCAGTCACCCCATCGGTTTTTGACATGATGTTGGTGCTGGGGCGCGATGAGACCCTTGCCCGACTGACGGACGCCGCGGCCTAAGTTTTGGTTCACCACTTCTTTGGGCGGCAGGTATAACTGAACGGGACAGCCCCATATGGGGCTAGCCCCAGACGGCGGGGGCATCTCCGCAGCCTACATTCGGGAAGGGATTTCATGACCAATAACAATAAAACCGCAACGCTGACGATCGACGATCAAAGCTTCGATCTGCCGATTCACAGCCCCACTGACGGGCCCGATGTTGTCGATATCCGCAAGCTCTATGCGCAGGCGGGTGTCTTTACCTACGACCCGGGCTTCACCTCGACCGCGGCTTGCGACAGCACGATCACTTTCATTGATGGTGACAAGGGCGTGCTGCTGCACCGGGGCTACCCGATCGAACAACTGGCGTCGAAGTCGCATTACCTCGAAGTCTGCTACCTGCTGCTTTATGGTGAGCTGCCCTCCCCCAAAGCGCTGGAAGATTTCGAGTGCCTGGTGACCAACCACACCATGCTGCACGAGCAGATGATGAACTTCTTCCGCGGCTTCCGCCGTGATGCGCATCCGATGGCGATCATGGTGGGCGTGGTTGGCGCAATGTCGGCCTTCTATCACGACAGCACCGACATCAACGACGAGCACCAGCGTGAGGTCGCCACGATCCGCCTGATCGCCAAGATGCCGACGATCGCGGCGATGGCCTATAAATACACAATCGGCCAGCCCTTCGTTTATCCGCGCAACGATCTCGACTATGCGTCGAATTTCCTGCGCATGTGCTTTGCCGTTCCGGCCGAAGAGCATGAGGTCAACCCGATCCTCAGCCGCGCGATGGACCGGATCTTTACGCTCCACGCGGATCACGAGCAGAACGCCTCGACCTCGACCGTGCGTTTGGCGTCCTCTTCCGGTGCGAACCCCTTCGCCTGTATCGCCGCTGGCATTGCCTGCCTCTGGGGTCCGGCGCATGGTGGTGCGAACCAAGCCTGCCTTGAGATGCTCAAGGAAATCGGCACGCCCGATCGCATCCCTGAGTTCATCGCCCGCGCCAAGGACAAGAACGACCCCTTCCGCCTGATGGGTTTTGGCCACCGCGTCTACAAGAACCACGACCCGCGCGCGACCGTGATGAAGGAAAGCGCCGACGAGGTTCTCGAACTGCTGGGCGTGGAGAACAACCCGATCCTTCAGGTTGCCAAGGAATTGGAGAAAGCCGCGCTGGAGGATCCGTATTTCGCGGAGAAGAAGCTCTTCCCGAACGTGGATTTCTATTCCGGCATCATCCTCGAAGCGATGGGCTTCCCCACGTCGATGTTCACCCCGATCTTCGCGCTGGCGCGGACCGTGGGCTGGATCTCCCAGTGGAAAGAGCAGATCAGCGATCCGCAGCTCAAAATCGGCCGTCCGCGCCAACTGTACCTCGGCGAAGACAAGCGCGACTACGTCGATATCGAAAACCGCTGAAGCGACCTTCAGACACCATGCAAACGCCCCGGATTTCCGGGGCGTTTCTCGTTTCTCCCGCCAGTTCCTGCAATACCGCTGATTGAGGTTGTTGACCCTAGGGCAACAATGGCGGCGCCGGTGGGGCAACTGATTCCGCGCGCCCGAATCGCGAAAACCGGTGCCCTTATATGCGCTGTCAGCAATGGCCCGAAAAATCAGTGAATGTTTCCAAGCGTTTTGCCGGACACGAAACACCGGAGCCGAAAATACGGCCAAATTGCGGCACTGTTTCGCACATCGTGACAATACCCCCGCCCCGCTTGACGGGATTCCCCCCGCGGCGGTAGCCTCTCTTCACGATGTCTTTTCGGGGTGGGAAGGGCATCATTGCTGCACTGCCGAAGGGGTTCGCTCTTTCGCAGTCCGGCCGGCGGCCACCCCATTGTAGACGCCCAGCAGTATAGCCGGGCCGCGACGAGAGGATGCAGGATGACCGCAACGGACCGGACCAAAGGACTTCGCTGGGACTGCGCCACCGGTCTGACGCCTGCGAAGGCCGACGATGTCCTCGGCCCTCAGGGTGCGCTCGTCCCCGATACGCTGCATGACTGCGACCAGATCGCCGTGGTCTATGACAAGGGCCAGACCCCGCCGCGCATCACCATCGCGCAGGTTTCGAACTCGGTTCACACGGTTTTCGCGGATGGCGTCGCTGTGGCGGTTGTGGCGCGGGCCAATGGCCCGGCGCCTTCGGCCAGCGATGTGCTGCTGGTCGAGCGGAGCTGCTAACGCTCAGCGCCCCTGAAACTTGGGGCTGCGCTTTTGGGTAAAGGCCGTCACCCCCTCGGTGAAGTCCTGAGACTTGCCGCAGCGGCCCTGCGCTTGGGCCTCCAGCGAGAGTTGATCCTCAAGCCCATTGTCCCATGACGCGCGGATCGCCTTCTTGGCCTCGGCATAGGCAGCGGTCGGACCAGCGGCCAATTGCGCGGCCTTGGCGCGCCAATGGGCATCGAACTCCGCATCCGGCACGGCCTGCCAGATCATCCCCCAATCATCGGCCTGACGGGCGGTGATCTTATCGGCAAAGAGGGCCGCCCCCATTGCCTTGGCCATGCCCATCTGCCGCGGCAACGCATAGGTGCCGCCCGCGTCGGGGATCAGGCCAATGCGGGTGAAAGCCTGCATGAAATAGGCGCTCTCGCTCGCAAAGACGACATCGGCGGCCAGCGCGATATTCGCCCCTGCCCCTGCCGCCGGGCCGTTCACGGCGGCGATGGTCGGCACCGGGCAGTTGATGATGGCACGCAGCAGCGGCGCATATTCTTCGCGCAGCGTTTTCTCCAGATCGGCCACGCCGCCCGCCCGGTCGGCCAAGTCTTGGCCCGAGCAAAAGGCACGCCCCGCCCCCGTCAGGACCACGACCCGCGCCGCGCGCCCGCCTTCGGTCACCGCATGGGTCAGCTCTGCCCGCATCTGCGTGGTGAGCGCGTTCATCTTATCGGCGCGGTTCAGCGTGATCAGCGCGACATCATCGGTCAGCGCATAGGTGATCGTTTCATAGTCCATCTTGCTATCCTCGATTGCTTGGCCGCAGCATATCAAAGCAATGTGCCGCTGCCAGTGCAACGGGGCGTCAGCGGTCGAGAATATCGCGCAGGCGGGCTTCTTCCTCTGCCGAGAGGGGCGCTTCGCCTGGGGTTTTGCTGCGGGCGCGACCGCGCAGATAGATCACGCCCAGCCCCCCGGCCAACAAGAGCATCAGCGGCCCCGCCCCCCAAAGCAACCAATTGGCCCCCGTCGCCTGCGGGTTCAGCAGGACATATTCACCGTATCGGTCGACGATGAAATCCACCGCCTCCTCATCGCTGTCGCCCGCCACCAGCCGCTCGCGCAGCAAGATGCGCAGGTCACGGGCAAGGCTCGCGTTGCTCTCATCAATGCTTTCGTTCCGGCAAACGAGGCAGCGCAGACCTTGGCTCAACTCCCGCGCGCGGGCCTCCAACGCGGGATCGTCGAGCACCTCGTCAGGCTGCACTGCCCAGAGGGGGCTGGCGAGCAGGGTCAGGACCAACAGCAGCCGTTTCATTCCGCAGGCACCCCCGCCGGTTGCTTGCGCGCACCCGCCGCGACCCGGAAGCGCCGGTCGCTGAGGCTCAGCACCCCGCCAAGCGCCATGAGCGCACAGCCGATCCAAATCCAGTTGGTCATCGGCTTGATATAGGTCCGCACCGCCCAACCGCCCCCGTCCTGCGCATCGCCGATCACCACATAGACGTCGCGCGCGAGGTTATAGTCGATCGCCGCCTCGGTCGTGGGCATCTGCGCCACGGGGTAGAACCGTTTTTCAGGCCGCAGGGTCGAGATCACCGTGCCGTCCTGCGCCAGCGTAATCTCGGCCATGGTGCTGAGGTAGTTCGGCCCCCGAACCTCGCTCACATCCCGCAGGGTCAGCGTGTAGCTGCCCACGTCAAAAGGCGCGTCGATCCGGGCCACGCGGATGTCATCCACGGCCCAAGCCATCAGCCCCGCGATCCCGGCCATGGTGACGCCCAGCCCGCCATGCGCGGTGGCCTTGCCCCAATCTGCACGCGGCAGGCGGCGCAGACGGCGCAGCTTGCCCGGACCGCGCCCAAGGCGCTGCATCACATCCACCACGGTGCCCATCACCAGCCACGCCCCAAGGAACAGGCCCACAGGCCCCAGCAGGCCGCGCCCGGTCTGCATGGCAAAGGCCAGCCCCCCAAGCGCCAGCGCCAGCAGGAAGGCATAGCGCAACGGGTAGAGCGCGCGCATGATCTTGGCCCGTTTCCATGGCATTGCGCTGCCAATCGGCAGGATCAGCCCGAGCGCTACCATGAAAGGGGTAAACGCGGCGTTGAAGAACGGCGGCCCGACGCTGAGTTTCCGGCCGAGGAACATCTCAGCCACCAGCGGCCACATGGTGCCCACGAAGACCACGAAACAGGCCACTGCGAGCAGCAGGTTGTTCACCACGAGGGCCGTCTCCCGGCTCAGCAGGCCAAAGACGCCTTTCGCCTCCAGCGCCGAAGCGCGCAGCGAATAGAGCACCAGCGCACCGCCGGTAAAGACCCCCAGAATGGCCAGAATAAAGACCCCGCGCTCGGGGTCATTGGCGAAGGCATGGACAGAAGTCAGCAGGCCAGAGCGCACGATGAAAGTCCCGATCAGCGAAAAGCCGAAGGCGAGGATGGCCAGCAGGATGGTCCAGCTTTTCAGGCTCTCGCGTTTCTCGACCACAATGGCGGAATGCAGCAGTGCCGCTGCCAAAAGCCAGGGCATGAAGCTCGCATTCTCAACCGGATCCCAGAACCAGAAACCGCCCCAGCCAAGCTCGTAATAGGCCCACCAAGACCCAAGCGCGATGCCGATGGTCAGAAACACCCAAGCCGCCAGCGTCCAAGGCCGCACCCACCGGCCCCAAGCCGCATCCACGCGCCCCTCAATCAGCGCCGCCACGGCAAAGCTGAAGGCCATGCTGAGGCCGACATAGCCGAGATAGAGAAACGGCGGGTGGAAGGCCAAACCGGGGTCTTGCAAGAGCGGGTTCAGGTCTTGGCCATCAAAGGGCGGCGTGCCCATGCGCAGAAAGGGGTTCGAGGTGAAAAGGATGAACGCCAGAAAGGCCACCCCAATCGCCGCCTGCACCGAGAGCACCCGCGCGCGCAGGCGCGGCGGCAGGTTGCCCCCAAACCACGCGGCCATCGCCCCGAAAAGCGCCACGATCAACACCCATAGCAGCATCGACCCTTCGTGATTGCCCCATGTGCCGCTGATTTTATAGAGCATCGGCTTGGCGGAATGGCTGTTGGCCACCACCAGTTGCAGGCTGAAATCCGAGGTGACGAAGGCCCACATCAGCGCGCCAAAGGACAGGGCGATCAGGATAAATTGCGCCGCCGCCGCCGGTTCGGCCACCGCCATCCAGCCCGCGCGGCCCCGCCAAGCGCCCCACATCGGCACCACCATCTGTACAAGCGCAACGCCAAAGGCGAGCACAAGCGCGAAATGTCCAAGCTCTGTAATCATGGGCCGGACTATAGGGGGCCGACGCCCCCTAAGCCATGGCAAATCAAACGGGAGAAACGGTCAATCGGTCGCAGTCAGGCGCGGCTGCGACGCCAAGCATCAAGGGCCGCATTCTCCGACGGCGCAACCGCAGCGAGGGCCAGACGGCTGTCGGCACCGGTGTCGGCCACCTGAGGGCTGTCGGCGCGCATCTCGCGCAAAGTCTCGATATTCTCGACCACCTGCGGCACCCGCGCGATGGTGCCGACGATGGCACGCTGAAACTCCTGCGATTTCACCTGCTGCCGCGCGCCGAAATAGAAAGAGACGATCACCCCCAACAACCACCAAAGCGGCTCGGGCACCAAGGCGATGCCCTGCATCCGTTCGGCGAACCACAGCGGATTGACCATGGCGGTGACGAACAGGCCGAGCGTGCCGAGCGCCAGCATCGGGCGCGGCAGCCGGTTAACCCCATCCATGAAGCGGTCAAAGCCACCCTGCCGCGCTTGGGCGAACTCGGCCCCATATTGCGCCATGGCTTGGCCCTGCACCGCATGGGCGCGCTGCGCCCCGGCCTCGGCATTCTCGCGGAACACTTCGACCGTGTCGCGGATGACGTTCCGCTCACCGCCGAAGATTGTCGTGAAGATACGTTCAATCAGCCCCATTGTGCCACCCTCAGTGCGAAATCGGCCTCGCTCATGTGATAGCGCGGGGCGATGAACTCCTCCGCGCGCCGGATCCAACCGCCCTTGCCGCCTGCCCGGCTGCGCGCGTATTTGCGGCTCGCGGGGCGGCGGTCGGCAAGGCGGAAGTAGTAGTTGCGCCGCGCGATGCCGTAAGCATCCACCAGATGATCCGGGGCGGCCTGCCAGGCGGCATGGGCGGCGCGGATTGTCTGCGGGCCGATCGCCCCGTCAACGGTGATGTCCTGCCCCATCTCGCGCAGCAGGTTTTGCAGGATTTTAACCGCGTTGCTGCCAGCGTTGACATACATGTCGAAAACGCTCGGCTGCAATGGCGCGGGCAGTTCGGCGATGCGCGGCGCGTTGAAGTAATGCCGGACAAAAATATCGACTGCCTGCGCGCGGCCAATGCGGCGCACATCCGCCACATCGACCGCCCCATCGCCGGTCAGGTCCAGCCCCAAGCGGCGCATGGTGTGGATCGTGACCCCGTATTTCGTCGCCCCGCCGGGGTCGTCGGGGTCATTCACAAAGCCGCCCTCGCGGGCGACGATGGCGCTGGCGATCTCACGCACGGACTGCATCTCGGGCTCTCCTGTTTTGCATGCAAACAGGCTCCGCCGGATTGGTTAACCGATGCTCACGCCCCCGCGCGTTGCGCAGCGGTTAGCCCTCAGATTCGCGATAAACACCCTGCTCTTTCAGCGCATCCGTCACTTCCTTAGGCATGTAGGTCTCATCATGCTTTGCAAGGATTTCAGTGGCTTCAAACACGCCGCCGACATAGCTGCCGGTGCCGACCATGCCTTGGTTCTCTTCAAAGAGATCCGGCAAAACGCCGGTGAAAACCACCGGGACAGAGGCCCCGCCATCGGTCACGGCAAAGCTTATCTGCTCCCCCTGCCCGCGCTTGAGCGACCCTTCCTCGACCAGCCCGCCGATGCGGAACACCTCTGCCGGGCCGGGCGGCTCGGCGATGACTTGGCTCGGAGCGCGGAAATAGTTGATCCCGTCACGCAGCGCATAGCCGATCAGTGCGGTCGACAGGACCAAGGCCACCGCCGCCACGGCGATGATCTGAATCCGGCGCTGTTTCTTGAGGCTCTTCATGGGAAGAGCGGGGCCATCATCAGCCCCTCGGTTTCAGGCAGTCCCAGCATCAGGTTCGCGTTTTGCAAGGCTTGCCCGCTGGAGCCTTTGGTCAGATTATCCAGCGCTGCAACCACCGTTGCCCGCCCGGTCTGACGGTCGGCCACCACGCCGATATGACAGAAGTTCGAGCCGCGCACATGCCGCGTGCTGGGCGCCTCGCCGAAGGGCAGCACTTCGATAAAGGGTTCATAGGCATAGGCTTTTTGCATTGTCTCATAGATCACCTGCGCATCACCTTTGACATAGCAGGTCGCCAGAATGCCGCGGTTCGCAGGCACCAGATGCGGGGTGAACTGGACCTGCACGGGCCGTCCTGCAAGGGCCGAGAATTCCTGATCGAACTCCCCCAGATGCCGATGCGTGCTACCAAGCGCATAGCCGTGATAGCCCTCGCTCAACTCCGCATGCAGCAGGTTTTCCTTGAGCGACCGTCCCGCACCGGAAACGGCGCATTTCAGGTCAAGAATGATATCGTCCAAGTCGATCACCCCCGCCGCGATCAGCGGGCGCAGGGCAAACTGACCCGTGGCCGCATTGCAGCCCGTCCCCGCCACCAGCCGCGCGGCGGCAATCTCATCGCGGTAGAATTCGGTGAGGCCGTAGACCGCCTCTTTCTGCTGCTCAAGGGCGGCATGTTCATTGCCGTACCACTTGGCGTAATCATCAGGGTCGCGCAGGCGGAAGTCGGCGGAGAGATCGACGATCTTCAGGTCTTTGGGCAGCGCCGCGATCACCTCTTGGCTGGTCTTATGCGGCAATGCGCAAAAGCACAGGTCAATCTGGGAAAAGTCGATTTCATCAATCGTGACCAATGTGGGCAGATCGAGATGGCGCAGATGCGGAAAGACCTCGGCCATGGTCTGGCCCGCCTTGGAATTCGCGCCCAAAGCTTTGATCTGCATAGAAGAATGGCCAGCGATCAGCCGGATAAGTTCTGCCCCGGTATAGCCGGAGGCGCCAAGAATGGCGATGTTCTGGGTCATGGTCTGTCCCCTTGTTCGGAACGAAATGTAATTGGAGTTCAGGCGGCGGTGAATGTGATCTGTCGTCGCAGGAACTGCGTCGCGCGGTCGCTCACCCGGGCGGGATCACCGGTGGTGAGAAAGGCCGCCTCACCCGTGCCTGTCATATCAGGATGCCGCTCAAGGTAATCGGCCAGGGAATCCGCCACCAACTCGGCCTGACTAAAGACTTTGACCTGCCCGCCCAAGGCCGCCTGAAAGGCCTCCTGCATCAGCGGGTAATGGGTGCAGCCGAGGATCGCCGCATCGGGGTTGGGCATCTTGCGCTTCAGCGCGTCGACATGGCTGCGCACCAGCGCTTCGGCAAGGATCATGTCACCCTCTTCGATGGCATCGACCACCCCGCCGCAGGCCTGCGCCTCAACATCCACACCGATGGCGCGGAAAGACAGTTCACGCTGAAACGCGCGGCTTGCCACCGTGGCAGGCGTGGCAAAGAGCGCCACATGGTTGACGGCCACCTCGCGCGGCGGAGAGTTGTCGCCCCACTGCCGCTCCGTCATCGCCTCAATCAGCGGCACAAAGACGCCCAGCACCCGCTTGTCGCGCGGGATCCACCCCTCTTGCATCCGGCGCAGCGCGGCGGCAGAGGCGGTGTTGCAGGCAAGGATCACCAGATCGCAGCCCGCATCGAACAGCCGCTGCACGGCGGCGCAGGTCAGCTCATAAATGTCATCGGCGTTGCGCACGCCATAGGGCGCATGGGCGCTGTCGGCGAGGTAGACAAAATCAACCTCCGGCAGCCGTTCTTGCACCTTGTTCCAGACGGTCAGCCCGCCCAGCCCCGAATCGAAAATACCAACTGCCATGGTCTGTCGTCACCTGTCGGCTCTATGCCGTTCCTCAAACTCGTAACCGAGGCCCTGATACTGGCCCGGCTTTGGTGACAACTCATAGGTGGCTTTGCGCAGGAAATCCATCATCGCTTTTGCGTCCCCTGCGAGCGGGTCGAGCGTGGCGCGCGGGATCGGCGCGCCGATGGCCACGCGCACGGGCGTATCGACACGGGCGCGGAACTCTTTGATCAGCAGCCCCATCCGCAGGTTGGCATGCAGGTGACTGGCGATCTGGAACAAGCGGCTGGTGTGACCGTCAAAGTAGATCGGCACCACAGTGGCGTCAGACTTGGCGATCATCCGCGCCGTGAAGCTGCGCCAGCCGGGGTCCATCGGCTCCGAAAAGGGCCGTGCGGCGGTGCTGACGGTGCCCCCGGGAAAGATACCAATCGCCCCGCCCTGCGCCAGATAGTTCAACGCGGTCCGGCGGGTGGCGAGGTTGAGCGCCAGTGCGGCGCGATCTTCGGCAAAGCTGATGGGCAAAAGGTGATGCGCCAGATCCGGCGCTTGGCTGAAAACCGCATTGGCCATGATCCGAAAATCGCCGCGCGTCTGGCTTAGGATATGGCCAAGCATCAGCCCGTCCAGAATGCCGTATGGGTGATTGGCGATCAGAATGACCGGCCCCCGCGTCGGGATATCGGCCAAAGCGCCGCGCATCACGTCCAGCGTCAGACCACAGCGGCGCACCATCGCATCGAAGAACCCCAGCCCCGCGGCCAGATCGTCTTCGTAGCCTTCGGCCCGTTTCAGCAAGGACACGCGCCCGGTGGTGTTTTCCATCAATCGGATGAGCGCCCTCCCGCCCCGGGTTCGGGCGGAATGGGCATAGCTTATGTCACGGGCGTAGGTCACATCTCGGCCTCAGGATCGTCTTGGTGCAGACCCTAAAGCAGAGATGTAACAGCGATATTACTCCGCCGCCTTCGCTGTGGCGGTGCCACCCGCGCGGATCACCGCCAGCAGTTCCTCGCGCCGTTTTGCGGCCTTGGCCTCATTGGCTTGTTTGACCGGCCCGAAACCGCGGATTTGCAGCGGCAGTTCGGCCAGCGCCACGATGGCATCGCGGGTCTGGTCGGTCAGCTTTGGCAGGACCTCGGCCATATCGGCCTCGTATTGCTTGATCAACGCACGCTCCATCTTGCGCTCGGCGGTATAGCCGAAGGGATCGAGCGGCGTGCCGCGCAGCCCTTTGAACTTCGCCATGACCCGCAGCGGCCCTTCGAGCCACTGACCGAACTCACGCTTCTGCGGACGACCGTTGGGACCCATCTTGGACAAGAGCGGCGGCGCCATGTGGAAGGTCATGTTGAAGTCGCCATCGAACTGCGCCCGCGCCTTGTCCCGGCTGGTGATCAGCAGCCGGGCGACCTCATATTCGTCCTTGTAACTCAGAAGCTTGTGATACCCCAAGGCCACCGCCGCCTTGACGTCACGATCCTCAATACCATTAAGCATCTTGGTATAGCGTTTGGCCAAGCCTTTGCCCTGATAGTCGGTCAGGTGGTTCTCACGGAAGGCGATCTTCTCCCCCAGCGATTTGGGCAGTTCGACCACATTATCGGGCTGGCTCACCGCTCTAGCATCCTCGGGGTAGAGCACCGCCCAACGACCGATCTCAAAGGCACGTTTGTTGCGCTCCACCGCCGCGCCGTTCATCTCGATCGCCTGCATAAGGCTCTCGAACGTCAGCGGTAGCAGCCCCCGCTGCCACGCAGCACCGAAGATCATCATGTTGGAGAAGATCGAGTCGCCCAAAGTCGCCTTAGCGAGATCCGAGGCATCGAACATCGCCACGTCATCCTTCAGCCGCGCCTCGAGGGCAAGGCTCAGCCGGTCGTAGGGCATCTGAAACTCGGTGTCGCGGGTGAAGTCGCCGGTGATGATCTGGTGCGAGTTCACCACGGCACCGGTGCGCCCGGCGCGCGTCAGTCCCAGCGTCTTGTGACCAGCAGAGACCACCAGATCCCCGCCGATGAGCGCATGCGCCTCGCCGGTGGCGACCCGGATCGCGCTGATGTCCTCGGGGCGTTCGGCCAGACGGCAGTGGATATGCACCGCACCGCCCTTCTGGGCGAGGCCGGCCATCTCCATCATGCCAGCCCCCTTGCCGTCAAGCTGTGCCGCCTGCGCCAGCAGCGCGCCAATGGTCACGACGCCGGTACCGCCCACGCCGGTGATGACGACGTTATGGGTGCCGTCGATCTTGGGCAGGTCGGGCATCGGCAGGTCGGGAATGCTGAGATCGGTAGTCGGGTCCTTGCGGATCTTGGCGCCTTCCAGCGTCACGAAAGAGGGGCAGAAGCCGTCGAGGCAGGAGAAATCCTTGTTGCATTGCGACTGGTCGATGGCGCGCTTGCGGCCCAACTCGGTCTCGTTCGGCACCACGGCCACGCAGTTCGACTGCACGCCGCAATCGCCGCAGCCCTCGCAGACGTCCTCGTTGATAAAGACGCGCTTGTCGGGGTCCGGGAACAGCCCGCGCTTGCGGCGGCGGCGCTTTTCGGCGGCGCAAGTCTGAATGTAGACGATGGCGCTGACGCCCTTGTGCTCGCGGTAGGCCTTTTGCACGTTCGGCATCTCGGCGCGCTCATGAATTTCCACGCCCTTGAAGCGCGTGAGGTCCACGTCTTCCTTCTGGTCGTAGACGACCGCGACGTTCTTCACGCCCATCGCCTTCAACTCTTCGACGATGCGGTAGGCGTCAAGGTCGCCTTCGTTGTGCTGGCCCCCGGTCATGGCAACCGCGTCGTTATAGAGGATCTTGTAAGTAATGTTCGTCCCCGTCGCGATGGCAGCACGAATGGCCAGCACGCCGGAGTGGTTGTAGGTGCCGTCGCCGAGGTTCTGGAACACATGCTCGGTGTTCGAGAACGGCGCCTCGCCGATCCAGTTCGCGCCCTCGCCGCCCATATGGGTGAAGCCCGTGGTCTCGCGGTCCATCCACTGCACCATGTAGTGACAGCCGATGCCCGCATAGGCGCGAGAGCCGTCGGGCACTTTGGTCGAGGAGTTATGCGGGCAGCCCGCGCAGTAATACGGCAGGCGGGCCGCGATATCCTCGGCATTGTCCGATCGCCGCGCTTCGTTGAGCGCCTCAAGGCCTGCGCGGATGCCATCGGTCTCGCGGCCCTCCTCCAAGAGGATGCCGCCGATCTTTTCGGCGATCAGAATGGGGTCGAGCGCGCCGCGCGTCGGGAACAGCTCTTCGCCATGCTCCATGCCCGCGCCGCCCTTGTGCCAGCCATAGACGCGGCGGTGGGTGTCGTTGAACAGCGCTTCCTTGATCTGCACCTCGATCAGCTTGCGCTTCTCTTCGACCACAACCACCAGATCGAGCCCATCGGCCCAATCATGGAAACCCTGCATGTCGAGCGGGAAGGTCTGGCCGATCTTGTAGGTGGTGATGCCAAGGCGCTCGGCCTCGTTCGCGTCGATGTTCAGAAGGCTCATCGCATGCACGAGGTCGAGCCAGTTCTTACCCGCCGCGGCAAAGCCGATCTTGGCGCCGCGCTTGCCCCAGACGCGCTTGTCCATCTTGTTGGCATGGGAAAACGCCTCGGCCGCGAAGCGCTTGTAGTCGATCATCCGCGCTTCCTGCAGATGCGGCGTGTCGTTCAGCCGGATGCTGAGGCCGCCGTCGGGCATGTCGAAGTCAGGGATCACCAGCTTCATCCGGTTCGGATCGCCGTCAACCACGCTGGTGGCTTCCACGGTGTCCTTCATGGTCTTGAGACCGACCCAGAGACCCGAGAACCGGCTCAGTGCCCAGCCGTAAATGCCGTAGTCGAGGATTTCCTGCACACCGGCCGGGGAGACCACGGGCATATAGGCATCCACCATGGCCCATTCGGATTGGTGCAGCACGGTGGAGGATTCGCCGGTGTGGTCATCGCCCATGGCCATCAGCACGCCACCATGGGGCGAGGTGCCCGCCATGTTGGCGTGGCGCATCACGTCGCCGGTGCGGTCGACGCCCGGCCCCTTGCCGTACCACAGGCCGAAGACGCCGTCGTATTTCCCCTCCCCGCGCAGTTCCGCCTGCTGACTGCCCCAAAGCATGGTCGCCGCGAGGTCTTCGTTCAGACCCGGCTCGAAGCGCACGTTGTAGTCGGTCAGGAACTTCTGTGCGCGCTGCATTTGCAGATCCACGCCTCCCAGCGGGCTGCCCCGGTAGCCGGTGACATAGCCCGCGGTATTCAACCCCGCGGCGCGATCCCGTGCCGATTGCATCATCATCAGCCGGACCAGCGCCTGCGTGCCGTTCAGCAGCACCGGGCTTTTCTCAAGGTCGAAACGGTCGTTCAGTGAAATCTTTTGCGTTGTCATGGCGGGCCCTCCCTAGCACGTCAGTCTTGCATGATTGCCCGGATTATAGGTCACAGTTGCTGACCTGTATAGCAGTTATTCCGCAACGGCAGTCCCGCAGGCGACGGTTTGTGCTGTTTTCTCCCGGCTATTAAGGTAGGAGAAAGGCTGGGCAAGGAAAGTACGGGCCATGGATTGGGACAAACTCAGAATTTTTCACGCCGTGGCCGATGCGGGGTCGCTGACCCATGCGGGGGACAAGCTCAACCTGTCGCAATCCGCCGTCAGCCGACAGATTCGCGGGCTGGAAGAGCAGCTTAACACCAACCTCTTCCACCGACATGCGCGCGGGCTGATCCTGACCGAACAGGGGGAGCTTTTGTTCGACGCGACCTCGGCCATGGCCAAACGCCTTGACGCCGCCGCGGCGCGCATCCGTGACAGCGAAGAAGAGGTTTTTGGCGAGCTGCGCGTCACGACGACGACCGGCTTCGGCACCCTTTGGCTCGCCCCGCGCCTGCCCAAACTCTACGAGCAATACCCCGACCTCAAAGTCGATCTAATGCTCGAAGAACGCGTGCTCGACCTGCCGATGCGCGAGGCCGACGTGGCGATCCGCATGAAGGAACCAAGCCAGGCCGATCTGGTCCGCAAACGGCTGATGTCCGTGCGCATGGGCCTCTACGCCAGCCCGGAATACCTCGAAAAACACGGCACGCCCGAGCGTATGGAGGATATGACCGATCACCGGTTGATCTGTCAGAACACCGACAGCGATCAGGTCGGCGCGGGGCTGCAACTTGTCAAAGAGCTGATGATGTACGATCTGCGCTCGCTCCTGACGGTGAACAACTATTTCGGCGTGCTCCAAGGCGTGGTGCACCACCTTGGCCTCGGCGTGCTGCCCAACTACCTGATCCAAGACTTCCCCCATATCGTGCAGGTCATGCCCGATATCGAATCCGCCGAAGTGCCGGTCTACCTCGCCTATCCAGAAGAACTGCGCCAATCCAAACGCGTCGCCGCCTTCAAGGATTTCGTTCAGGAAGAGATCATCACCTACCGCAAGCAATGGCGCGAACGGGTGGAAGGCGAAGGCTAAAACACACCCCACCGCCAGCCATGCAATAGGCGCATATCGGCCATGATGACTTGCCATGTTAATTAGCCTTGATTTGAGCAGCCCTGCCTCCTATTTCACCATCATGAAGATTGACAGCCTGAGGGCGCGTCGCTTCATACCTCCCTGTTGGACTTGGCCGAGCTTTTAGCTCGGCCTTTTTTTTGGCCCATCGCCTTCTTTCAGCCCGCGGGCGGCCAAAGCCACTTCCCCCCCGGCATTTCCCCTTGTATGAGGGCGCAAACGCGCCAGCCGGGGAATTTCCATGCAAGATCCAGCCATCACGCCTGACCTTATCGCCAGCCACGGGTTCACCCCCGAGGAATACGCCGAGGTCGTCAATATCCTCGGGCGCGAGCCGAACTACACCGAGATGGGCATTTTCTCGGCCATGTGGAACGAACACTGCTCCTATAAATCCTCCAAGAAATGGCTCCGCACCCTGCCCACCGACGGCCCGCAGGTGATCTGCGGCCCGGGCGAGAATGCGGGCGTGGTCGACATCGGCGATGGCCAAGCGCTGGTCTTTAAGATGGAGAGCCACAACCACCCCTCCTACATCGAACCCTACCAAGGTGCTGCGACCGGCGTCGGCGGCATCCTGCGCGATGTCTTCACCATGGGCGCGCGCCCCATCGCCGCGATGAACGCGCTGAGCTTCGGCCGCCCCGACCACCCCAAAACCCGCCAGCTTGTCCACGGCGTCGTCGAAGGCGTCGGGGGCTATGGCAACTGTTTCGGCGTGCCGACCGTTGGCGGCGAAGTGCGTTTCGACAAAGCCTATGACGGCAACTGCCTCGTCAACGCCTTCGCGGCGGGCCTCGCCGATGCCGACAAGATCTTCTACTCCGCCGCCTCCGGCGTGGGCATGCCCGTGGTCTACCTCGGTGCGAAGACGGGCCGCGACGGCGTCGGCGGCGCGACCATGGCCAGCGCCGAATTCGACGACACTATCGAAGAGAAACGCCCAACCGTTCAAGTCGGCGACCCCTTCACCGAAAAGCGCCTGATGGAAGCGACGCTCGAGCTGATGGCCACCGGCGCCGTGATCTCGATCCAAGACATGGGCGCTGCGGGCCTCACCTGCTCGGCGGTGGAAATGGGCGACAAAGGCGGTCTCGGCGTGCGTCTCGACCTCGAAAAGGTCCCGACGCGCGAGCCGCATATGACCGCCTATGAAATGATGCTCAGCGAAAGCCAAGAGCGCATGCTCATGGTGCTGCGCCCCGAGCTTGAGGCCGAGGCCAAAGCCGTCTTCGACAAATGGGACCTCGACTTCGCCATCGTGGGCGAAACCCTCCCCGAAGACCGCTTCCTCATCTGTCTCGATGGTGAGGTCAAAGCCGACCTGCCGCTGTCGAAACTCGCCTCCACCGCGCCCGAATACGACCGCCCTTGGGTGGAAACACCCGCCGCCGCCGCGCTGACCGATGCGCCCAGCATCGACCCGATCAAAGGCCTGCGCGCCCTGATCGGCTCCGTGAACCACGCCTCGAAAGACTGGGTTTACGAACAATACGACACGATGGTCATGGGCGATACGGTCCGCCTGCCCGGCCTCGGCGCAGGCATCGTGCGGGTGCATGGCACCGACAAGGCGCTGGCCTTCACTTCCGACGTGACCCCGCGCTACGTCAAGGCCAACCCCACCGAAGGCGGTAAACAGGCCGTCGCCGAAGCTTACCGCAACCTCTGCGCCGTGGGCGCCAAACCGCTGGCGACGACCGACAACCTCAACTTCGGCAACCCCGAAAAGCCCGAGATCATGGGCCAATTCGTCGGCGCTATCAAAGGCATCGGCGAGGCCGTGGGCGCGCTCGACATGCCCATCGTGTCCGGCAATGTCTCGCTCTATAACGAGACCGACGGCAAAGGCATCCTGCCCACGCCCACCATCGGCGCGGTCGGCCTGATCGACAGCCTCGATCAGGTCATCAGCAACCAATTGCGTGAGGGCCATGTGGCCCTGCTGATCGGCGCGACTGGCAGCCACCTCGGCCAATCCGCCCTGCTCGCCGAAGCCTTCGACCGGGCCGAGGGCGACGCCCCCCATGTCGACCTCGCCACCGAACGCCGCCACGGCGAATTCATCCGCGCCCAAGCCAGCCAAATTTCCGCCTGCACCGACCTCGGCGACGGCGGCCTCGCCCTCGCGGCCTTCGAGCTGGCCGAAACCGCAGGCATCGGCGTTGAGATCGAAAGCGAAGACACCGCCACCCTCTTCGGCGAAGACCAAGCCCGCTACCTCGTCGCCTGCACCGCCGAAGCCGCGGAAACCCTGATCGCCGCGGGCAAGGAAGCGGGCGTACCGGTCACCGCCGTCGGCGCCTTTGGCGGTGACAAGATCAGCTTCGGCAACACCTCCGCGCCCCTGTCGGACCTGCGCACGATCTACCGGACCACTTTCGCCCAGACCTTCGCCTGAACCTCTGGTTTCGGAGCCGCCCTTGCTTGAGACCAAACGGTCGCGCGCAGGGCGGCGGCGCAAGCTAAATCGCCGAGGGGCCCCTTTAGGGGATACGGCTATTTCGCTTGAACCGACGACAGGCGGGTGACAGGCCGGGATCAATCAAGGGTGGGTCCGAAACCCCTCTGGTTTTGGAGAGACCCGCAGCCCTCCGCTTGCCCCTCATTGGCTAAACCTCTGCGTTCAACCCCGCCAACATCCGCGCCTTCTCCCCCGCATCATCAGGGCGCGAGATCGCCTCGGCCAGCGCTTCCAAAGATGCAATCGAATGCCCCGCGCGAAAACTATCGACATGGGGCAGCATCGCACGAATACCCGCCGCCTTGGGCGCAAAACCGTCCCAGCGAAGCAAAGGGTTCAGCCAGATCACCCGCCGCGCGGTCAGCTGCAACCGCTGTATCTGCCGCGCCAATTCCGCCGGGTCGTCCCGGTCCAGCCCGTCGGTGATCAACAAGACCACCGCCCCCTGCCCCATGACCCGCCGCGACCAGTCGCGATTGAAGGCCGCCAGCGCCGCGCCGATACGGGTGCCGCCCTCCCAATCCTGCGCCTGCGCCCCCGCCGCGGCGAGCGCCGCATCCACATCGCGGGTGGCAAGATGCCGGGTGATATTGGTCAGCCGGGTGCTAAAGGTGAAACCATGCACCTGCGCCCAGCCTTTACCCCTGCGGTTGGCCACCGCATGCAAGAAATGCAGGATCACCCGGCTGTATTGGCTCATCGAGCCGGAAATATCGCACAGCACGACGAGGTTCGGATAGCGCGCGCGCGGTGTCTTCCGATAAAGCTGGTCCGCCTCTCCACCCCGCCGCAGCGCCGCTTTCATCGTGCGCGCCACGTCGATCCGCCCCCGCGCCGCCGCCACATTGCGGCGGCTTGGCATCGGCGGCACCGGCAGGTCGAGCTTGGCCAACATCCGTTTCGCCTCAGCCATTTCGGCAAGGCTCATCTGTTCGAAATCCAAGGTCCGCAACCGTTCCCGCGCGGACATGGTCAGGCTTGCATCCACCTCGACGAGGGTCTCCTCGGGTCGAGGCGCGTCCTCCCGCTCCGGTGCCTCCGCCCCGTCCAACAGGGCCTCCGCCGCGCGTTTCTCGGCGGGCGTGGCGGGGCGATCCTCTTGCACCCCGCGGATCGCAGGCAGCATCGCGGCCATCATATGCTCCAGATAGCGCGGGTCACGCCAATAAAGCCGGAATATCTGCGCAAAGACCCGCGCCTGTTCGGGGCGGCTCACGAAACAGGCGTGGAGCGTCCAATAGAAATCGCGGCGGCTGGTGAAGCCCACGGCAGCAACGGCCTCCACCGCCTCCACCACCCGACCCGGCCCGATTGACAACCCCGCCCGGCGCAGGGCGCGGGCGAAATGGGTGATATTCCCCGCAAGCTTGGGGTCGTCAGGCAGGTCCAGAGGCAGGTCTTCGGCCATCGTGCTCAGGCAGGCGCCAGCGATGCGCGGGCCTGATCGAGAATGCGCGCCGCCTCAGAGCCTTGCAGCTTGGCGATGTCATCTTGATACTTCAGCACAGCCCCCAGCGTATCGGCGACAACCTCGGGGCTGAGCGTTGTGACATCCAAGGCCAGCAGGCATTTCGCCCAGTCAATCGTCTCCGCCACGCCCGGCTTCTTGAACACATCCTCGGTCCGCAAATGCTGGACAAAAGCCACCACCTCGCGGCTAAGCGCCTCTGCTGCCTCAGGCGCACGGGCAGCAAGGATCGCCATCTCGCGCGCCACATCCGGGTAATCGACCCAGTGGTAAAGACAGCGGCGTTTCAGCGCGTCATGCACCTCACGCGTGCGGTTCGAGGTCAGGATCACGATTGGCGGCTCGGGCGCGCGGATCGTGCCAAGCTCGGGGATGGTCACCTGAAAATCACTCAACGCCTCCAACAAGAACGCCTCGAAAGGCGCATCGGTGCGGTCCAACTCGTCGATCAGCAGCACCGGGGCGCCGTTCTCATCCGGGCGCAGCGCCTGCAACAGCGGGCGTTCGATCAGGTAGTCGTCACTGAACAACTCCTGCGTCAGCGCCCGCCGGTCAGCGCCGCCGCTCGCCTCCGCCGTGCGGATCGCCACCATTTGCGCCGGAAAATTCCATTCGTAAACCGCGCTGGATGCGTCGAGCCCCTCATAGCATTGCAACCGGATCAACCGCCGCCCCAGACCGGCGGCCAGCGCCTTGGCGATCTCGGTCTTGCCGACGCCCGCCTCGCCCTCCAAAAACAAGGGCCGCCCCAACGTGAGGCTGAGGAACACCACGACCCCAAGCGCGCGGTCGCAGACATAGCCCTCAGCGCTCAGCATCTCTTGGACCGCGTCGATCGTATCAATGTTTTTCATGGCCCCAGTGGTGCATTCCCGCCCCGCCCCGTCAAGAGGGCAGACCGCGCGTCGGCAGATTGACGGGATTTCCCCGCGCTGGCATAGTCCTGCGCAATAAACGACGGCTTCCGGCAACAAGGGGGCCACAGGGGCGGATATGGGACAGAGCATTTTCATCGCGATCCGGCGCGGCGGGGTCTGACATGCGCATCACCGCTGTCACCTGCGTCAAGAATGAAGGCCCGTTTTTGCTGGAATGGATCGCCTTCAACCGGGTGATCGGGGTCACGGATTTCCTATTCTACTCAAACGATTGCAGCGATGGCACCGATGCCCTGCTCGACGCGCTTGCCCGCCACGGTATCGTCACCCATCTGCCCAACCCGGCCACCAATCGAAACTACCAGATGCAAGCACTCAAGGATGCGCGGCGCCACCCCATCGTCACACAGGCCGATTGGGTCTGGATCGCCGATGTGGATGAGTTTCTGAACATACATGTCGGCGACCACCGCCTGCCCGCCCTAATCACGGCCTGCGGCAACCCGCAGGCGATTTCGCTGCATTTTCAGTTCTTCGCCAATGGCGGGGTCGAGGATTTCACCGACGCCCCCGTCATCACGCAATTCACCCAGAGCCATAACCCCGATATCTGCTGTGCCGATACGGCGATTGAGGTTAAGACCTTGGTTCGGCACGACTTTCCCTTGGGCTACTACGGGGCGCACCGGCCCTTCCACGACGACACGAAGCACCATCCGCATTGGACCGATGGCGCGGGCCGTCAGGTGCCTAAGCCCTTCCGCAGCGCCGCCACCAAACGCCGCATCCGCGCCTTTCCCGCCCGCGGTGCACGGCGCTTTGCCACGCTGAACCACTACGCATTGCGCTCGCTCGACAGCTATCTGGTCAAGAACGACCGTGGCGACGTGAACCGCGAACACCGCGCTTTTGATGACAGCTATTGGCGCGACCGGAACGATGCAGCTTGGGAGGATCGCTCGATCCAGCGCTACCTGCCTGCCTTGCACGCCGAGATTGAACGCCTAAAGGCGCTGCCCGGCGTCGCCGATCTGCATGCCGCCTCCGTGGCCGCCCACCGCGCGCGTCGCGACGCGCTGCTGACCGATCCCAGCTACCGCGAAATGCAGGCGCAACTGCGTGAAGCCAGCCCGTTCTGCGCCGCCGAGGCACGGATCCGCGCCGAGATCGGCCTCACATGACAGGGCCGCGGATCGTCAACCTCGGCCTGCCCAAGACCGGCACCACCACGCTCACGGATGCGCTGCGCCACGCCGGGCTCAAGGTCGCGGATTGGCGCATTCGCAAGGGCCAAAGCAGCTCTCCCGAGATCACCGGCGCGCATGTAGGGCGGATCATCTATGCCGATTACTTCGCCAGCGGCGACCCGTTGGCGCGGCTGCATGAGTTCGACGTGATCAATGAGATGAGCGCCGTGCGCCATGACCGCAGCCTTTGGCCGCAGACCGATTGGGGCGTGCTGAACGCCATCCAGCACCACCACCCCGAGGTCAAGTTCCTGCTCTCGCACCGCGATCCGGCCAAGACGGCAAACAGCATGATGCGCTGGAATAATCTGGGCCGCCGCCGCTTGCCGCAGGCCGATGTGCCGGGGCTGCCCCGCGGTTTCGGCCGCGACGAGGCCGAGCTTGCCCGGTGGATCGAAGGGCATTTCGCCTTCTGCCGCCGCGTTTTCGCCGGTTGTGCCAACTTTTTGGAGTTCGACATCGAAGACCCCGAGGCGCGCGACAAGATCGCAAATTATCTTGAGATCGACTTGCCGTGGTGGGGCCAAAGCAACACCGGCAAGGCGGAGGCCGGGTGATGCGGCTGACCCTCTTCATAGGCCCGACCGAACGCGCTGCCGCCCGGCTACGCAACATCCTGCAACAGCAAAAGGACGCGTTGCTCAAGCAGGGGGTTCTCGCCGCTGATTGGAACCACGTCCGCCTCTATGCCGCCTGCGCTGCCCCGGAAGCGGTGGGGCTTCTACGGCACCGCCGCGGCTTGGACAGCCCCCTGATCGGCACCACCCTGCGCGATGAATTTCACGCGCTGATCCCCCATGAGCTGGCCGCGACCCGCGCCGATCATGTGGTGCTGAGCGCGGCGCAACTGGGCAATCTGCTGTCCCGGCCTGAGGAGCTGCGCGCCCTGCACGATCTGCTGCGCCCCTATTTCGACGACATCCGCGTGATCGCGCATCTGGATGAACAGGCGCGGACGCTGGTCGCGCATTACGGCTTTGCCGTGGCCGAAAGCCGCCGTCATCCGCTGACACAGGAATTGGCCTTGGCCGAGCGCGGCCACTGGTGGCAAGGCGCGCTTGCCCATAGAGAGACCGCGCCGGACTTCGGCCTCTTCCCCGAGGTGCAAGCCCCGCCCTTTTGGCTCGATTATCAAGCGCTGCACGCCCATTGGGCCGCCGCCTTCGGAGCAGAGAAGATCACGTTTCGCCCGCTCGACCTGCCCCATCTTATGTCAAAGGTCGGGGCCGGCGAGATCACCGAGAGCCTCGTCCTTTCCACGCCCCTCGACCCCGTCGATCCCGGGCGCGCCCTTGCAGCCCTGCCCGCGCCTTGGCTGACGCGGATGCGGCAGTTCAACGATGTGCTGATCCGCTACCAACAGGCCCATGACCTCGCCTGCCCGCGCAGCACATGGAGCCAGATGTTGCAGGCGCTGCAAATCGGCGGCCCCGTGATCAAACCCGGAAGCCTCGCCGCGATCTCCGACCATTTCGCCCGCGACAACGCCGCGCTCATCGCCCGTTTTCCCGCGCTGGATCAGGCGCTTACCCCCGACGCGCCCGAGGCCCCGTGGCAAGAAGCCAATCCCCAGTTCGGCTTTCGCGCCACCCAATACCTCGCCGCCTTCGCCCACCGCATCCGAAGCACCGCGACCCCGCTTGCACAAAAACGCGCGGAGGCCGAGGAGGCCCACCGTTCTGCGGCGAGGTTCGAGGCGCTATTGCACGATCCCAACGCCCCCGAAGAGACACGCGCCGCCAATGCCCGGCTCCTCACCCGACTAAAGGTCAACCACGAAACCATTCTGCGCGGCCCTTTCCGCCCCCACAACGGCGCAGCCCCTGCGGGCGAAGACCAACCCGCGCCCGCCTATACCGCCGTGCCCCCGCGCACATTGCCGTCTGGCAGTAGCGGCAATGTCATCGTCGCCTGCATGAAAAACGAAGCGCCCTATATCGTCGAATGGGTGGCCTATCACCGCGCCGTGGGCTTTGATAACTTCCTGATCTACACCAATGATTGCAGCGACGGCACCGATGCCGTTTTGGGGCGTCTGCAAGACATGGGCATTCTCCAGCACCGCAACAACCACGATTGGAAAGGCAACTCCCCCCAACAACACGCGCTGAACCAAGCGCTGGAGGAACCGCTCGTCCGCCAAGCGGAATGGATCGCGCATATCGATGTGGACGAATTCGTCAACATCCGCACCGGCAACGGCAGGCTCGAAGACTTCTTCGCCGCCGCCCCCGAGGCCACGAATATCGCGATGACGTGGCGCCTCTTCGGCCACAACGATGTGACCGCCCTGTCGGAGGCCCCCGTGATCGGCCAATTCAACCATTGCGCACCGAGCTTTTGCCCCAAACCCCATACCGCATGGGGGTTCAAAACGATGTTCCGCAACCTCGGCGCCTATGCCAAACTCTCCTGCCACCGGCCAAACAAATTGGACGAGGCCGCGGTGTCCGAGGTCAAATGGGTCAACGGTGCGGGCCACGACATGACGCGCGACGCGCTCCGCAATGGCTGGCGGTCCTCGCGCAGCAACATCGGCTATGATCTGCTACAGTTAAACCATTATGCCCTCCGGTCAGCCGACTCCTTCCTCATCAAACGCCAGCGCGGCCGCGCCCTTCACGTCGACCGCTCCATCGGGATCAACTATTGGATCCGAATGGACTGGAACGACCACCGCGACCTGTCGATCCAGCGCAACCTGCCCCGTCTACGCGCCGAGATGGACCACCTCCTCACCGACGCCGAACTCCGCAAACATCACCAAGCGGGCCTCGACTGGCACCGCGCCAAGGCCGAAGAACTGCGCCAGACACCGGAGTTCCGCGATCTCTACCGCCAAGCGCTTAACATCAAGTTAACCGCGACCGAGCGGGCCGCCTATGCCCTTGCCCTCGATATGGAAAGCTGACCCGTGACACAGGCCGCGCCCCCGTCTGAACCCGATTTCATCCACTCCCGCGGCATGAAGTTTCCCGACGATCCGGCGATCCTGCGCGGGCGGATCCGCAAGCTGCTGCGACAGAACGCCTATGAAGCCAAGGAGAGTGAGGCCGCGCTGCGCGTCGTCCGCGAAGGCGACAGGGTGATCGAACTGGGCGGCGGGGTTGGCTATATGTCGACGCTGGTGGCCAGCAAACGCAATGTCGCCTCGGTCCATAGCTTTGAGGCGAACCCCAACCTCATCCCCTATATCCGGCGGGTCCACGCGGCCAATGGGCTGTCCAACACCCATGTCACCAACGCGATCCTCGGCCCCGCCCCCGGCAAGGCGGATTTCTATGTGCGCGACCGCATCCTGTCGTCTTCCCTGACCCGTTTCAAAGACGAAGACCTACCTGAAACCCATCAGATCGACGTGCTCGACGCGGTTCAAATCTTTGCCGACCTCACCCCAAGCGTATTGATCTGCGACATCGAAGGGGCCGAGGTCGATCTCATCCCCACCCTGCCCCTCGACACCCTCCGCGCCGCGATCATCGAATTGCACCCGCAATGGATCGGCCCCGATGGCGTCAACAAGGTCTTCGCCGCCTTCATGCAGGCGGGCATGGCCTATTATCACCGCGGCTCGCACAATAAAGTCGTGGCTTTCCGCCGTAGGTGGTAACGCGCCTCTCATAGCCGCGCCCTCGGAAAACCGTCACATTCTCTTCAATTTCTCACGGATTTTCCGCATTTTCGCCCTAATATCCAGCTACACCCAGCTGAAACGGCGGTTCTGCCCCGCCCCGACAAGCCCGAGGATGCCCGATGCCGCGCGAGACGCCCACGATCGAAAGCTCACTGGCCGATATGCCCAAACGCAAATGGCTGCGCGCGATTGAGGCCGTCGCCGAAGAAGACGGCTATTTCCAATCCCTAGGCAAAAGCCACTTCTCCGCCTTCATCGAGCGTGAGACGACCCTGCTCGTCACCTTCGAGACCTATCAAGGCATGCATGCGCTCTCTGACAAGGCGCAGCCCTTGGGCTGGGACATGGTGCGCAATCACGACTGGTCGCATCTGTGCCTTGCCAGTGACGGTGACACATGGTTCCGCGCCGAAGAGGTCTATGCCTATTTCGACCGGCTGATCGACGATGGCTTCTTCGACGAATTCGATCAAGTGCTCTTCTATGGCGCGGGCCCCTGCGCCTATGCCGCCGCCGCCTATTCCGTGGCCGCGCCCGGCGCGGCAGTGGTGGCGATCCAACCGCAGGCCACGCTAAACCCGCGCATCACCGAATGGGATGACCGTTTCGCCGATATGCGCATCCTCGATTTCACCTCCCGCTATGGCTATGCGCCCGATATGCTCGACGCCGCCGAACGGGTCTTCGTCCTCTACGACCCGCGCGAGAGGCTCGACGCGATGCATGCGGCGCTCTTCACCCGTGCCAATGTCACCAAATTGCGGATGCCCTTCATGGGCGATGCGCTGCAAACCGACCTGCTAGAAATCGACCAGCTCGACCCGCTGTTGCAAGCCGCCGCCGAGGGCACGCTGGACGCAGCCCGCTTCGCCGCCCTCTACCGCGCGCGGCGCGATTACCTGCCCTATCTGCGCAACCTCAGCCAAGCGATCAACACCCAAGGGCGCGAACTGCTGCTCGAAGCGCTCTGCGCCAATGTCTCGGCCCGGATGAAAGCGCCCCGCTTTGCCCGCCGCCTCGAACGCATCCGCGCCAGACGCAAGGCCCGCGTGGCCGAGGCCGCGACCGCCACCGGATAGGTTTTCAATCTGGCGCGCGGCCCCGCTCTGTGCTAGCCCCGCGCCCATGACACAAAGCCTCACGATCCGCCGTCCCGATGACTGGCACCTGCACCTGCGCGACGGCGACATGCTGCGCGCCGTGGTCCCGCACAGCGCCCGCGACTTTGCCCGCGCCATCATCATGCCCAATCTCGTGCCCCCCGTGGTGACAGGCGCTCAGGCCGCCGCCTACCGCGACAGGATCATGGCCGCCCTGCCCGAGGGCGCGGATTTCACGCCCCTGATGACCCTCTACCTGACCGAGGAGACGGACCCCGACGATGTCGCCCGCGCCCATGCCGAGGGGCTGATCCACGCCGTCAAGCTCTACCCCGCAGGCGCCACGACCAACTCCGCTAGCGGCGTGTCGAACTTCGACAATGTCGCGCCGGTGCTCGACCGCATGGCCGAAATCGGCCTGCCGCTGTGCACCCACGGAGAGGTCACCGACAGCGAGGTCGACATCTTCGACCGGGAAGCCGTCTTCATCGACCGTGTGCTCGACCCGATCCGCCGCGCCCACCCCGCGCTGCGCGTGATCATGGAACATATCACCACCGCCGAGGCCGCCGACTACGTCCGTAGCAACGACAGCGGTCTTGCCGCCACGATTACCACGCACCACCTGGTGATCAACCGCAACCACATCCTCGCCGGTGGCATCCGCCCGCATTATTACTGCCTGCCAGTCGCCAAACGCGAGACCCACCGCCGCGCCCTGCGCCAAGCGGCCACCTCCGGTGATCCGCGCTTCTTCCTCGGCACCGACAGCGCGCCCCATACCGATGGCGCGAAACTCCAGCCCTGCGGCTGCGCGGGCTGTTTCACCGCACCCAACACGATGTCGATCCTCGCTCAGGTGTTCGAAGAAGACGGCGCGCTCGACAAGCTCGAAGCCTTCACCTCGCTCAACGGCCCTGCCTTCTACGGCCTGCCGCCAAACGAGACACAAATCACCCTGCGCCGCGAAGCGCCCCAACACCCCGACAGCATCGACACGCCCGACGGCCCGGTCACGGTCTTCGACCCCGGTTTCGATCTGCACTGGACCACCTGATCTTCATCCTTTCTTAAATACCGCTCCGACCTCTCCCCACCCAAGGACGCCTGCCATGATCCCCACCAGCCACCCAAGCCCCCAAGAAATGGCCCGCCTCACCGCGCGCATGCTGCTGGAGATCGGCGCGGTGCATTTCAACGCGGAGGAGCCCTTCACGCTGGCCTCGGGCCTGCCGTCGCCCACCTATATCGACTGCCGCAAGCTGATCTCTCACCCGCGCATCCGGTCGACGCTGATGGATTTTCTCGCCGTCACCGTCATGCGCGACGCGGGCTTTGAGGCCTTCGACAATATCGCCGGGGGCGAGACGGCGGGCATCCCCTTTGCTGCCATGGTCGCCGAACGGATGGCGCTGCCGATGACCTATGTGCGCAAAAAGCCCAAAGGCTACGGTCGCAACGCGCGGATCGAAGGTGAGATGACGCCGGGACAGCGCGTGCTGCTGGTCGAAGACCTGACCACCGATGGCGGCTCGAAACTCGGCTTCGTCGACGCGATTCGCGAAACCGGGGCGACCTGCGCCCATACGGCGGTGATCTTCCACTACGGCATCTTCCCCCAGACCGAAAAGACCCTTGGCGACCATGGCGTTACGCTTCATGCGCTCTGCACATGGTGGGACGTGCTGGCCGAGGCCCGCGCCCAAGGGGCCTTTGACGCCGCCACGCTGACGGAGGTCGAAGCCTTCCTGAACGCCCCGCGCGATTGGCAAGAATCCCGCAAAAGTTAACCGAATTTTCGCAAGATGTTGACCGAAGGCCCCACCACAAGGCAAAATGTGGTGGGGCCTTTTGTCGGTAAAGATATCCACAAAAGATACAATTTGCGCCGGACGAACCCACTGGCTATGAGGTCCATCTGGGTAGAAATGGGTGAGGTCATGAACGAGATTACATCGCTGAACGCGAACCAATTGGCCGTGCAGGCACCGGAATCGATGCCGCATTCGATTGAGGCCGAACAGCAGCTTTTGGGCGCAATCCTGACCAACAATGACGTCTACGACCGTGTCGCCTCGGTCATCGGGCCCAAGCACTTCTACGAGCCGGTCCACGCCCGCATCTTCGACATCGCGGCCCAGCGGATCGCCAAAAACAACCTCGCCTCCCCGGTCACACTCAAGGCCTTTATGGAGGACGATGAGGGGCTGAAGGAGCTGGGCGGCCCGGCCTATCTCGCGCGTCTTGCGGGTGCAGCGATCAGCGCCTTCGCCGTGCGTGACTACGCGCAGATGATCTATGACCTCGCCGTGCGGCGCGATCTGATCCAGCTGGGTCGCGACATCTCGGCCAAGGCCGCGCAGGTCGATGTCTCCTCCGAGCCGCGCGAGCAGATCGTCGAGGCCGAGCAGGAGCTTTACAAGCTAGCCGAACAGGGTCAGGTGGAAAGCGGTTTCCAGTCCTTCCTCAAGGCCGTCACCGATGCGGTCAACGTGGCAAATGCTGCCTACCAGCGTGACGGAGGGCTTTCGGGCGTCTCCACCGGTTTGATCGACATGGACAAGAAACTGGGCGGTCTGCACCGCTCGGACCTTCTGATCCTCGCCGGGCGCCCTTCGATGGGTAAGACCTCGCTTGCCACCAACATCGCCTTCAACGTGGCCAAGGCCTACAAGCGCGGGATGAAGCCCGACGGCACCGAGGGTGCCATCGACGGCGGCGTCGTGGGCTTCTACAGCCTCGAGATGAGCGCCGAACAGCTCGCCTCGCGGATTCTGTCGGAAGCTGCCGAGATCCCCAGCCACCAGATCCGCTCGGGCGACATGACCGAGGCCGAGTTCCGCCGCTTCGTCGACGCCGCCAAGGCGCTCGAGGCCTGCCCGCTCTTCATTGACGACACGCCCGCCCTGCCGATCAGCCAGCTTGCCGCGCGCGCGCGGCGCTTGAAGCGGACCCACGGGCTCGACGTGCTGATCATCGACTACCTGCAGCTCGTGCGCGGCACCGGCAAATCCGAGAACCGGGTGAACGAAATTTCCGAGATCACCATGGGTCTCAAGGCCATCGCCAAGGAACTCGACATTCCGGTGATCGCCCTGTCGCAGCTCTCGCGTCAGGTGGAGAGCCGCGACGATAAACGCCCGCAGCTCTCGGACCTTCGGGAATCCGGCTCGATCGAACAGGACGCCGACGTGGTGATGTTCGTGTACCGCGAGGAATACTACAAGGAACGCGAGAAGCCCGGCGATCACGAGCTCGATAAGATGGCGGTCTGGCAGGAAGAGATGGAGCGCCTGCACGGCCGCGCCGAGGTGGTGATCGGCAAGCAGCGTCACGGGCCCATCGGCACGGTGGACCTCAGCTTCGAGGGCAAGTTCACCCGCTTCGGCAACCTCGTGCAGCCTTGGCAGCAGGGCGGCGGGGACGATCAGGAGTTCTGAGGGGAGAGCCTTCCGTTTTTCCTGAGGAACAATTTTAAAGAACCTAGGGCCATCGCCTGCCCGAGGGTGGGCGATGCAACAAAAGTTCGGTACCACTTTATCTTTCAACTATGATGTGCGTGCCGCGAGGTCTCACCCAGCCTAGCCAAATCGCCTACCCGTCCGGGCGGGCAGGCGATGGCCCGGCGCCTGCGGCTTGATTCCGGGCTGCGTGGCAACCTCGACTGGTGCTTTTGCCGCCATGATCGGTCTTAAGGAACGCCATGCCGAACTTCACCTAGTAGCCCCCCTTTCGCCAAGCAGGTTATGGCCCGGCGCCTGCGGCCTGATTCCGGGCCCGGTGGCAAAAGGGCCCGGCAACGCTACCGGGCCCCAGCCTCACTCAGCCCCCGATTTCACCTCATACATCAGCCCTTTGGCGGTCCCCTCCGGAAAACCCCGCCAATAGCTGTGGTCCTCCTTCTCGGTCCCGTCCTCCTCCACCGACCAGACACTGTCGTTCGAATTCTCTACCAGATCGAGATACGCCGCCTTCTCACTCTCACCCTTCAAATGACTGTCCATCCACGCGGTCACGAAATGCTGCGCGATGTTGTTCATCCGGGCCGTGTCCCAGACCGCGTCGGTGTAATGCTCGGAAATGTTGAAGCCCTTGTCCTCGCTGAAGTAATAGGCCTCCTCCGGCGCCGGCATGGGCGCGCCCGCGTTATGGCCCGCGTTCATGTAGGTCAGCAGCGCGCGGTCCACGTTCGAGGTGTTCTCCCAGATCGCCCGGATGCCGTTCTCGTAGAGCGAGGTATCGTCCTGCGAACCTGCGATAAATAACACTGGGATCTGCACGCCCGCCAGCCCTTCGGCATCCCAGAAGCCGCGGTTCATGCCCCAAGGGCCGAAGGCCACGGCGGTCTTGATGCGCGGATCGGGCAGCGCGTCATGCGTCTCGGAGCCCGCCTGATGAATGCCCAGCGTCCCGTGCGGACCGCCCCATGTATAGCCGACCGAAGCCTCCGTCACCCCGCCCCCGGCGGTGATGATCGCGCCGTAGCCGCCCATGGAATAGCCGATCAGACCTGTATTCTCGGCATCGTAGAGCCCCGCGAAATCACCGCCCTCCTCGGCTTTCTGGGCCATCTGCTCAAGCACGAAAAGCTGGTCCAGCGAGCGGTTCACCAGCGTCGAGCCAAAGGCCGCCTGCGTGCGGTAGGTGCTGTCGGTATGGTCGATCGAGGCCACGACATAGCCTTTGGAGGCGAGGTTCTCGGCCAGATGGGACAGCAGATAGCGGTTACCCGGATAGCCGTGGCTGATCAGCACCAGCGGAAAGGTCTCGCCCTCTGCCGGATCGACGTCGCGCATCGCTTGGCCCTGCAACGTGACCTCGGTGGTGCCGTCGCGGAGATAAGCCTTGAAGGAGGTGTCGCCCTCCGCCCCCTCGGCGGCGGGGTAATACATCTCAACCGTCAAAGGCCGGTCATAGCGCGGCATCTCCTCGGGCTTGTCGGCGGCGGGGTCGATGGCGAGGATGTCGATCTGGTCGGGGTTGACCATCTCCAGTGTCCGCACCCCCACGGCATGGTCGCCATAGGCCGCAAGTTCGGGCGCGTTCGGCAATTGCCGGTCGATCCGGTTCTCCGCCTGCGCTGCGCCAGCGGTAAGGCCCGCGGCAAGCAGGGCTGTGGTCGTCATATGTCGGTGCATGGTTCGTCCTCCCTTGAATTGCGCCAAGCCTACCCGCGCCACGGGGACAGGCAAGCGCCCTTCGGGTAACGTTACGGAAGTTTCACACCTACCCCCGCGCGGCCCGGGCCACTTCGGCCTCGCTCAGCCCGTATTTCCCGGCGAACTTCGCGCGGGCGGCCAGCAGTCTTGGATCATCGGGCCGCATGCCCAAGGTGCGGATGAAAGCCACCCGCTGCTGCTGTTTCAAAGCCTCGGTGTCGATATCGGTGCCCATGGCCCGGTCGATGATCTCCCCGCCCGGGCTGACGTGGAACCACTTGTCGAAGTCGCGAAAGTGATGCTGATTGTGCAGCCGGGTGACATGCCGCTCCACCGCCGTTTTCGGCACCGTCAAATGCGCCGTCATGTGAAACCACTCATAGCCCAGAAAGGTCAGCACCCCGCCCAAGGGCACGATCGCCGTGGCGATCCAGATGCTGGCCTCGAACCCCAAAAGCGCCGCGATGCCCCAGACCAGAAGGAAATTCCCCACGAGCATCGGCAGCGCGACCCAGACCGGCACGAAGAACAGCCCGTGATTGGTCGGGAAGTCATGGTGTCCGTAATGCGCGCGGTAAAGCAGATCAAAGGCCCACTGCCGCTTGGGCGGGGCAAGGTGAAAGACATGTCGGTGCAGGTTGTACTCATTAAGCATCTGCGCCGCGACCCCCAGCGGCACCAGCGCCCAGCACCACAGCGGCGCCCCCCAAAGCATCGCAACAAAGGCCACCACAGCGGCCAGCGCCATGAGCGACACGCCCGCATGGCCGAACATGATCTTGATCCGTGACATCCGCCTGACCTCCCCATCCTGCGCATCCGGTAGGCAAAACTGTAACAAATCCCCCGCCTCCCTGTCGCGCATGACGTTAGGTGCCCTTGGCCGCTTGACCTCCCCCCTCATTCCGGCCCACATCCGCGCATGAGCAAAGCGACCCTGACCATCGACCTACAAGCCATCGCCGACAACTGGCGCGCCCTCGACCGTATGACAAAGGCCGAAACCGCCGCCGTGGTCAAAGCCGACAGCTATGGGCTGGGCGCTGCCCGTGTGGCCAGGACATTGGCCGAGGCTGGTGCGCGGCAGTTCTTCGTGGCCCTGACCGAAGAGGGGGTGGCCCTGCGCCAAGCCTTGGGCGAAGGCCCGGTGATCAATGTCTTTTCCGGGCATATGGCGGGGGATGCGGAGGCGATTGCCGGTGCCGCGCTGACGCCGATGATCAATTCGACAGAGCAGCTGCTGCGCCAGTTTGAGACCCTGCCCGGCCATGCTTTCGGCATCCAACTCGACAGCGGGATGAACCGGCTGGGGATGGAGCCTGCGGAATGGGCAGCCCTGCGCGACATCGCGCTGAGCCAGAACCCCAGGCTGATCATGTCGCATCTGGCCTGCTCGGACGCGCCGGATCATGAGATGAACGACGCGCAACTGCGCAGTTTCAGCGACATGACCCAAGGGGTCGAGGTGCCGCGCTCGCTCTCCGCCACGGGGGGCATTCTGCTGGGGCCGGAGTATCATTTCGACGTCACCCGGCCCGGCATCGGCCTTTACGGCGGGCGCCCTTTCACAGAGGCGCGGCCCGTGGTCACCCTCGACGTGCCGGTGATCCAGACCCGCAGCGTCACCCCCGGGGAAACTGTGGGCTATGGCAACACATGGACGGCGGAGAGCACCGTGACACTCGCCACCGTGGCTGCGGGTTACGCCGACGGCCTTCTGCGCGCGATGGGAAATGCGACCGGCACCGCCTGTTTCCAGCATGAGGGTGTTACCCTGCCCATCCTTGGCCGCGTCTCAATGGACCTGATCACGGTGGATGTCTCTGCATTGGAGGAGGTGCCCGCGACCCTGCAACTGCTGGGGCAAAGCCAAGGCGTTGATGATTTGGCGGATTGGGCGGGCACGATCGGCTATGAGGTGCTCACCTCTTTGGGCGCAAGATATGCGCGAAACTACGCCGGTTAGGTCGGCGATTTTCCCCGCGTCGCAGCACGCCGCCGCGAAAGATGCTGCGCGACTCACTGCCATTTCCCCAGGGTACGCCTCGTCCCTGCCCTGCGCTGCCAATCACGAATTGCACTGCGCAGGCGCAAATAACTTCCGAAAAACCTGCGGTTGTGCCATAATCTCGGCAAAACTACGTTAAATCCTCAGCATAATCCCGCAGGGAATGGGAACAAAGAAGGATAAGGAGGCGTTGGTCGGCAGAAACTTGCTTAGTAGCTCTTCCAGGGGGGAGAAAGTATGTCCCAGCTTCGTTCCTTTGCCTACCTCATCCAATTCGCCTTTCAGCGGCTCGCCGTTGTGGTTTTTGCCCTCGCGGCGCTTGCCCTTACCGGGGCCAGCCTCATGGCGGCCCTTGGCCTTTGGAATTGGATCAGCCTTGATCTGCAATACGGCGGTGAGCCTGTCGAAAACGCCGGGATGTACGCCCAACTGGCGCTGACCGTCCTTGCCGTGGGCTTGTGCTTTTTCCTGCCAACCAACCGCCGTGTCATGCAGCTTGAGACCTCGCACCGCCAATTCAATGTCGGCATGCAGGACGTAGCCCGCGCCTATGCCGCTGTGCACGCCGCCGACCGGGCCGAAACCTTTCAGATGAGCTCGGAATTCGATTCGGTGCGCGAACGTCTGGCCTATCTGCGCGATCATCCCGACCTCGCCACGCTGGAGCCCGCCGTGCTGGAAATGGCCGCTCAAATGAGCCACGTCGCCCGCGATCTGGCCGAAGTCTATTCGGATGAGAAACTGGCCCGCGCCCGCAGCTTCCTCAAGCAGCGTCAGGAAGAGGTCGAACTCTTCAACAGTCGCCTCGATCAGGCCAAAGCGATCTCGACCGAGATGAAACATTGGCTGCACGAAGTCGAACTCGAAGAAAGCGTCGCCGTGGCCCAGCTTGAGCGTCTGCGCGAGGAAATGCGTGAGATCATGCCAGAGCTTGGCCTTGAACGTGTGGTCCAGACCGAAACACCCGAGCGCAAACCCGAGGCGACATCGCTCGACAATATCGTGATCGACCTGCCGCCCAAAGCCGCTGAGTAATACCAGCGGCGGCATCCGGCCCATTGGGTTCCCCCCCGGGATCATCACCCAAGGGCCGGATGCTTTTCCTTTGACGCCATCGGGCACCTGCGCGAAAAGGGCCCATGGCCAAATCCTCCTCCAGTTTTTCCTGCGCCGAATGCGGCGCGAAACATTCCAAATGGTCCGGGCGCTGTGACGCCTGCGGCGCTTGGAACTCCATCGTCGAAGACAAAGGCATCTCCGCAGGCCCGCCCAGCAAATCCTTGGGCGCAAGGCGCGGCTCTGCCATTGAACTCACCGATCTTGCCACCCAAGAAACCCCGCCCCCGCGCGCACAGTCGGGCATTGCGGAGTTGGACCGCGTGTTGGGCGGCGGTCTGGTGCCTGCTTCGGCGATCCTCGTGGGCGGCGATCCCGGCATCGGTAAATCGACCCTTCTGCTGCAAGCCGCCGCGCATTTCGCCAACTCCGGCCTCAAGACGATCTATGTCAGCGGGGAGGAAGCCAGCGCGCAGGTCCGCATGCGCGCGCAACGTCTGGGGCTTTCGGACGCGCCGGTGAAACTGGCCGCGGAAACCAACCTGCGCGACATCCTAACCACGCTTGAGGCCGAGCGCCCGCAGCTTGCCATCATCGACTCGATCCAGACCATGTGGGCCGACAACGTCGAAAGCGCGCCCGGATCGGTCAGTCAGGTCCGCGCCGCGGCGCATGAGTTGACCAGTTTCGCCAAACGCCGCGGGGTTGCGGTGATCCTCGTGGGCCATGTCACCAAGGAAGGCCAAATCGCTGGCCCCCGCGTGGTGGAGCATATGGTCGACACCGTGCTCTATTTCGAAGGCGAGCGTGGCCACCAGTTCCGTATCCTGCGCGCGGTGAAAAACCGCTTCGGCCCGGCGGATGAGATCGGCGTTTTCGAAATGACGGGCGGCGGTCTGTCAGAGGTGATCAACCCATCGGCGCTGTTCTTGTCGGAACGCGGACAACCCTCTCCCGGCTCGGTCGTCTTTGCGGGCATCGAAGGCACCCGGCCGGTTTTGGTCGAGCTTCAGGCGCTCGTGGCGCCCTCGCCCCATTCCCAAGCGCGCCGGACGGTGGTGGGCTGGGATTCGGGGCGTCTGGCGATGATCCTCGCGGTGTTGGAAGCGCGTTGCGGAATTCCTTTCGCGGGGCTGGATGTCTACCTCAATGTGGCGGGCGGGATGAAGATCTCAGAACCTGCCGCCGATCTCGCCGTGGCCGCCGCGATCCTCTCGGCGCGGGAAGACGCGGCCCTGCCCGCCGAAACCGTTGTTTTCGGTGAGATTAGCCTCTCCGGTGCGCTGCGCCCCGCCAGCCAGACGGAAAACAGGTTGAAAGAGGCGCAAAAACTTGGTTTTACGAGCGCTATTGCACCGCGCGGCGGCAAGGCTGTGGGTGTGACCGGAATTGCGCTGAATACGATGAGCGATCTGACCGGATTTGTTGGCGAAATTTTCGGGGCGGGCTGATCCCCCCTTAGACGAGGGCGAGAACGCGCATGGACGGTTTTACCATTATTGACGGGGTGGTCGCGGTTGTCATCGTGCTATCGGCACTGCTGGCCTATGGCCGCGGGCTGGTGCGCGAGTTGATGGCGATTGTCGGCTGGATTGCAGCGGCTGTGCTGGCCTTTCTCTTTGCGCCGCAGGTCGAGCCGCTGGTGCGTGAACTGCCCTATGTGGGCGAATTCTTAGCCGATAGCTGCGAATTGTCGGTGATCGGTGCCTTCGCGCTGGTCTTTGCTGCAGCACTGATCGTGGTCTCGCTCTTCACGCCGCTGTTCTCCTCGCTTGTGCACCGCTCGATGCTGGGTGGCGTGGACCAAGGGCTTGGCTTCATCTTTGGCGTCGTGCGCGGTGTGCTTTTGGTGGCGATTGCCTTCTTCGTCTACGACACCGTCATCACCGGTGAGCGGACCACAATGGTCGAAAACAGCCGCTCCGCCGCCGTATTCTCGCGCTTCACCGGCCAGATCGAAGAAAAAGACCCGCAAGAGGCGCTCGGCTGGATCACCAACCGCTATGAGGCGCTGGTGGGCAAATGTAGCGCCTAAGGCCTTCATAATCTCTTAACACAAGCCTTTTAGACAGGCGGCCAGAGCATCATGGCCGCCTGTTTTGCGTTTGGGCTTGGCAGGCTACGGTGGCCGCCTCCTTGGCGGGCAATGCGGCGCTTTATCCTGCCTCATGCCCCCCGCAGGCGACATGCGGGGTGACAGCCGCTTGCGAAGCCCCTACATAGGCAGCGACCTCACCCGGATTCGGAGTTTCCCCGTTGTCCAAGCACATGCCGCCCGCCCATCCCTTTGACACTTCCTATCTGCGCGACAGCGGAGATGAGGATAAACTGAAGGAGGAATGCGGCGTCTTTGGCGTGGTTGGCGTTGCCGATGCCGCCACTTTCGTGGCCCTTGGCCTGCACGCCCTCCAGCACCGTGGACAAGAAGCCGGTGGCATCGTCAGCTACGATCCCGCCGCCGGTTTCCAATCGGCCCGCCGCTTTGGTTATGTTCGCGACAACTTCACCTCGCAGGATGTGATGCAAACGCTCCCCGGCGAGCTTTCCATCGGCCACGTCCGTTATTCGACTTCCGGCAACAAAGGCCCCACCGCGATCCGCGACGTGCAGCCTTTCTTTGGTGAGTTCGCCATGGGCGGGGCCGCGATTGCCCATAACGGCAATATCACCAATGCCAACGCCCTGCGCCGTGAGTTGATTGAGCGGGGCTCGATCTTCCAATCCTCATCCGACAGTGAGTGTATTATTCACCTGATGGCCCGGTCCTTGCAGCAGAACATCCCCGAGCGGATGGAAGATGCGCTGCGTCGGGTCGAGGGGGCTTTCTCTGTCGTTGCCATGACGCGCACCAAGCTGATCGGCGTGCGCGATCCGCTGGGCGTGCGCCCGCTGGTGCTGGGCCGTGTCGGCGATGGCTGGGCGCTGAGCTCAGAGACCTGCGCGCTCGACATCATCGGCGCGGAATTCGTCCGCGAGATCGAACCGGGCGAGATGGTGGTGATCACCGAGAAAGGGGTCGAAAGCCACTTCCCCTTCCGCCGTGTCGCCTCGCGTTTCTGTATCTTCGAACATGTCTACTTCAGCCGCCCCGACAGCATCCTCGGCGGTCGCTCGGTCTATGAAACGCGTGAGAATATTGGCCGCGAACTGGCCAAGGAAAGCCCTGTGGAGGCCGATCTCGTCTGCCCCGTGCCCGACAGCGGCACCCCGGCGGCGATTGGCTATAGCCTTGAATCCGGCATCCCCTACGCGATGGGCATCATCCGCAACCAATACATGGGCCGGACCTTTATCGAGCCGACCGAGCAGATCCGCAACATGGGGGTCCGCCTCAAGCTCAACGTCAACCGCGCGCTGATCAAAGGCAAGCGGGTGATCTTGGTCGACGACTCGGTGGTGCGCGGCACGACCTCGCGCAAAATCAAAGAGATGATCCTCGACGCGGGCGCGAAGGAGGTTCACTTCCGCATCGCCTCCCCCCCCACGGCTTGGCCCTGCTTCTACGGCGTCGACACCCCGCAGCGCGAAAAGCTGCTGGCGGCGACCATGTCCGAGGATGAGATGCGCGACCATTTGCAGGTCGACAGTCTCAAGTTCATCTCGCTCGACGGTCTCTACCGCGCGGTGGGCGAAGCCGAAGGCCGCAACGCCGACTGCCCGCAGTATTGTGACGCCTGCTTCTCTGGCGACTACCCGGTGACCCCTGCCGATCAGGTTAAGGAAGGTTTCCAGATGAAGCCCGCCGCCGAGTAACCCACCAGCGGGATCAAACCAAAGCAAAGGCCGCGCCCGGTTCCCCGGACGCGGCCTTTGCTTTTCCGCGCTGCGCGGAGCCGCTTAATTCTGCGCCGCAGGCTCCGCCGCGTCATTGGCGCTCTCGGTTGCGCCGTCCACGGCATCGTTGATCGCCTCCCCGGCGGCATCCACGCTGCCTGCGATCGCATCGGCGGCGTCTTCGGCGGCGTTGGTCATATCTTCGGCCACCTCGGGTGCATTGATCGCCTCAGAAGCGTCGATGGCCACTTCTTGCGGCCCCTTGCCGGTGAAAAGCATATAGCCCGCCAGCGCAATCAGCGCCGCCACGACCAACCAGACCAGATTCTTCATTCCATTCCCCTTAATCTACGCCCCGCGAGGTTAAAGATTTCCCCCGGGGCCGCATAGCCGTGAATTGCGCCACAATCGCCCCAAACCCCACGCATAGCGTGATTTTGCGACTTGAAGATGGCCCCACGCGGGTTTACCTTGCATTCTCGAATTAGGTAACAATCAAAGGACCATCACCATCGCTCGCAGACCTCATAACGCGCCGCCCCAACGTGACACCGGCCCGCGCGTCAACGACAAGATTCGTGCCCCCGAAATCCGCCTGATCGGTGCCGATGGCGAAAACGTCGGCGTTGTCTCGCCGCAGCGTGCCATGGAAATGGCCGATGACGCCGGCCTCGACCTTGTTGAAATTTCGCCCAATGCCAAGCCGCCCGTGTGCAAGATCATGGATTTCGGCAAGTTCAAATATGAACAGCAAAAGCGCGAGAGCGAAGCCCGCAAGAAACAGAAGATCATCGAGATCAAAGAGGTCAAGTTCCGTCCCAACACGGACAAGAACGACTACGATGTGAAGATGCGCAATGTCTTCAAGTTTCTTGAAGGTGGCGACAAGGTGAAGGTTACCCTCCGGTTCCGTGGCCGTGAGATGGCGCACCAGAACCTCGGTCGTGAGCTTTTGGAGCGCGTCGCTGCCGACACCAAAGAGATCGGCCGGGTGGAGAACTTCCCCAAGATGGAAGGCCGCCAGATGGTCATGGTGATCGGGCCCCTGCCCAACAAGTGATCAGGCTCAATCGGGTCCGCATAACGGGCCCGACTGACACATTCACCATCCAATATCGCAAAACGCCCCCGGATCACTCCGGGGGCGTTTTCTGTTTGGGGTGGCGGTCTGCTTAGCGCAGCAGACCTGTAATGTTGCGCACCACGGCACGACGGTTCGCGGGTTCCGCCGACGTGGTCGGCACGCGCAGCTGGCTCTCGCCATAGCCTTGCGTGATCAGGTTGGCGGGCGGCACATCGAAGTACTCGGTCAGCGCCAGGGCCACGGTCTCCGCGCGGCGGTCCGACAGGGCGAGGTTATAGCTCGCATCGCCAACCGCATCGGTGTGACCTTCGACGAGGATCACGGTGCGCGGGTCCTTCTGGATCAGGTCACGCAGTGTGGTGCCGATATTGGCCAGTGCGCGGGCCTGTTCCGGCTGGATCGCGGCGGAGCCTGTGGGGAAGCGCACGGCATCGAGTTCCAGTTCCGGCGCGAGCGAGCGTACCTCACGGATTTCACGCACCTGACGCAGGGAGAATGTCCGCCCCTGATCGTTGCGCATCTCAGCTTGCAGCGCCTGACGCAGCGCGGCTTCGTCTTGGGTGCTGGCGCGCTGTGCTTGCTGGGTCTGCTGAACCTGCGGCAGATCGTTCACGACAACTTCGCGCTCTTCCACGAGGTCATCGACCAGCACATATTCACGGCCCTGCGCATCGAAGTTCGTCCGGCGCAGTACGGTGCCATCGCGCGAGCGGATGGTCTCGACCCGGCTGCCGTCGCTTTTGGTCACGATGGTCCGAGTGGAGCCGTCGTCGAAGGTCTGGGTCTGCACCTCGTCACCGGGGCGGCGGAGCAGAGCGTTGTCGTCCTTCAGCACGCGCAGCTCGCCAGTGTCGTCCTGCACGACCACACGGTCACCGGAGCGGCTGACGATTTTCTCACCATTGTTTAGAACCGAGCCGACAGCCACGGCCCCAAGGCCAAGCAGCAGCGCTTTTTCGAAGTCCGACATCCCGCTGTCGTCGTCATCAGCGGCGGCGGCGTCGGCTTCGCCTGCGGCAGTCACTTCAGTTTCGAAGTCTTCGTCCGAGCTGCGCACGTCTTCTTCGGTCACTTCTTCGGTCACGACTTCGGCGTCCGCCTCGTTTTCGGCGGCAGCGGCGGCGGCAGCGGCAGCTTCACGCTCCGCGCGACGTTGCTCACGGCGCTCTTCGCGACGTTCGGCACGGCGGGCTTCGCGGCGCTCTTCACGGGCTTGGATCTGCTCTTCGGTCAGACCGGCATTGTCTTCTTCGCCGACCGCTTCGCCGCTGGTTTCGGCTTCCATTTCGGCCTCAGATTCTTCCGAGGTCTCATCGGCTTCCGCGTCAGCCGCAGCGGCGGTTTCCTCGGTCTCTACGTTCTCGGTCGCCTCAGCATCGGACTCGGAGGTCAGCTCGGCATCAGCTTCGGCGGTCGCTTCGGCTTCAGCTTCCACGTCCTGCGCGGTCTCGGCCTCGGCGTCGTCTTCAATCTCGGCCTCGGCCTCTTCCTCAACTTCGCTTTCCTGCTCGGCTTCAACTTCCGCTTCGGTCTCGACGTCTTCGTCGACTTCGCTCTCAGCCTCGGCGGTCATTTCGGCTTCGGCCTCTCCGGCTTCCGCTTCCGCTTCGCTTGCAGTTTCCTCTGCCGCCTCGGCTGCGGCTTCGGCCTGCGCCTCTGCTGCTTCGGCGGCCTCTTCGGCCTGTTCGGTCACGTCATTCACAGCAGCCGCGGCCGCGTCCCCCGTCGCTTCTACCGCACCGGTCGCCTTATCTAGCAGCGAACCCGCCTCGGCTTCGGTCTCCGCCTCGGCCTCGACCTCTGCTTCACCTTCCGCCTCGGCCTCACCGCTCAGCCCGGCCATAACACGAAGCTCTTCGGCACTTTCTACCGTCTGATCGTCGAATGCGCAGGGGAATTCGGTCGCTTCGCCCACGGGGCCGCATTCATTCAGATTCTGCTCCTGCGCAAAGGCGCCATGCGGGAAAGCCAAGGCAAGGCTCAGACCCAGCGAAGTCGTAGATCTCAGTAGGTTTTTCATGTTCACGTCCTCATCATTACGGGAACGCCGTTCGGGCAGCGCTTGTCACCCAACGCATGATGGGGGCGCTGGTTCCGCTATCCAATATCAAGAGCTTACCCCATGAAAATACCGCGCCCCCTCTGGGGACGCGGCAAAGGTTTACGCTGCTGTTATCGGCTATCAGGCGATGGCGCCCACGGCGCGACGGGTCATCACCCCGCACAGATGGGCGCGGTAGGCGCCGCTGCCGTGCAGATCGCTGATCATGTCGCCCGCCTCCAGTGTCAGCCCCTCCAACGCCTCCGGCGCGAACCGTTCCGACAGGGCAGTTTCGGCTTCACTCCAGCGGAAGACACCGTCGTTCGACGCGCCCGTGATCGCTACGCGCACCCCATCGCCGAAGCGCGCGACATAGGCCGCGACCAGCGGGAAGCGCGAGGCGGGCTGGATGAATTTCTCGTAATGCGCGGCCTTAGGGATGGGGAAACGGACGCCGGTGACGATCTCCCCTTCCTCCAACGCGGTGGTGAACATGCCTTGAAAATAGTCATCCGCGGCAATCTCGCGGCGGTCGGTCTCAATCGTCGCGCCACTGGCCAGAGCGGCCGCCGGGTAGCAGGCAGAGGGGTCGTTATTGGCGAGCGATCCGCCGATGGTGCCCCGGTTGCGCACCGCCGGGTCGCCGATCCGTGCGGCAAGGCTGGCGAGCGCCGGGTAGCTTTCCGCCGCCTCGCGCATGACCGTGGCATGGGTCGTGCCGCCACCGATCCACAGCGCGCCATCGCGCATCTCAACCCCTTTGAGCGCATCGATCCCCGCCAGTGATACCAGAACCGAGGGCATCGCCAGCCGCGCCTTCAGCGTGGGGATCAACGTCTGCCCGCCGCTGAGCGGTTGCGCATCCTCCTGCCCCAAAGCCTTGACCGCATCCGCCACGCTGCCGGGGCGCACTACTTCGAAATCATACATCTTTCATCCTTCCCAGAGGCCGCCCGAGCGTCGCCTCTTTTCTCAAACCAATCTTCAGCAGGCGCTTAGCCATTCATCGCCTCCCAGACCCGCGCGGGGCTGACCGGCATGTCGATATGGCCGATGTCCTTCCCGCCCGAGCGCATGGCGTCAAGCACCGCATTGACCACCGCAGGCGGCGAGCCGATGGCCCCCGCCTCCCCGCAGCCTTTCACGCCCAAGGGGTTATGGGTGCAGGGCGTCTGGCAGGAATGATCCACGTCATAGAAAGGCAAATCGCTGGCGCGCGGCATGGCGTAATCCATGTAGGACGCGCTGAGGAGTTGGCCGTCTTCATCGTAAGCGCAGTTCTCCAAAAGCGCCTGACCGATGCCTTGGGCCAAACCGCCATGGACTTGGCCGGTCACGATCATCGGGTTCACCACATTGCCGAAATCATCGGCGGCGGTGAAGCGTTCGACGGTGACATGGCCGGTTTCAGGGTCCAACTCGACCTCGCAGGCATAGGCCCCCGCTGGATAGGTGAAGTTCGACGGGTCGTAAAAGGCGGTTTCCTCAAGCCCCGGTTCGATCTCTTCCAACGGGTAGTTATGCGGCACATAGGCGGCAAGCGTCACATCGCCCCAAGCCACGGATTTATCCGTGCCCGCAACGCTAAAGGCCCCATCCTTCAACTCGATATCCCCTTCCGAGGCTTCGAGCAGGTGGCTCGCGATCTTCTTGGCCTTGGCGATGATCTTTTCGGTCGCGCGCACCATGGCGCTGCCGCCCACCGCGAGCGAGCGCGAGCCATAGGTGCCCATGCCCATCGGCACCTTAGAGGTATCGCCATGGACGATCTCGACCATATTCTCGTCGATGCCGATCATATCGGCCACCACCTGCGCGAATGAGGTCTCATGCCCCTGCCCGTGGCTGTGGCTGCCGGTCATCACGACCAGCCCGCCGGTGGCGTTGACCCGCACCGTCGCGCTTTCATAAAGCCCCGCCCGCGCGCCGAGTTGGCCCACGAGGTTCGACGGCGCAATGCCGCAGGCCTCGATATAGCAGTTCACGCCAAAGCCGCGCAGCTTGCCCTTCGCCTCACTCTCACGGCGCCGCGCTTCAAAGCCTGCGTGGTCGGCAATCTCTTCGAGCTTGTCCATCGTGGCGTTGTAATCGCCCGTGTCATATTCCACCGCCACCGGGGTGGCATAGGGAAACTCCGTCACGAAGTTCTGGCGGCGCAGTTTGATCGAGTCGACCTGCAACTCATGCGCGGCCTTGTCGATCAAACGCTCCAACTGATAGGTCGCCTCGGGCCGACCGGCCCCGCGATAGGCATCTACTGGCACGGTATTGGTAAAGACCGCCTTAACGTTCACATAGATCAGCGGTGTTTTGTAATTCCCCGCCATGAGCGTGCCGTGCAGCCAGGTCGGAACCGAAGGCGCGAAGGTCGACAGATAGGCCCCCATATTGGCATAGGTATCGGTGCGCAGGGCGGTGAAGTTGTTCTCAGCATCCAGCGCCAGTTCGATCTTGGTCACATGGTCGCGGCCATGGGCGTCGGACATGAAGGCTTCCGAGCGGCTCGACGTCCATTTCACCGGACGCCCCACCGCCTTGGCCGCGAAGGTGCAAAAGGCCTCTTCCTGATAGTGGAAAATCTTAGTGCCGAAACCGCCGCCCACATCCGGGGCCACCACGCGCAGCTTGTGCTCGGGGATGCCCAGCACGAAGGCGCCCATCAGCAGGCGGATCACATGCGGGTTCTGGCTGGTGGTATAGAGCGTATGTTCCCCGTCCGAGCGGTTGTAATCACCGATGGCGACGCGCGGCTCCATCGGGTTGGCGACGAGGCGGTTGTTGACCAGTTCCAGCGTGGTGACATGGGCGGCCTCGTCAAAGGCTTTGTTCACCGCCTCCTTATTCTCTTCCACGAAACCCCAGTCGTAGCAGAGGTTGCTGGTCAGGTCGTCATGCACCTTGGGCGCATCGTCTTTCACCGCCTCTTTCATGTTCACCACGGCGGGCAACTCGTCGATATCGACGACAATCGCCTCGGCGGCGTCACGGGCCTGCGCCAACGTCTCGGCCACGACGGCGGCGATGGGCTCGCCCACATGGCGGACCTTTTCATGGGCCAGCACAGGGTGTTTCGGCTCCTGCATGGGTTGGCCGTGTTTGTCGGTCACCTGCCAGCCGCAGGGCATGCCGCCCACTTCGGCGAAATCCGCGCCGGTGAAAATCTTTAGCACGCCGGGCATGTCTTCGGCGGCAGAGGTATCGACCCCGGTCAGCCGCCCATGCGCCACATCCGAGCGCAGGAAAAACACATGGGTCTGGCGGCGCAGGTTGATGTCATCGGTGTAGCGCCCCGCCCCGGTGAGAAAGCGCACATCCTCCCGTCTTTTGCTGCTGGCCCCAATACCGCTCGTCGGTTCAAAATCCTTTGGCATAATATCCTCCCGTTTGGTGGCGGTGCGATGCACCTGATCCGTCACGCGGCCTCCGGTTCTAGCGGTCCTCCCTCCGCCATCACCGGCCTGCTCAGCGCGACACTGCTTCCAACGTTACTCTGCCGCCAGCGCGCTGACCTCTTGGCCGCTGGCCGCCATGATCGCTTTGACGATATTGTGGTAGCCGGTGCAGCGGCAGATGTTGCCGTCAAGGTAATGGCGTACCTCGGCCTCCGAAGGTTTCGGGTTTTCCTTCAGCAGGGCCGCCGCCGACATCACCATCCCCGGTGTGCAAAATCCGCATTGCAGCCCGTGGTGATCTTGAAACGCCTGTTGAATGGTGCTGAGCGTGCCATCGGGCGCCGCCTGCCCTTCAATGGTCTCGACCTCGGCGCCATCGGCCTCGACCGCGAACATGGTGCAGGCTTTGACCGCATTGCCGTTCACATGCACCACACAGGCGCCGCATTGGCTGGTATCGCAGCCCACATGGGTGCCAGTCATTTCCAGATCATCGCGCAGGAAATGCACCAGCAGCGTGCGGCCTTCGACCTCTCCCGACGCGGGTTTGCCGTTCACGGTCATCTTGACCTGTGTCATGTTCTTCCTCCCAGTCTGACGCTTGTTGAGATCAGTTAAGCACGACAAGCCCTAGTTGAGAACATATATTTTCCTACGGTTTTGCCTCAGCCGCCTGCGCTTTTGCCGGGGTTGCGCGGCTGCGGGCGCGTGGGGATCTCTTTCAGCAAGCCGCCCACCCCCATCGACGCGATATCCGCGCTGGTGACGGGAATGCCGCAAACCAGCCGCGACAGCACCCAATCGGCTCCGTTGAGCGCGGGCGAACGGGCGCAGCCCGGCAGGCCGATCACGGCGCGGGTGCCAAGTTGGCCGAGAAAAAGCAGATTGCCCGGATCGACCGGCATCCCAAAACGCGTCACCTCGCCGCCAGCAGCGCGCAGGGCGGAGGGGGCCACGTCATTGATGTCTGACGTGGCGGAGGCGGTGAGGATCAGGACCAGATCGGTCTCTGCCGCCGCAATCGCCTCGGCCAGCGGGGCGCTGCGGTGGGGAACGGTTACGACATCGCGAAGGGTCACATTAAGCGCCGTCAGCCGCCCCTCCACCGCGGCGCGGCCCTTGTCACCCGCGCCGCCGGGCACGTCGGTGATGATCAGCGTGGCGTCGCGCAGCACAGGCGGCGCGAGGCGCAAGGCGCCCTCTCCCGCCGCTGCGCAGGCGGCCTCGACTGTGCTTTCAGGCAGGGCGTAGGAGATGATCTTGATCGTCGCCACCATGCCGCTCTCGCCCATCTGCTGATAGGGGGGCACGGTGGCCAGCGTGATCATCGGGTCTACCGCATTGACCGCCTCAAGCGCCGCGCGGTCCATCACCACCACCCCAGGCCCATCGGCCAGCAGGTTCACCCGCCCGGTGAAGGGTTTTGACATCCGCAGCCCCGCACCGCAGAGGCTTTCGGCCAGCCGCGCGGCGCCTGCGTTCTCGTCAATATCACCGGGGTCGAGCCGGGCGACGATCACCTCTTCGATGCCTGCGCCTTCCAGCGCTGCGATATCCGCTTGGGTCAGCACGCGGCCCTTACGCAGCCGCCCCGCCGTCACAGCGACGGAATGGGCCAGCGTCGCGCCCAAAGCCGCGCTCAAAGGGACCGGGCCAAACCTCATGGTCGGCGCAGGCTTTGGATCATCTGGGCAAGGATCGACACGGCGATTTCAGCCGGGCTGGCCGCGCCGATATCGAGGCCGACCGGCCCGTGGATACGCGCCGCCTGCTCTGCCGCCACACCTGCTTCCGCCAGCCGATCAAGCCTGCTGGCCTGCGTCCGGGTCGAGCCGAGCGCGCCGATATAGAAAGCCTCGGACCCGAGCGCCACATGCAGCGCCGGATCGTCGAGTTTCGGGTCATGGGTCAGCAAGACCACGGCGGTACGCGCATCAACCCCGATCTCGCGCAGGGCGGCGTCGGGCCAATCGTTCACCACTTCGCAATCGGGGAAGCGGGCGGGTGAGCCGAAAGCCTCCCGCGGGTCGACGACGATCGGATCGAACCCCGCCTCTATCGCCATGCGCACCAGATGCTGCGCGATATGCACGGCACCCACGATCACCAGCCGCAGCGGCGGATTGTGGATGGCAATGAACCGCCCGGTTTCATCCTCGACGCCAGAGCGGTCGCGGCGAAAGCGGTCCTCATGTCCCGCCTCTGTCAGGCGACGGACGCTGCCGTCCAAGGCCACCTCATAGGCCACAGGCTTACGGGCCGCGCGCCTTGCCACCAATTCGCGCAGCATCTCAAGGCTCAGCGCCTCCGGCCCCACCGGCTCCACCAGCACCTTGATCGTGCCGCCGCAGGCCAGCCCCACGGCAAAGGCATCACCATCGCTGACGCCATATTCCAACAGCCGCGCGCGGCCATCCTCCAGCGCCTCCAAAGCTTCGACCACCACGGCCCCTTCGACGCAACCGCCCGAGACGGACCCCATCATCGTCCCGTCGCCCGCCACGACCAGCTGCGCGCCAGCGCGTCGGGGGGCGGAGCCCCATGTTTCCACCACCGTGGCAAGGGCCACAGGCTGTCCGGCTTCGGCCCAGTCGAGCGCTTGTTCGGGGATCCGGTCCATCGGTTGTCCTTTCAACGTGAGGGCGCAAAGTGTGTCGCAATAGGGGCAAAGGTCAATGGCAGATCCGACCTTCGGCTTCGCCTTGCACGCCGTGGCCTGCGGCACTACATCTAGCCCAAGCACTCACAACAGCCGGAGCCACCCCATGCCCATGCAAGCCAGCGAAATCGAAGACCTGATCCGCGCGTCCTTTCCGGATGCCAAGATCACCGTCGAAGGCAATGATGGTGTGCATATGGCGGCCATGGTCGTGGACGAAAGCTTTCGCGGCATGAACCGGGTCCAGCAGCAACGCGCCGTCTATGCGGCCCTCAAGGGCAAGATGGACGGGTCAAACGGCGAATTGCACGCGCTGGCGCTGACCACCCGGACCCCGGACTAACCATGTGGGGCTGGGTCGCTGCGGCAGTCGTGAGCGGGATCGCCGCCACCGCCTATGGCCAGCACCGCGCCCGGCGCGGCCAGCATGTGCCGCTGTCGCAGCGCCAGCCCCCCCGGCCCGAGACCGGCAAGGTGCCGCTGGGGATGGAGGCGCTGGATTTGGATGCCGTGGCCCGCACCGCGCGGCGCAACGAAAGCCTAGAACGCGGGCATACGAATTGGACCAAGAAACGGGGCGGCTTTTTCCTCGGCGGGGCCGAGGTTGAGGTCAAACCCTGGGCCGACGATGAAACCTATGCGCGGCGCTATCACGCTGCGTTCAAGAAACCAGATACGAAGGACGAATGACATGAGCGATGCCGCAAGCCAGATCAAGGAACAGATCACCGAGAATGACGTGGTTCTGTTTATGAAGGGCACCAAGGAAATGCCGCAGTGCGGCTTCTCCAGCCGCGTGGCCGGGGTGCTGAACTACATGGGCGTGAACTATAGCGACGTGAACGTGCTGGCCGACGAAGGTCTGCGTCAGGGGATCAAGGATTTCTCCGACTGGCCAACCATCCCGCAACTCTACGTCAAAGGCGAATTCGTCGGCGGCTGCGACATTATCACCGAGATGACGCTGTCGGGCGAATTGGACACGCTTTTCGACGAGAACGGCGTCGCATTCGACAAGGAAGCCGCCGATAAGATCCGCGAAGCCAACGGCTAATCCGGGCGCCCGCGTCAAACAAAACACCCCGGAGCGGTTTCGCGCTCCGGGGTGTTTCTGTATGTAAGGCCGGGGGGCAGCTCAGTCCTCGATGGCCGAGATCATATCGACACGGCGGCCATGCCGCCCGCCTTCGAATTCGGTGTCGAGAAAGGCATCAACAATCTCAAGCGCGAGACCGCCGCCGATCACCCGCGCGCCCATCGACAGCATATTCGCGTCATTATGCGCCCGGATCATCTTGGCCGAAAAGGTATCGCTGCACACGCCGCAGCGGATGCCTTTGACCTTGTTGGCCGCCATCATGATGCCCTGCCCCGTGCCGCAGATCAAAATGCCCAGATCGAATTCCCCCGCCGCGATGCGCCGTGCGGCGGCTTCGCCATGTTTGGGGTAATCGGTGCTTTCCGCCGTCGCGGGGCCGATGTCTTCGACAGTGAACCCGCGGTCAGCCACATGGCGCGCGATGTCTTGGCGCAGGGCGATGTCGGCGTGGTCACTTGAGATGATGATGCGGGGTTTGGTGGTCATCTGAGGGCGTCCTGATTTTGCGTCATGGAGGGTCGCCCCGGAGGGGCGCGTTTGGTGGTCGCCCCGTTGGGGCGCGCTAGGTGGTCGCGCCATAGGGGCGCGTTAGGTGGTCGCGCCGCAGGGGCGCGTTTCGCGCCCCCCAGAGCATATTGCAGCCCGCGCCGCAATCCTGCGCCGTTAGTCCTGAGGCAAACAGTCGCTATAAATCGGGGTCACCCCATCGCCCGCCCCTGCCCGCCAAGCCAGCGAAGCGCGGCCCTGATGCTCCCACCACTCATAGCCCGCGCCGTCCGAAGACCAGCCATAGCGCGCGCCAGAGGCGGATGGCAGGCGGCGCAACTGGATCAACCGCCCCTCGACATAGAGCACTGCCACGCCCGGATCGGCACCGGGCACATACACCACCGGCAGCGAGACTCCGCGCTCACAAATGTAAGTAACAGCAGAGGTTTCGGCGCCCGCAGGCGCGGCCCAGAGCAGCGCGCAAAGGGCTGCCCTGAGGACCCGGCTCATTTGCCCGCCTTCTCCTCGATCTCGGCGGCCAGCGCCTCGGCCCGGGCGGCGATTTCGGCAAGGGTGTCTTTCACCCCCTGCGGCACCACCGGCACTTCAATCCGCTCAGGCTCGACCTTGACGTTGCGCAGGCTGGTGAGTTCGGCCTCACGTTCGGCCAGTTCCGCGCGCAGCTCGGCGATGCGGTCCTCGACGCTGGCGGTCTTGTCGGCCAGAAGCAGACCCGCCATCAGCAGCATCCGCGCCTCGGGCATGCGGCCCACCTGATCGCTCAGCACGCGGGCTTCGTCATCCAGCATCTTGGCGGCGGATTGCAGATAGCTTTCTTCACCCTCCTGACAGGCGACTTCGAAATGGCGGCCGCCAATGGTGATCCGTACCTCGGGCATCAGTCGGCCCCTCCTGACTTGGGTTCTTCTTCGGCGCTGTCGTCTTGCGCAGCGCTCTCGGGCGCGGGCGCTTCGGCTTTGGCCTCTGCCTCCGTTTCATCCGCAGCTTCAACTTCCGGCTCGCCCTCTTCGACCAAGGGGGCCAGCGCGGTCAATACCGCGTCAATCTCGGCCATCTCGATCGCGCGGGTGGCGCGCAGGCTTTCCAATTCGGCAATCACGGCGGTGTCGATCAGCTTGGGATCGGCCAGCCCCTCCGCATTGGCCAGCCGCAACTGCTCACAGGCCGCCGACAGCTGCTCATTCGCCTGACGCAGACGCTGCACGTCCATATCAAGCTGCGTCACCCGGTCGTTGTTGAAGTCCATCTGCGCGCGCAGGTCGTTCAATTCGTCCTGATGGCTGTCTTTCAGCGTCTTGACCCGGTCGGACAGCTGAGCGTTGGCTTGCCGCTCCTCTTCCAAGGCCTGCACGATATCCTCATCCGGCTCTGCGGGCGCGGCGCTCAGCCGGTCCACCCCCTTGGCCATCTGGTCCATCGCGGCCGTGATGCGGCGCTGATAGTCTTCAAGTTCACTCATCCGCATGAATTCTCCTCACTCGTCCTGCTCTCTCGGCGGCGTTTTCGCCTGCCGTGCCCCGGGCTGCGCCCTGTTGCGGCGGCCCGTCCCGCAGATAGCGCGCGCCCGGCCCAATGTCACGCGCGCGAATCGCCCGTATCAGCCGGTTTTCGCAATCCTAGCCAAAGCGCGCTCAAATTGCGCCCCCCTTTCGTTTCAGCGACTTGAGCCGCCAAGTTCACTCTAGCCCGCGCTACGGGTCGCGCCGGACCCGCCCGCGCACCCCAGTTGTGCTTGAACTTTGCCCCATCGCTGGTATGCACGAGCCCAATCTGCCACAGCCCCAAAGGAAGCCCCCGTGGATCTGACAGCCCTCGCAAGCGCAAACCCCGACCACTGGTCCAAGGCCACCGCCATTCGCGCGCTGACCCTCGATGCCGTGGCCGCCGCCAATTCCGGCCACTCCGGCATGCCGATGGGCATGGCCGATGTGGCCACCGTCCTCTTTGAAAAGCACCTGAAGTTCGACGCGTCCAACCCGCTTTGGCCCGACCGCGACCGCTTCATCCTGTCGGCAGGCCACGGCTCCATGCTGCTTTATTCGCTGCTGCACCTGACGGGCTATGAGCAATTCCCCATCGAAGAGTTGAAGAACTTCCGCCAAATGGGCGCGCGCACCGCGGGCCACCCGGAGAACTTCCTCGCCGATGCGATTGAGACCACCACCGGCCCGCTGGGCCAAGGCATCGCCAACTCCGTCGGTTTCGCCATGGCCGAAGAGATGCTGCGCGCGCAATACGGCGCAAAGGTCGTGGACCATTACACCTATGTCATCGCTGGCGACGGCTGCCTGATGGAAGGCGTCAGCCAAGAGGCAATCACGCTGGCGGGCCGCCACAAGCTGAGCAAGCTCATCGTGATGTGGGACAACAACAACATCACCATCGACGGCCCCGTCACCCTGTCAGACAGCACCGATCAGGTCACCCGCTTCAAGGCCGCCGGCTGGCATGTGATTGAGATCGACGGCCACAACCCCGATGAGATCGACGCGGCCCTGACCGAAGCGAAAGCCTCTGACCTGCCCTCGATGATCGCCTGTAAGACGCATATCGCGCTCGGCCACGCGGCGCAGGACACCTCGAAAGGCCACGGCGCGCTGACCGACGCCGAGCAGATGGCCGAAGCCAAAGCCGCCTATGGCTGGACCACCGGCCCCTTCGAAGTGCCCGCTGACGTGAAATCCGCTTGGGAAGAGATCGGCAAACGCGGCGCCGACGCCCGCCGCGACTGGGAAGAGCGTTTCGACAAACTGCCCCGCGCCAAGCGCGAGACCTTCAACCGTGCGCTCGCCCTCGACGCGCCGAAAAAGATGAGCGCGACGGTCAAGGCCTTCAAAAAGCAGATCACCGAAGGCGCGCCCAAGATGGCGACCCGCGCGGCAAGCGAGAAAGCCCTCGAAGTGCTGAACCCGATCCTGCCGGAAACCGTTGGCGGCTCGGCGGACCTGACCGGTTCGAATAACACCAAGACCAGCGACCTTGGCATCTTCGACGTCGACAACCGTGGCGGACGCTATGTCTACTGGGGCATTCGCGAACACGGCATGGCGGCGGCGATGAACGGCATGGCGCTGCACGGTGGCATCCGTCCCTATGGCGGCACTTTTATGTGTTTCACCGATTACGCACGCCCCGCGATGCGTCTGGCCGCCTTGATGCAAATCCCTACGGCCTTCGTCATGACCCATGACAGCATCGGCCTTGGCGAAGATGGTCCGACCCACCAGCCGATCGAGCATCTGGCGATCAGCCGTGCCACCCCCAACACCTACGTCTTCCGCCCCGCCGACGCGGTGGAAACGGCAGAGGCTTGGGAAATCGCCTTCACCGCGAAAACCACGCCATCGGTTCTGTCGCTGACCCGTCAGGGCCTGCCCACCGTGCGTCTGGAGCACAAAAACAACAACCTCACCGAAAAGGGCGCCTATGTGCTGGCCGATGCCGAGGGCAAACGTCAGGTGATCCTGATTGCCACCGGCTCTGAGGTGCATGTCGCACTGGCCGCGCGCGAGCTGCTCCAAGCCGAAGGCATCGGCACCCGCGTCGTCTCCATGCCGTGCATGGAACTCTTCGCCGCGCAGGACGAAGCCTACCGCAAGCGCGTGCTGCCCGGTGGCGCCGTGCGCGTCGGGATCGAGGCTGGCGCACGTCAGGGCTGGGACCAGTGGCTTTTTGGCGAGCGTGGCAAATACGGCAAAGCCGATTTCGTCGGCATGGACCGTTTCGGCGCCTCCGCCCCGGCGGAAGAACTCTTCGAGCGCTTCGGATTCACCGCAGAGAACGTGGCAGAAAAGGCCAAAGCGCTGCTCTGATCTGCGGGTCATACAATACAAAAAGGGGGCGACGGTTCATCCGTCGCCCCCTTTTTCATTTGCGAGATAAGGTTGCTCTTAAACGGCTGCCTTATGAAACACCTTGCGCCAGATCGGCGTCACGATCTTCTCCCCGATCGGGATCAGTACCAGACCAAGCGCCAAACCAAAGAGCCCGTCGATCCCCGCCGTGGTGATCCATTCGACCGCCCCTTCGAACTGGGCCGGAACCGCATGGCCAACGGTCACGGCGATGTCGTGGATCCATTTATAGGGCGCGGCAAAGCCCATCTGCTCCAACCCGTGAACGATGATCGACCCACCGACCCAAAGCATGGCCGCCGTGCCGACAATCGTGAGCAGCTTCAAGAACCCCGGCATCCCGCGCACCAGCGCCCGGCCAATGCTCCGCGTCAGACCAAATCGCCCCTTGTTCGCCATCACCAGACCCACATCGTCCATTTTGACAATCAAGGCGACGGAGCCATAGACCGCAACGGTGATCATGACCGCCACCGCCGCAAGCGTCGCCGCTTCCATCCAAAAGTTGCTCTCCGGGATCGCAGAAAGGGCAATGGTCATGATCTCTGCCGACAGGATAAAGTCAGTCTTGATCGCGCCCGCGGCCTTCTTCTCTTCCAACTGCGCAGGGTCTTCGACCACCTTCTCCTTATCGGGGTAATCCTCATGCCCATGCCCCCAACCAAGCGCATGGGCGACCTTTTCGGCCCCCTCGAAACACAGGTAAGCCCCGCCCAGCATCAATAGCGGCGGGATCGCCCATGGCGCGAAATTCGCCAAAAGCAGACCCACAGGCAGCAAATAGACCAGCTTGTTGCGCAACGACCCCTTGGTGATCCGCCAGATCACCGGCAATTCACGCTCGGCCTTGAACCCATGCAGATATTTCGGCGTCACGGCAGCATCGTCGATCACCGCGCCCGCGGCCTTGGAGCCCGCCTTGGCCGCTTGCCCGATCACGTCATCCACGCTCGCCGCTGCAACCTTGGCGATGGCCGCCACGTCATCCACAAGTGCCAGTAAACCGCTCATTCCATGCCCCTTTTTGCGTGCTGCATCCGAAGTAGCATGTGCAGCCCATCTGGCAAGTCCGAAGCCACTGCGACCTTTACCGCTAACATGCAAGTTTAACGCTAACATATGGAAATCATTTGGTTTTGCCCCTTTCCCCTGACCGCCCCTGCCGGATATAGAACCCGCGACCCCGACATACGGCCCCCCACCCGCGCGGCCCGAGACAAGGAATGCACCATGACCATCAAAGTTGGCATCAACGGATTTGGCCGCATCGGCCGCTGCACGCTCAGCCATATCGCGGCCTCGGGGCGTGACGACATTGAAGTGATCAAGGTCAACGCCACCGGCCCGCTCAGCACCGCGGCACATCTCATCAAATACGATTCCGTCCATGGCCGTTTCCCGGGCGAGGTTCAGATCGACGACGGCTACATGAACCTCGGCCAAAACGACATCGAGATGATGTCGACCTACAACCTCGAAGAACTGGACTGGTCCGGCTGTGACGTGGTGCTGGAATGCACCGGCAAGTTCAACGACGGCAACAAAGCAAATGTACACCTCGAAAACGGCGCCAAACGCGTACTCCTCTCGGCGCCGGGCAAGAACGTCGACAAGACCATCGTCTACGGCGTCAACGATGACCAGCTTGAGGTCTCCGACCGGATGATCTCCAACGGGTCCTGCACCACCAACTGCCTCGCCCCGCTGGCCAAGGTGATGCACGAAGCCGTGGGCATCGAAAGCGGCCTGATGACCACGATCCATAGCTACACCGGCGACCAGCCAACGCTCGACCGCCGCCACAACGACCTCTACCGCGCCCGCGCCGCCGCCATGGCGCTGATCCCCACCTCCACCGGCGCTGCAAAGGCTCTGGGCGAAGTGCTGCCCGCGCTGAAGGGCAAACTCGACGGCACCGCAATGCGCGTACCCACGCCAAATGTCTCCGCCGTCGATCTCACTTTCCAAGCCAGCCGCGACGTGACGGTCGAGGAAATCAACGCCGCCGCCCGCGCCGCCGCCGACGGCCCGATGAAACGCGTGCTGGCCTACGACCCCGAGCAGAAGGTCAGCATCGACTTCAACCACACCGAGGAAAGCTGCATCTTCGCCCCCGACCAGACCATCGTCGTCGCAGGCCGCACCGTGCGCGTGCTGGGCTGGTACGACAACGAATGGGCTTTCTCGGTGCGCATGGCCGATGTCGCCGTCGCCATGGGCAAACTGGGCTGAGGCTTGCACGGCGGGGATGTGCCTGTAATATCAGGCTATTCCCCGGCCGGAGCCACACCATGACCAATCCCATCGCCATCGTGCTGGCCCTCGTCATCGCCGGGGCGATGGCGGTCGACCTCTATATCTATGGGGCCGACCATATGATCTATCTCGGCAAAAAACTCTTCGCGCTGATCGAATGGATGGCCTTCTGGCGGTAACCTTCCCCAATCGCTCCCCCACAGAACCCAAAAAAGACGCGGCCGCCATTCAAGCGCCACGCCCCTCCTCTTCATCCTTTTAAAAATACCTCGCAGAACCACGCCTCACGCGGCCCACTCTCCACCCCAAACGCTACTTCTGCGAAAACCGCTCAATCAGCACCTTATTCACCGCCGGCGTCACGAATTTGCTGACATCCCCATCCAACCGCGCGATCTCTTTCACCAATTTGCTGGCAATCGCCTGATGAGTGGCCTCGGCCATCAAGAAGACCGTCTCGATGGAATCGTCCAACTGCCGGTTCATACCGACCATCTGGAACTCATATTCGAAATCCGAGACTGCGCGCAGGCCGCGCACGATGGTCTGGGCGCCGACATCCCGGGCGCAGTCGATCAGCAGGTTCTCGAACGGATGCACCACGATCTCGACGCCGGTCTCCTCGGCCAATTGCGCGCACTCCGCTTCGATCAAGGCGACCCGTTCTTCGAGGGTGAACAACGGCCCCTTGTCGCGGTTGATGGCCACGCCGATCACCAGCCGGTCGACCATGCGGGCCGCGCGGCGGATGATGTCGATATGCCCCAGCGTGATCGGGTCGAACGTACCGGGGTAAAGGGCTATGCGCATGTAATTGTCCTGCGTATCTGCTGCGTTGCGGCACAGCCAATCATTTCACCGCCCCAAGCGCAAGTCGGTTAGCGGTAGCATTGCCCCGCCGTCAGTCGGCGGGGATCACAGTTCAAAGGCCGCTTCAGTGGCCCATGATCATGCCTTCAAGGGCCTGTTTCTCCATCGACAGCTCTTGCAATTGTGCTTTGACCACATCGCCGAGCGAGATCAGCCCCACCAGCTCGCCGTCCTCAAGCACCGGCATATGGCGGAACCGCCCATCGGTCATCTTTTGCAGCACCGCGTCGGAGCGGTCGTCGCGGCTACAGGTCACCAATTTGCGGGTCATGAGGGTTTCGGCCGCCTGCTCCAGACAGCCCGCGCCTGCGCGGCCCAGCTCGCGCACGATGTCCCGCTCGGACAGAATCCCATCCGGCGTCTTGCCATCGGCCGAGATCACCAGCGTCCCGATCCGTTTCTCGGCCAGCATCGCCGCCGCCTCGGAGATCGCCAATCCGGGTTTGGCCGTCACCACCTTGTCATCGGGCTTGGTCTTGAGAATCTGCGATACGAGCATCTGGCGCCTCCTTGGGTACAGGGCAAAGTCACCTCCAGCGTCACCGCGAAATCCTTTTCTGTCAAGCTTTTGGCGCAGCCCGGCCCGAGGTCAGCGCCTCCAGCCGCGCGGTCTCGGCCCGCAGTCCGGTGGCCAGCGCCTCGGCGAAGGCCGCCAACCGCGCGTTGCGGCGGTCATCGGCGTGGCGGATCAGATAGAAGGCGCGTTTGAGGCTCACGGCATCGGTGAGGATGCGCCGCACCCCCTGCGTCGCAGCGAGCGAGAAGTCATGCGCGACCCCAATCCCCCCGCCCTGCTGGATCATCCGCACCTGCACGGAGACGGAATTCGACGCCAGCGCCACCCGGCTGATGCCAAGGTCCGCAAGGTAATCCAACTCACGGTCAAAGATCATATCGGGGATATAGCCGACCATCCGGTGCCCTTGCAGATCGCCCACGGCGGTCACCTCAGGATGCTGCGCCAGATAGCTTTCGGCGGCGGCAAGATGGAGGTGGTAGTCCGTCACTTTCTGCACCACCAGCCGCCCCGCCGTGGGCGCACTCACCCCGATGGCCATATCCGCCTCGCGCCGGGACAGGTTGAAAACGCGCGGCAATGCTATGATCTGCACGTCCAGATCGGGGTTCTTCGCGGCAATGGCTGCACAGACCTGTGGCAGCAGATAGTTCGCCGCCCCATCGGGCGCGCCGACACGGATCTGCCCCGAAAGCTGATCGCTTTGCACCTGCACCCCGGCGGTGGCCGCGCGCATCGCCTGTTCAGCCCGCTCTGCCCGCTGCATCAGGTCCCGCCCCGCTTCGGTGAGCATATAGCCCTGTGGCGATTTCACGAAGAGGACGGTCTGCAACGCCTTTTCCAACCGTGCCATGCGGCGGCCCAGCGTCGCGGGATCGAGCCGCAGCAGCTTGCCCGCGCCAGACAGGCTTTCCTCTCGTGCGACGGCCAGAAACAGCCGCAGGTCGTCCCAATTCTGATCCATCTACCTGCCCTCTTACGTTTTGCAAAAATGCAAGACGGTTTTGCCATCCTTCCTCTGTTCCGCTTCTTTTTGCAAGGCTATCGTGCCGCCAACCATAGAGGAGACCGATCATGCAAGAGATGACGCATTACCTGAACGGCGAACACGTTAAGGGCACCTCCGGGCGCTTTGCCGACGTGATGAACCCCGCCACCGGCGAGGTGCAGGCCAAGGTGCCGCTCGCCAATGGCGACGAGTTGAACAAGGCCGTGGAATACGCCCAAGCCGCGCAGCCGAAATGGGCCGCCACCAACCCGCAGCGTCGCGCCCGCGTGCTGATGAAATTCGTGGCCCTGCTGAACCGCGACATGGACAAGCTGGCCGAGGCGCTGAGCCGCGAGCACGGCAAGACCCTGCCCGACGCCGCCGGCGACGTGCAGCGTGGCCTCGAAGTGGTGGAATACTGCATCGGCGCGCCGGAACTGCTGAAGGGTGATTTCACCGACAGCGCCGGCCCCGGTATCGACATGTACTCCATGCGCCAGCCTCTGGGTGTCACCGCGGGCATCACGCCCTTCAACTTCCCCGCCATGATCCCGATGTGGATGTTCGCGCCCGCCATCGCTTGCGGCAACGCCTTCATCCTGAAACCGTCGGAGCGTGACCCCTCCGTCCCGCTGATGCTGGCCGAACTTCTGGAAGAAGCCGGTCTGCCCAAGGGTATCATTCAGGTCGTCAACGGTGACAAAGAAGCGGTCGACGCGATCCTGCACCATGACGTGATCCAATCGGTGGGCTTTGTGGGCTCCACCCCGATCGCCGAGTACATCTACGCCACTGGCTGTGCCAACGGCAAACGCGTGCAGTGCTTCGGCGGTGCCAAGAACCACATGATCATCATGCCCGACGCCGACCTCGACCAGGCCGCCGACGCGCTGATCGGTGCGGGCTACGGTGCCGCGGGCGAACGCTGCATGGCAATCTCCGTCGCCGTGCCGGTGGGCGAGGAAACCGCCGACCGCCTGATCGAGAAGCTGGTGCCGCGCATCGAAAAACTGAAAGTCGGCCCCTACACCGCGGGCAACGACGTCGACTACGGCCCCGTGGTCACCGCCGCCGCCAAGGCCAACATCGAGCGTCTGGTCCAGACCGGCATCGATCAGGGCGCGGAACTGGTCGTTGATGGGCGTGACTTCAAACTGCAGGGCTACGAGAACGGTTACTTCGTCGGCCCGCACCTGTTTGACCGCGCGACCAAGGACATGGACATCTACCAGCAGGAAATCTTCGGCCCCGTGCTGACCTGCGTCCGCGCCAAGGACTACGAAGAGGCCCTTGGCCTTGCGATGGACCATGAATACGGCAACGGCACCGCGATCTTCACTCGTGACGGTGACGCGGCGCGCGACTTCGCCAACCGCATCAACATCGGCATGGTCGGTGTGAACGTGCCGATCCCGGTGCCGCTGGCCTACCACACTTTCGGCGGCTGGAAGAAATCCGTCTTCGGCGACCTGAACCAGCACGGTCCGGATGCGTTCAAGTTCTACACCCGCACCAAGACCGTGACGGCGCGCTGGCCGTCGGGCATCAAGGAGGGTGGCGAGTTCTCCATCCCCGTGATGGAGTGATCCATCCCGCCGGTCGCCCAACGTGGCGGCCGGCCCCTGCCAAAGGTCAGAGCCATGCAAAAAGAATTCACCATCGGGATCGAAGCAGAATACCTTCTGGTCGACGCGGATTCACTGGCTCTGGCCGACGCCCCCGAAAGTCTGATGGAGGATTGCCGTAAGGAGCTGGGCGATCAGGTCAGCCCCGAGTTCCTGCAGTGCCAGATCGAGATCGGCACCAAGCCCTGCAAGACCGTGGCCGAAGCCCGCGACGATCTGCGCTACCTGCGCGCCACCATCGCGCGACTGGCGGGGAACCATGGCCTTTCCCCCATCGCCGTCGCCTGCCACCCGTTCTCGGATTGGAAGACCCAAGGCACCACCGAGAAACAACGCTATTCGCAGCTTGAATCCGAGCTTGAGGACATCGCCCGCCGGATGCTGATCTGCGGCATGCATGTGCATGTCGGCATCGACAGCGACGATCTGCGCATCGACCTGATGCCGCAGCTGTCCTATTTCCTGCCGCATATGCTGGCGCTTTCCGCCTCCTCGCCGTTCTGGCAGGGTGAAGACACTGGGCTGGCCTCCTACCGCATGTCGGTGATGGACAATATGCCCCGCACCGGCCTGCCGCCGCAGTTCGACAGCTGGGCGGCTTACGAGCGGACCACTGGCACGCTGGTGGATCTCGGGATCATCGCAGACACCTCCAAGGTCTGGTGGGACCTGCGGCCTTCGGTGCATTACCCCACGCTGGAAACCCGCATCTTCGACGTGCAGCCGCGGCTGTCGCATACGCTTGGCCTCGCCGGGCTGACTCAGGCGCTCTGCCGGATGCTGCTGCGCCTGCGCGATGGCAACCTCAGCTGGCGCAAATACGACCGCTTCCTCATTGGCGAGAACCGCTGGCGCGCGCAACGCTATGGCACCGGCGACGCGCTGATCGACTTCGGCGACCGGCAGATGAAACCCTTCGACCAGCTTTTCGACGAGATCGTGAGCCTTCTGGCCGAGGATGCCGAGGCGCTTGGATGTCTCGACGAGGTCAGCGCGCTGCGCGACGCCGCACGGGGCGAAACCTCTGCCGAGCGTCAACGCAAGGTCTGGGCCGAGGCCCCCGAGGGCGAAGGCGGCAGGGCCGTCGTGCGCCATCTGATCGAGGAATACCACGCCGATCTGTGACGCTTGTTGCGACTCCTTTCGGCTGATAGAATTAAACAAGTGTTCAGTTCCAAGAACACATGACTTCAGGGAGGAGCCGCGATGGATTTCGCATTGAACGAGGAACAGACCGCCATTTTCGACATGGCCCATGCCTTTGGGCAGGACAATATCGCCCCCCATGCCCATCAGTGGGAGAAGGACGGCACCATTCCCAAGGGGCTGTGGCCGCAGATCGGCGAGCTGGGTTTTGGCGGGCTCTATGTCTCCGAAGAGACCGGCGGCGCGGGTCTCTCGCGCCTCGACGCCACGCTGGTCTTCGAGGCGCTCTCGATGGCCTGCCCCTCGGTCGCGGCGTTCCTTTCGATCCACAACATGTGCGCCAAGATGCTCGACACTTTCGCCAGTGACGAGATGAAAGCGCGCGTCATGCCCAAGGTGCTGACCATGGAGACGGTGCTGAGCTACTGCCTCACCGAACCCGGCTCCGGCTCCGACGCCGCCGCGCTCAAAACCCGCTGCGAGCGCAACAATGAGGGCTATACGCTGAACGGCACCAAGGCCTTCATCTCAGGCGGCGGCTATTCGGACGCCTATGTCACCATGGTGCGCACCTCCGACGAGGGCGCGCGCGGCGTCTCCACCGTCTATGTCGAGGACGGCACCCCGGGCCTCAGCTTCGGCGGGCTCGAGGACAAAATGGGTTGGCGCAGCCAGCCGACCGCGCTGGTGCAGTTCGACGATTGCAAGATCGGGGCCGAGAACCTTGTCGGCGAAGAGGGCAAGGGCTTCAAATACGCCATGGCGGGGCTCGACGGCGGGCGGCTCAACATCTCGGCCTGTTCGCTTGGCGCGGCACAAACCGCGCTGAACAAGACGCTGGACTACATGGGCGACCGCAAGGCCTTTGGGCAGACCATCGACCAGTTCCAGGGGCTGCAATTCCGCCTTGCCGATATGGAGATCGAGTTGCAGGCCGCGCGCACCTTCCTGCGCCAAGCGGCGTGGAAGCTCGACACCGGCGCGCCGGACGCCACCAAGTTTTGCGCCATGGCCAAGAAATTCGTGACCGAAACCGGCAGCAAGGTCGTCGACCAGTGCCTGCAACTGCACGGCGGCTACGGATACCTTGCCGACTACGGGATCGAGAAGCTGGTCCGCGACCTGCGGGTGCATCAGATCCTCGAAGGCACCAATGAGATCATGCGCGTGATCGTTGCCCGCGACATGCTCAAGAACCGCTGAGGCCCCCATGAGTGACATCGACATCCGCAAAACGGGGCGCGCGGGCCGCATCACCCTAACACGGCCCAAGGCGCTGAACGCGCTGAGCTACGACATGTGTATCGCCATCGAGAAGGCGATCGACGACTGGCGGGACGATCCGGAGGTCGCAGTCGTCGTGCTGGACGCGGAGGGCGAGAAAGCCTTCTGCGCCGGCGGCGACGTCGCGCAACTCTACCAGACCGGCAAGGACGGCGACTTCGACTTCGCCCGGCAGTTCTGGGCCGATGAATACCGGCTCAACAACAAGCTGCACGGCTACCCCAAACCGGTGATCTCCTTCATGCAGGGCTTCACCATGGGCGGCGGCGTCGGAATCGGTTGCCACGGCTCGCACCGCGTCGTGGGTGAGACGAGCAAGATCGCCATGCCGGAATGCGGCATCGGTCTGGTACCAGACGTGGGCGGCACGCTGCTGCTGGCGCAAGCGCCGGGGCGGATGGGCGAATACCTCGGCCTCACCGGGGCGCGCATGGGTCCGGCGGATGTGCTGCACGCGGGCTTTGCCGACTACTTCATCCCCGAAGACCAATGGCCCGAGCTGATCGCGCAACTGGAAGAGAACGGCGATCCCTTCATCCTCGACCGCGCGGCGACGACCCCGCCCCCATCCAGACTGGCCGAAGTTCAAGATGAGGTGGATCACCTTTTCGCACCGGAGAATTTGGAAAAGATCGAAGCCACCTTTTCCATATCGGAAAGCGCCTTCGCCGCCGAGACGCTGAAGACCCTGCGCCGCAACTCCCCCCTGTCGATGGCCTGCACGCTGGAAATGCTCCGCCGTCTGCGCGGCCCGGGCATCGGCATGGTCCCGGCGCTGCAACAGGAATACCGCTTTACCGCGCGGTCACTGGAAAGAGGCGACTTCATCGAGGGCGTGCGCGCCGCGATCATCGACAAGGATCGCAGCCCCAACTGGCAACATGCCGATTGGAACGTACCGCAGGCCGATGTCGAAGCCATGCTCGCCCCCTTGGGCGACAACGAATTGAAGTTGGAGGAAAATTCATGAGCAAACTCACAATCGGTTTCATCGGACTGGGCAATATGGGCGGCCCGATGGCGGCCAACCTCGCCGCCGCGGGTCACACCCTGCGCGGCAATGACGTGGCCGGTACCACCGCCGAAGGGGTCGCCGAGGCCAAGACCATCGCCGAGGCGGTCGCCGGGGCCGATGTCGTCATCACCATGCTGCCCAATGGTGCGATCCTGCGCCAAGTCGCCGAGGAAGCGGTCGCCCATATGGCCCCCGGCGCGCTGCTGATCGACTGTTCCACCGTCGATGTGGAAAGCGCGCGTTTCGCGGCAGAGGCGGCGCAGAAAGCCGGGTTGCTCTTCGTCGACGCCCCCGTCTCCGGCGGCATCGGCGGCGCGCAGGGCGGTACGCTTACCTTCATGGCAGGCGGTGCGGAGGCGGCCTTTGAGAAAGCCAAACCGCTCTTCGACATCATGGGTCAGAAGGCCGTGCACTGCGGCAACGCGGGCGCGGGCCAAGCCGCGAAGATCTGCAACAACATGATCCTCGGCGCCACGATGATCGCCACCTGCGAAGCCTTCGCGCTGGCCGACAAGCTGGGCCTAGATCGGGAGCGGATGTTCGACGTGGTTAGCACGTCCTCCGGCTATTCATGGTCGATGAACGCCTATTGCCCTGCCCCCGGCGTCGGTCCGCAGTCGCCTGCCGACAATGACTACAAACCGGGCTTCGCGGCGGAGTTGATGCTGAAAGACCTCGGCCTCGCGCAGCAAGCCGCTGATATGGCCAATGCCGACACGCCCATGGGCGCGCTGGCGAAAGAGCTCTACACCCGCTTCGTCGAAGAGGAAGGCGGCAAGGGCAAAGATTTCTCTGCCATGCTACCCCGTTTCGAGCAGCGCGGATATAAGGGCTAAGCCCCTAACATAACTGACACGGTGAAGTGGCGGCGGTTATTCCGCCGCCACTTTCGTTTCCTTACGCAACATGGGCTTAAGGTACTTCCCCGTATAGCTTTCGGCCACTTCCGCGACCTTTTCGGGCGTACCCGTGGCCACAACACGGCCCCCGCCATCACCGCCCTCGGGGCCAATATCGATGACGTGATCCGCAGTTTTCACCACGTCGAGGTTATGCTCAATCACCACGACGGAGTTGCCCTGATCAACCAATTCATGCAGCACTTCCAAAAGCTTACGCACGTCTTCAAAGTGCAAACCGGTGGTTGGTTCATCTAGAATGTAAAGCGTGCGCCCCGTCGAGCGTTTGCTTAACTCCTTGCTGAGTTTCACCCGCTGCGCCTCACCGCCCGAGAGCGTCGTCGCCTGTTGACCCACCTTGATATACCCAAGGCCGACCCGCATCAGCGCGTCCATCTTCTCACGGATCGACGGCACCGCGGCAAAGAAGTTCTGCGCATCTTCCACATTCATATCAAGGACATCTGCGATGCTCTTGCCCTTGAACTTCACCTCTAGCGTCTCACGGTTATAGCGCGCACCCTTACAGGTTTCGCATTCCACATAGACGTCCGGCAGGAAGTGCATCTCAATCTTAATGACCCCGTCGCCCTGACAGGCCTCGCAACGCCCCCCTTTGACATTGAAGGAGAACCGACCGGGCTTGTAGCCGCGCTCCTTGGCCTCCGGCAGCCCGGCAAACCAGTCGCGGATTGGGGTGAAGGCCCCGGTGTAAGTCGCTGGATTCGAACGCGGAGTCCGCCCAATCGGGCGTTGGTCAATGTCGATGACCTTATCGAGATGCTCCAACCCTTTGATCGTCTGACACGGCGCAGGTGTCTGTCGCGCACCGTTCAGATTCATCGAAGCGGTCTTGAACAAGGTTTCAATCGTCAGGGTCGATTTACCGCCCCCCGACACGCCCGTCACGCAGACAAATTTCCCCAACGGAAAGTCCACCGTCACATTCTGCAAGTTGTTGCCAGTGGCCTTTACCACCTGCAACTTCTTCTTATTCCCCTTGCGCCGCTTCGCCGGGACCGAGATTTCGCGAACGCCGGTAAGGTATTGGCCCGTAACAGAATTCGGATCGTCTGCTACCTCTTGCGGCGTGCCATGGCTGATAACCTGCCCGCCGTGGACCCCAGCCCCCGGCCCGATATCAAAGACGTAATCCGCCTCGCGGATGGCCTCCTCATCGTGCTCAACCACGATCACGGTATTCCCCTGATCGCGCAGGTTCTTCAATGTATCGAGGAGACGGTCATTGTCACGCTGGTGCAGACCAATCGATGGCTCATCAAGAACATAGAGAACGCCCGTCAACCCCGAGCCGATCTGGCTCGCCAAACGAATGCGCTGACTCTCACCACCACTTAACGTACCGCTTGAACGTGACATCGTAAGGTACTCAAGACCAACGTTATTTAGGAAACCAAGACGCTCCCGGATTTCCTTCAAAATGGCCCGGGCAATCTCGTTCTTCTGATCGGTCAGATGGTCTGGCACCGTTTTGCACCAGTCGAAGGCCTCGCGGATCGACATCTCGACGACTTTGCCGATATGCAGCAATTCATCTTCACCACCGTCCCGCGGGCCAATCCGCACCGCCAGCGCTTCGGGCCGCAGGCGATAGCCGCCGCAAGTGCCGCAGGGGCGGTTATTCTGATAGCGCTCAAACTCTTCGCGCACCCAGTTGCTATCGGTTTCGCGGTAGCGCCGCTGCATGTTGGGGATGACCCCTTCGAACACCCGCTTCACCTCGTAGACGCGACCGCCCTCGTCATAACGGAAGGTGATCTCTTCCTTGCCGGAGCCGTGGAGGAAGACGTTCTGCACTTTTTCAGGCAGGTCTTTCCAACGGGTCTTCTGGTCAAAATTATAATGTTTCGCAATGGCTTCGATGGTTTGCTTAAAGTACGGAGACTTCCCCTTACGCCAAGGCGCCAGCGCACCATCATAGATCTTTAGGTTTTGATCCGGCACCACCAAACGTTCGTCGAAGAAAAGCTCGACCCCGAGGCCGTCACAAGACGGGCAAGCCCCGAAAGGCGCGTTGAAGGAAAACAACCGCGGCTCGATCTCGGGGATGGTAAAGCCACTGACGGGACAGGCGAATTTCTCGGAGAACGTATGGCGTTCTGCCTCTCCTTCGCTGGGGGCCGTTTCCAGCACAGCGATCCCGTCGGCAAGGTCGAGCGCGGTGCGGAGCGAGTCCGCAAGCCGCGTCTCCAAACCCTCGCGCACCACGATCCGGTCGACGACGACGTCGATGTCATGGCGGAATTTCTTATCCAAGGTCGGCGGCTCATCCAGATCGTAAAAGTCGCCATTCACCTTGACCCGCTGGAAGCCCTGCTTGCGCAACTCAATGAATTCTTTGCGGTATTCCCCCTTCCGGTCGCGGATGATGGGGGCCAACAGATAGGCCCGCGTGCCCTCGTCCATCGTCATGATCCGGTCGACCATGTCCTGCACCTGCTGCGCTTCGATGGGCTTGCCGGTGGCGGGGCTATAGGGCGTGCCAACGCGGGCGAAGAGCAGACGCAGGTAATCGTAAATCTCGGTCACAGTGCCGACGGTCGACCTTGGGTTCTTCGACGTAGTTTTTTGCTCGATCGAGATGGCGGGGCTGAGGCCGGAGATGTGATCCACATCCGGCTTTTGCATCATATCGAGGAACTGCCGCGCATAGGCCGAGAGCGATTCCACATAGCGCCGCTGCCCTTCGGCATAGATCGTGTCGAAGGCAAGGCTCGACTTACCGGAACCAGAAAGCCCGGTGATTACAACCAGTTGGTCCCGTGGAATATCCACGTCGATGTTCTTCAAATTGTGCTCGCGCGCGCCGCGCACTTCAATATTCTTCAGCTCAGCCATCACATGCCCCTCTTAACGATTTGTACATAGGTGCTGATGCAGTGTTTTCCAACGGAAAAATGAGAACTAAACAGGAACGTGCCGCCTGCGACGTCGGGCCGCACCGAGGAGGAGATGTGCCACAAGCCCCATAACGAAGGCCCCGCCCGCAAGCAGCGGCAGCGCCGCGGCGCCGAAGCTTGCCAGACCGAAGGCCATGACCGGCGTGCCGAGGCTGTTGCCGAGGTTGCCCATCTGCGCCACCGCACCGTTGGCCTGTGCCTGCGCGGCGGGGCCGGTATTCAGCTGTGCCACAGCGGTGAAACTTGCCCCTTGGATCAGCCCCATGGACCCTGCAAGTGCCAGACAGGCCAGCGGGGTGCCGGGGGTGAGCCAGAGCCAGACCATGAAAAGGGCCGAGAGGCCAAAGCCCGTTTGCACGACGTAGACCGCTGGCAGGCGGCGCAGCAGTGCCACGCCGATGGTCATCGACACCGCGATGCTGGTGAGCGGCATGGCGGCCATTGTGACCGCGCGCCATGCCTCGGGGAGGTAGGGCGGCAAAACAGTGAGGATGGAGACGAAGCTGAATGTATAGAACAACCACCCCGCCGCCGGAGCGGAGAGAAAGGGTGAACTGTAGATCGCAAGGTGATCGCGGAGTATCTGCGGCAGGGAGAAAGGCGGCTGCGCGCCCTCCTCCGGCAAGCTGCGCAGACTGGCGGAGAGCACCAGCGCGCAGCCCGCCATATAAGCCGCGTGAACGGCGAAAAGTGCTGGCACCCCCCAGCTCAAGGCGAGCGGGCGGCCAAGAAGCGTCAGGACTGCGAAGGCGACGCCAAAGAAGGTGCCCCAGAGGGTCAGGGTAAACCCGCGGTCTTTCACGGCGCTAAGCTGCGCGATGAGGGTCGGCGCGGCGACGACGATGGCCAGGTGCGACAGCCCTTCGACGACGCGGCTGGCCAGCATCCAGCCAAAGCCCGGCAAGAACGTCTGAAATGCCGACACAACCGCGCCGAGCCAGAGGGCGAAGAGAAGCGCGCGGCGATAGCGGACCCGGGCGACCACCAGCCCCGCCACGACACCAAGGAGGATACCGACACCACCCACCAAGGAGACCAAGAACCCAAGCGCCGCCCCGGCCTGCGGGTAGATATCCGGCAGCAGGTCGAAGATGACGCTCATCTTGCCGTATTGCGCCGCTGCCCCCAGCCCCGCGGCCCAAAGCGCGAAGACGCGCAGAAAGGAGGTGTGTTCAGCCATCTGCCCTCAAGCCTTCCGGGCCAGCGCCCATGCGCAAAGCGGCATTTTGGGATCGTTGGTCAGATCATCTGTGGTCTTGTCGAAAGCTGGGGGCCAGTCAGGCTCCAGATTGCGGGCGGCGGCGGCACGGTTGCCCCATTGTTTGGCGGTGATCCGATCCGCCTCAAACCCGGATTCGATCAGCAGGTTTTTCAAGCCCCGGGCGGACCAACGGGAGTTGTCATTTGGGGCCGCATGAAAGGGGACGAAAAAGGGCACGGCGATCCAGAAATATCCGCCCGGCCTGAGCATCTGTTGAACATGCCCCAATGCCATATAAGGCCGGTCGAGATGCTCCCAAACCTGATTGGCGAGGATCAGATCGAACTGCCGCACGGCACCGCTCGTGGGATCGGTGAAGGGACCTGCGCAGATGTCATAGGTCGGATAGGCGAACTGGGTGTAGCTCTTGAACGTGAACCGTTTGCCGAACTTGCCGGAGATTTCGGCGGCTTCCAGCGTTTCAGGGTTCAAACGGTCAATCATCCGGCGGGTGCTGCGGTGCATGACGACACGGTTTAGGCTGACCACGACATGGCTCCCGACGGTTTGGCCGATGTGCGACGGGGCAAGGCGCGTTGGACGCGCCCTGCCCCGCGCGCCTTACATGTGAATCACGCGGTCGAAAGCGTCGAGCACGGATTCATGCATCATCTCGCTGAGCGTTGGATGCGGGAAGACGGTGTTCATCAGGTCTTCTTCGGTGGTCTCCAACTGGCGGCCCACGACATAGCCTTGGATCAGCTCCGTCACCTCGGCCCCGACCATATGCGCGCCCAGAAGCTCGCCGGTCTTGGCGTCGAAGATGGTTTTCACCAGCCCCTCAGGCTCACCCAAAGCCACGGCCTTGCCATTGCCGATGAAGGGGAAACGCCCGACCTTAATGTCATAGCCCTGCTCTTTGGCCTTCGCCTCGGTCAGGCCGACGGAGGCGACTTGGGGGTGGCAATAGGTGCAGCCGGCGATGCTTTCGGGTTTGACGGGATGGGGTTTCTGGCCCGCGATCAGCTCGGCCACCATGACGCCCTCGTGGCTGGCCTTATGCGCAAGCCAGGGCGCGCCCGCGATGTCGCCGATGGCAAAGAGCCCATCGACACCGGTGCGGCAGTATTCATCCGTCACGACATGGGTGCGGTCAACCTTGACGCCAAGCTCTTCCAGCCCCAGCCCTTCGGTATTGCCGACGATGCCGACGGCTGAGATCACGGTGTCGAACTCAAGCTTTTCGACCTTGCCGTCCCGTTCGATATGGGCGGTGACCTTGTCGTCGGCACGGTCGAGCTTCTTGACCGTGGCCTTTTGCATGATGGTCATGCCCTGTTTTTCGAATGCCTTTTTGGCGAACTTCGAAATCTCTTCATCTTCGACCGGCAGCACGCGGTCCATCACCTCGACCACGGTCGTGTCGGCGCCAAGGGTGTTGTAAAAGCTCGCAAATTCGATGCCGATGGCACCGGACCCGATGACCAGCAGCTTTTTGGGGTCGTGCGCAGGTTGCAGGGCGTGGCGATAGGTCCAGACACGTTTGCCGTCCGCCTCTAGCCCCGGCAATTCGCGGGCGCGCGCGCCGGTGGCCAGCACGATGTTCTTGGCCGTCAGCTCCTCGCCGCCCTTGTCGGTTTTGACGGAGACCTTCCCCTTCGCGGGGATCGAGGCTTCGCCCATGAAGACCTCGACTTTGTTTTTCTTCAGCAGATGTTTCACCCCGCCTTCCATCTGTTTGGCCACCCCGCGCGAGCGTTTGACCACGGCGGCGAGATCATAGTCGATCTTATCCGCCGCCAGACCGAAATCCTTGGCGCGATGCATCAGGTGGAACACTTCGGCAGAGCGCAACAGCGCCTTGGTGGGGATGCAGCCCCAGTTCAGGCAGATGCCGCCGAGGTTCTCCCGTTCGACCACCGCGACCTTCAGGCCGAGCTGGGCGCCACGGATCGCGGCGACATAGCCGCCCGGCCCCGCACCGATCACGATCAGATCAAAGGATTCGGCAGCCATGGCAAGGACCTCGCATTAGGGTTTGCAAATATAGTTTACCGCTAAACCATATTTGCAATCGCCACAACCACGCGTGTTGCCCCGGCCTGCCCAAGGCTCAGGCCGCTTGAAGTTCCGCGCGCAGGTCCTTGACTGTCCGCCCATAGCCGCCCGCGTCGAGATAGGAGGTCTCCTGCGCCGTGAAACTGCGTGACAGCGCCTTATTGCGATAGGGAAAACGGCCAAACTGGCGGATCACTTCGCGGTGGGCGCGGGCATGCAACAGGTTGCTGCCGTCGCTTTTCGGCATCCGTTCGCACATCAGACGCACGCAGCGGTCCTGATCGCAGAGGTTCTCGGAATGCATCAGCGGCAGGTAGAAGAACTGCCGCGCGGGCGCCTCAACGCGCATGTCCCAGCCTTTCTCAATCGCCAGTTTTGCCGCCGCCAGCGCGATACGGTCGCTGGAAAACGCCTTGCCCGTGTCGCGGAACATGTTGCGCGGGAATTGATCGGTCAGGATCAGAAAGGCCAGCGCATCGGTGGGATTGGTCAGCCAATGGTTCAGCTTGCCAGCCTGCGCCTCATCCCAAAGCCCCTCGAAACGCGCGCGGATATCGGCATCCAGCGTTTCGGAACTGTTGTACCATCCGGCCGGACCTACGTCTTCGAGCCAGAAATTCAGTACATCTTGGGGTTCTGCATTTGTGGCAGCCATCCCGCACACTCCTTTGCCGCAATCTGGGCGTTTCGCTAAAGTTAAGAACGTCTTACCGCAAAAGCCTAGTCACGTTTTATGTCATCCGCGACATCGTTATCGCTATCAGGGGCGTTTTTCTCTGCTTCGGCGTTTTCCTGGGCAGCTTCCTCGGCGGCCTCCTGTTCCGTTTCAATGATATATTCCTGCGCGATCTCCACGGCCACGGCAGTGGCCGAGGGGTAGATCGGCACGTAGTTGCCCGTCTCATCGACCGGTACCGCGGCACGCTGTGTCTTACGGTAGGAGGCATAGGCGGCCAATGCGGCGAAAAGCACGGCGGTGAAGAGGTAAAAGCCCCCCGGCCCGAGCGCCGTGCCCATCATCCAACCGGTGATCACCGGGCCCAGAACCGCGCCCAAGCCGTTGATAAAGATCATCCCGCCCGAGGCCGAGGCCATGTCCTCATGCTCCAGAAAGTCGTTGGTGTGAGCCATGAGCAGCGAGTAGAGCGGGTTCGACATGCCGCCAACCAGAAAGGCCGTGGCCAGCAGGATCGGGAAGACATGGCCCAGCGTCATCCCGATGACCGAGCCGATACCGCCGAGCGTGGCGACGATGACGATCAGGCTGCGGCGGTCCATGCGGTCCGAGATCCAGCCGATGGGATATTGCAGGATCACGGAGCCGACGAAGAACATCGCCACGAAAAGTGAAATCTGCCCGACGCTCAGCCCGGCTTCGGCGCCGTAAACCGCCGCCATGCCGAACTGCGCGGAGAAGACGCCGCCCAGAAGAAACATGCCGACACAGCCCAAGGGCGAGAAGTCCATCAACTCGCGCAGGCTCATCGGTTTGGTGGTATCAAAAGGCGGTGTCGGGCTGATCGACAGAAGGATCGGGGTCACCGCGATGCTCACCAGCACCGAGGGGATGACGAAGAGCACGAAGCCCGAGGGGTCGGCGGTCAGCAAGAGCGCCTGCGCGATCACGATGCCCAGTGTCTGCACGATCATATAGGCCGAGAGCGCCTGCCCGCGGTTCTCATTCGTGGCGGCGTTGTTGAGCCAGCTTTCCGCTGTGACGTAGACGGCGGAGAAGCAAAAGCCGATCAGCACCCGGCCCAGCGACCAGACGATGGTGTTTGGGAATGTCGGATAGATGATCATCACCGCCGAGATCAGCGAGGCCAATGCCGCGAAGACCCGCACGTGGCCCACCCGCCGAATCATCCCCGGCGCCATGCGCGATCCGCCAAGGAAGCCCAAGAAATAGGCCGACATGACGATCGACATCTGGAAGGTCGAAAACCCTTCGATGCCGCCACGGATACCCAGCAATGTACCTTGCATGCCGTTGCCGACCATCAAAAGGCACATGCCCAGCAAAAGCGCCCATGCGCTTGAAACCACTTGAATCATCAGTCAATTCCTTGTTCGCCCAAGCCCTCCCATGGACGGCAATCGCAGGCTAGTCACCCCCTGGTGCGACATTCAAGCGGGTTTTTGCGCCTCGGGCAGCAGAAGGGAAGAGTCCCCATAGGAGAAAAAGCGGTACCCCTCGCCGATGGCATGGGCATAGATGTCCTTCACCCGCTGCACCCCCATGAGGGCCGAGACCAGCATCATCAGCGTGGATTTGGGCAGGTGGAAATTCGTCATCAGCCCGTCGGTGACGTTGAACGTGAACCCCGGCGTGATGAAGATATCGGTGTCGCCTTCCCATGCGGTGATCTCACCCTCGCGCGCCGCCGTCTCAATCAGGCGCAGGGCGGTGGTGCCCACGGGGATCACGCGCCCTCCGGCGGCGCGGGTGGCGGCAATCTCTTCAGCGGCCTTTGCGCTGACCCGGCCCCATTCGGCGTGCATCTTATGTTCCGAGATGTCGTCGACCTTGACCGGCAGGAAGGTGCCCGCGCCGACATGCAGGGTGACATGGCTAAAGGTGATGCCCTTCGCGGCCAGTGCTTCAAGCAGCGGCTCGTCGAAATGCAGCGAGGCTGTGGGCGCCGCGACCGCGCCCGCATGGCGGGCAAAGACGGTCTGGTAGTCGGTCATGTCCTGCGCATCGGCGGCGCGTTTGGCGGCGATATAGGGCGGCAGCGGCATCGCCCCCGCGGCATTGAGCGCCGCGTCGAAATCATCGCCCGCGCAGTTAAAACGCAGATGCCCCTGCCCGTCTTCCACCGCTTCCAGCGTGGCGCGCAGATCATCGGAAAAGACGACCTCTTCGCCGATCTTCAGCTTGCGCAGCGGCTTGATCAGCGCCAACCATGTACCATCGCCGCGCGGCTCCAACAGGGTGACTTCGATCTTGGCCTGCACCGCCCCTTGGGCCGAGGTGCGGTGGCGAATGCCGCTCAGCCGCGCGGGGATCACGCGGGTGTCGTTCAGCACCAATCGGTCGCCGGGGCGCAGCCAATCGGTCAGGTCGGTCACGCGCCGGTCGTGCAGAGCGTCGCCCTCCGCCACCAGCAACCGCGCAGAGGAGCGCGGGTTGGCGGGACGGGTGGCGATCAGGGTCTCAGGCAGATCGAAATCGAAATCGGAAAGCTTCATCGGCGCGGCTCCGGGTCTGGCGGCAGGGTCGCCCCGGCGCTTAGCGCTCCTCCGGCACCCGGGCAACCGGATTCGCTTGGCCCTGCACCTGTGGTGTCTGGGGCGGCGGGCGGCGGAACAGCTCGCGGAACATGCCGGGGGTGAGCGCCGAAAGCGGGTTGACCGAAACGCTGGGGTCTTTCGCGGCCCCCGTGAGCCGGTAGTTGAACCCGATCAACCCCTCGCCTTTGCGGGTAAAGAGCGACCCGATCCCATTGAACATATAGACCGGAGAGATCACGCCCTGCATGTCGATAAACCCGCTGTCGAGCGCATAGACCCCGTCCATAGACAGACCCAAGGAAGCGCCCACCGCGCTGGCCTCGGTCAAGGTCAATCGGTTCGGGGTCAAGCGAAAGTTTGCCTCCACATCGTCAAAGTAAATCCCGTCGCCGTTGAGCTCGTTGATTAGCCCGACGACCGAGATGGCATTGACCAGCGCCGCGATCCCCGGCGCGTCGCGAATGGCGACATCGCTGACCGTGAGCTGCCCGTCAAAGGCGCCGCCCGAGCCCACGGGCAGCAGGGTGAGCGACAGGTTGCCCCCGACCACCTGCTTCACCAACCCGGCAGAGCGCAGAACCCCACCTGCGTCGTCCGAGACCACCCGAACCGCGCTGCGCCCCGCTTGGGGCAGCACCCGCCCCTGCACCGGCGTGCCGCCATTGAGTCGCGCAGTGAACGCGCCATCCATCCCCTCGGCCGTGTCGAACGTGCCTTTGAGATCGGTCAGGTAAATCGTATCGGTGATCTGCAACCGGTCCAGCGCCACGCGCATCGGCGGCCCGGCCTGCCCCCCGGCCCCGCCGAATTCGGCCCTACGCATGTCGAGCGTGCCGCCGCCCAGCACCACCTGCACCGGGTTGCCCTTGCCCTGCCCGATCAGTTGCAGCGGGATATCCAGCCAGTCGCCCCGCCGCAGCCGGTCGATCCGAACCCGGTCCAATGCGCCGCCGGGGGCAAGGTCGATGGAGCCCGCCACCCGCAGCCCCGGCGCGTTTAGCTGAAAGGCGTCGATATTCGGCGTCTCGCCCAAACGCCCCGCCAGTCGCAACTCGCCCTCGGTGCCCGGCGCCTTGCTCCATGACAGTTGCGGGACGGAGACGCCCAAGCCCGCCAGATCGCTTTGCAAGGTGAAGCGCGGCGCTTCGCCCTTCTTGAGGTCCACGGCGATCCGCCCGCGCCCCTCGCCGCGCAGGCTGCCGGGGGGCAGTGCCACGCCAAAGGCTTCGAGCCCCGCCGGGGTCAGCGCCACTTGAGCCGTCAGGCGGCTTTGATCCGAACCGGGGCCGATCGCCTGCGACCATTCCCCGTCGAAACCCACCCCATCGATACGCCCTTCGCCGCCGATGGTGATACGGTCATTGTTGGCGGTGATGGACAGTTTGCTGGCCTGAAGGCTCCGGTCTTTGACCAGCGTATCGGTCGAGAGCGCCAGCAGATCCCCCGCGAAATGATAGCGCACGTCTTCGGGCTTGCCGCCCTTTTTCAACGGCAGCGCCAGCGTGCCTTTCAGCACCGCCTCCCCATCCGCGAGGGTCACGGGCAGCCCGGCCTTCTCCATCACCCGCATCGGCGGCTGGTTGAGCAGCGACAGCGCCGCGGTCAGGGTGGAGCGCGTGTTGAGCCGGATCACCGAGGGGCTGCCGTCTTTCACCCGCACATCGGGAATGATGAAGGAGGACCCATCCAGCGTCACCGCCCCGCCCTGCGGCGCGATGACCTCGCCCGCGTCCACCGTGACGACAAGGCGGTTGTCGAGCAGGCTCATATGGCCGCTGCCATCGGTGATATGCGGCAGGGTTTTGAGAAACCGCACCTCGGCCCCGGCATAGTCAAAGGCGACATAGGTCTGGGGCGCCTGCCCCGGCGCCATGCGCAGCGCCAGATCGAGGTTGCGCATTCGGCCCGCGTGAAGGTTCTCATCCAGCCATTTGCGGGTCTTGGGCTTCACCCCCTCGGGCCAGAGCGCCAGCAGGCGTTCGGGGCTGAGCCGGTCCATCCGCCCATCGAGAGACAGGTTCCAGCCCGCCGCCTCGGCCACCAACGCGCCATCAAGGCGCAGATTGCGGCCCTGATCGCTGATCTCCAGACGGCCCAGCTTCAGGCGAAACGGATTAAGGCTGAGTTCAAAGTCGATGTCCGCCTGATCCAAGGCCACCGTTTCGGGGTAAACTTCCGCCGGGTTGGCCCGCAGGTCGCGCAGGCTGAACTGCCCCACCATCCGCCCCGGAATGCCGCCCGTGACATCACCCAGTTGCGAGCTGCCGGTGATATTGCCCGAGACCCAAGGGCTGTCGAGCGACATCTCGTCGAAGCGCAACAGCTGGCGCGCGGGGTCGTAGCTGAAATAGCTCTGCGCCCCATCGAAGGGGATCGGCTTGGTCTGAGGGTTGGGCTGCAAGACGCCCTTGCCGATCTGCAAAGAAGCGTTGATCGGTGCGAAACGGCCCGCGCTGTCGATGCCGCTGCGCACCGCGCCCGAGATATTGGTCCGCAGCACTTCGAGCCACGAAAAGGCAGGCCCCTGCGCCGCGATGTCGCGGGCATCGACCCCGTCGAAGGTCACGCCAAAGGTCGCGGCACTCTCACCAATTTGGCTGCTGTAATTGGCGGTGAGCGTGGCCACCCCCGCGCCGCCGCTGAGCACCGCGAGGTCCGCCGAGAGGTCAAGCGCCTCGCCATTGCGCGACAGGCGCAGCCGCCCGCCATCCCCGGTCCAAGCGCGGCCCGCGCGGGCGTCCTCGAACCGAAGCGTCAGGGCGCGCAGCTCGACCGAGCGGAGGGCGGAAAGCGCGGGGGCGGCCAGCACCTCGTCGATCTGGCCGATGAGTTGCGGCAGGGTCGCCGCCTCCCGCTCGGGTGGCGCAATCCCGGCCCCGGCGCTCAGGCTCACCCGGCCATCCGCCCCGCGGCGCAGGTTGGCCACCACGCCCGAAAGCGAAATCGCCCGCGGCTGCGCCACACCGCGCAGCAGAGACCGCATCGACAGGCTGGCCTTGAACTCATTGAAACTGACGATCTCATCGCCCTCGGGCGTGGTGACAAAGATGTCTTGCAAACGCACGCGGGGGCGCCAACCCTCATCGACGACGAATTCCATCGCGCCGAAGTCCACCCGCGCCTGCGGCAGGGCGCTCGCGATCCGCGCCTCGATCCGTGTCTGCACCCAAAGCGGCGCCGGGATCGGACGCCCGGTGAAATAGACCGCCGCCCCGGTGGCCAGCGCCGCCAAGAGCACCAGCACCAAGGCCGAGACGATCCCCGCGCGGCGGCGCGACCGGCGGCGCGGCGGCCCTTCGCCATCTGGCGCAGGGGGGCTGGAAAGGGACGGGTCGCGCATCGGGCTCCGGTTCGGATAGGGCGGCTTTCTGGGGCGGCTTTGACGTTGTCAAATCAGATGCAGTATGACAGCCCTGAACGACCCTTCACAAGCCAAAGGAACCGCCCCATGTCGCAGATCGGACCCCAGCCCGGCCAACCGGCCCCGGATTTCACCCTACCCGTGACCGGCGGTGGCGAGATCACGCTCTCTGCCTTGCGCGGCGCGCCGGTGGTTCTGTTCTTCTACCCGCGCGACGACACGCCCGGCTGCACCAAGGAATCGATCGGCTTTTCCGAGCGTTTGTCTGACTTCGCCGAGGCAGGCGTGCAGGTCTTCGGGATTTCGCGCGACAGCATGGACAAACACGACAAATTCGCCGCCAAACACGCGCTGACGGTGCCGCTTTTGTCAGACACCGATGGCGCGGTGACCGAAGCCTATGAGGTTTGGGTCGAAAAGAACATGTACGGCAAGAAATCCATGGGTATCGAACGCGCGACCTATCTGATCGACGCCGAAGGGCAGATCGCGCAGGTCTGGCGCAAGGTGAAGGTGCCCGGCCATGTGGATGCCGTGCTCGACGCGGTGCGCGGCGCATGATGCCGCTGGCGGAAATGGCCGAGGCGGTGCTGCGCACGGCGGATGGGCGCGAGAAGACGGCGCTGTCGCGGAAATATGCGGCGCAGTGGCTCTCGGCCCGCGAGGCCGGCGAACGCCCCGACGTGGGCCGCGCCGACCCGCCGCTGCACCCTGCCCGGCCCGCACAGCCCGAATTGCTCTCGCCCCGCGACGTCCCGCGCCGCCGCCCCGGCACGCCCGAAGGCCGCGCGGCGCTGCTCCATGCCGTGGCGCATATCGAGTTGAACGCCGTTGATCTGCATTGGGATGTGATCGCCCGCTTCTCCCATGTGCCGCTGCCCTTGGGCTTTTATGACGATTGGGTCAAAGCGGCGGATGACGAATCCAAACATTTCAATCTGATGTGCGATTGTCTTGAGGAAATGGGCAGCCATTACGGTGCCATGCCCGCCCATGCGGGCATGTGGCGCGCCGCCGAAGACACCGTGGACGATCTGATGGGCCGCCTCGCCGTGGTGCCGATGGTGCTGGAGGCCCGCGGCCTTGATGTGACCCCCGGCATGATCGAGATTTTCCGCAAAGCCAAGGCCGACAGCGCCGTGGCCGCGCTTGAGACGATCTATGCCGAAGAGGTCGCCCATGTGGCCTATGGCAGCAAGTGGTTTCACTTCCTCTGTGGCCGCCATGACGACGACCCAAAGGACCGTTTTCATGCCCTCGTGCGCAAGTATTTCCACGGCGATCTCAAGCCGCCCTTCAACGAGGAAAAGCGCGCCGAGGCCGGAATCCCGCCCGATTTCTACTGGCCCCTGACCGCGGATGGCGGGCCAAGCTGATCAGGGTCTGACGCAGCAAGTGCTTGGTATCGGCGGATTTTTGCCAATGAAAAAGCGCTTTTTCGGACGAATGGGGGATTGCCGCGCAGGCGCGGGTCAATAGGGTTGCCCCATTCGCGGGCACTGGCTATTGACGTTGGGCGCGAAGGGGCCGAGGCCCCGCGCAGCGACGGGACGGGACAAAGGACGAAAACGTGCGCACACGGATTGCCATCAAGACGCATGCTCTGCTTGAGCATTACTTTCCCGAACGCCGCGTCTTTTTGAAATCCGACAGCGACACACGTTTCATCCGCCTGCGGCCCGGCACCCAGATCCTTGGGCTGGCGGGGTCGGCCTTTCTGATCTCTTGGGCCATCATCGCCACCGCCATCATCTTGATGGATAGTATCGGTTCGGGCAATTTTCGCGAACAGGCCAAACGCGACCAGCGCACCTATCAGGCCCGGCTGAACGAGCTTTCCGCGCAGCGCGATCTGCGCGCCGAAGAGGCGCTTGCCGCCCAAGACCGCTTTAACGCCGCGCTGACGCAGATTTCCGTCATGCAGTCCGAACTGCTGGCCTCTGAGACCCGCCGCCGTGAATTGGAAACCGGGATCGAGGTGATCCAATCCACCCTGCGCGACACGATGAAAGACCGCCAGAAGGCCCGGCTGAAACTGGCCGAACTGGAAGGCAGCCTTGAGAATGGCGAAGCGGGCAGCCTGCGCGCCGATGCCGACCAAGCGCCGGTCGATTTCCTTGCCCAAGCCCTTGCCCGGACCGCGGCGGAGCGCGACAAGGTCGTGGTCGACGCGCAGGATGCGCTGCTGCAAGCCGATGAGATGGCCCAAGAAATCGCTCTGATGCGCGATCAGAACGACGCGATCTTCCGCCAGCTTGAAGAGGCGATGAGCGTCTCCGTCGCCCCGCTCGACAAGATGTTCCGCAGCGCGGGCATGCCGACTGACCGTATCCTCGCCACCGTGCGCCGGGGCTATTCGGGCCAAGGCGGGCCGATGACGCCGCTCTCCTTCACCACCCGCGGCGAAGAGATGAGCCCCGACACGCTGCGCGCGAACAAGCTGCTGGGCCAGATGGACCGGTTGAACCTCTACCGCATCGCCGCCGAAAAGGCGCCCTTCGCGAACCCGGTCAAAAACGCTTTCCGCTTCACCAGCCAGTTCGGCTATCGCCGCGATCCCAAGACCGGCGGCCGCCGGATGCACAAGGGCGTCGACTTTGCCGCCGGGATGGGCACGCCGCTTTATGCGACCGCCGATGGCGTGGTGATTCACGCAGGCTGGTCCTCGGGCTATGGCCGTCTGGTCAAGATCCAGCATGAGTTCGGCATCGAGACCCGTTATGCCCACATGTCCAAGCTGCGCGTGAAAGTTGGTCAAAGAGTCTCGCGCGGGCAGCATATTGGTGATATGGGAGCATCAGGACGGGTCACCGGTGTCCATCTCCACTATGAAGTCCGCGTAGGTGGCAAGGCTGTTAACCCCATGATCTATATCAAGGCTGCAAACGATGTTTTCTAAAAGCAAAATCAACGATCCCGCCCCTCAGGATGCAGATGTGTCCAAACCGGCACCCTCCGGTGCATCCTCGGCCCCCGCGCCCTCCAAGCAGAGCGAATTCAAGGCCAGCGCGCCCAAGGCCAAGCCGCCTGCATCCGTTCTGTCTTCGGACCTGCATGTGACCGGCAACATGAAAACGACGGGCGACGTTCAGGTTGAAGGCACCGTCGAAGGCGACATTCGCGCCCATCTGCTGACCATCGGTGAGACGGCGACGATCAAGGGCGAAGTGGTTGCCGATGACGTGGTGATCAATGGCCGCATCGTGGGCCGTGTGCGCGGCCTCAAGGTGCGCCTGACATCGACCGCGCGGGTGGAGGGCGACATCATCCACAAGACCATCGCGATCGAATCCGGCGCGCATTTCGAAGGCTCCGTGCAGCGTCAGGACGACCCGCTGAACCCCGGCGCGAAATCCGCACCCGCGCAGAAGCCGAACCCCGCATCCTAAGGTTTCGGCAGGCTGAACAGTCGCAGGCGTCGCAGGCAATGCGGCGCCTGTTTGCTTTTGGGGGGACAGGCTACGCTGCGCCCTGCCCGCTTCGCCAATATCAGTAGTTCGGAATATTCGCCCCGCTGCGTTGCTGGCAGACCACTGGCGATAACGCTCATTTCATCACGGCCTGAGCAGGCCGATGCGTGGGGAGAGCAAGCCCACCCCACGCGCTGCTAGTCGGGACGTTACTCGGTCACAGTGACCTTCTGCATCACGTCCGGCGTGCCCACGACGGCCCCGTTCGGGCCGGTGCCGCGCTTGATGGCATCGACCACGTCCTGCCCTTCGGTGACCTTGCCGACAACGGTGTACTGACCGTTGAGGAAAGGTGCTTCGTCGAACATGATGAAGAACTGGCTGTTGGCGCTGTCGGGGCTCTGGCTACGGGCCATGCCGACGACGCCTTTCTCATAGGCGATGTCCGAGAACTCGGCCTTAAGGTCGGGCTTCTCGGACCCGCCCATGCCGGCGCGGGCGGTGTCGCCATCGGCGCGGCCGAACTGCACGTCACCGGTCTGGGCCATAAAACCGTCGATCACGCGGTGAAAGACCACCCCGTCATAGGCGCCTTCCTCGGCCAGTTCGGTGATCTGCGCGACATGGTTGGGCGCAACGTCTTCGAGCAGGTCGATCTTGACGGTGCCATTGGCCTCGCCCGCGACCTCGATCTCGAGCCCGGTGGCCATGGCCGCCGAGCCGAGGAGCGCGAGAACTGCGCTGGAGGTGGCGATCTTACGCATCTGCGGCCACCTTGACGGAGATCATGCGGTCGGGGTTCGCAGGCGGCTCGCCCCGGGTGATCGCATCGACATGCTCCATGCCGGAAATGACCTGCCCGTAAACGGTGTACTGACCGTTGAGGAAGTCATTGTCCTTGAAGTTGATGAAGAACTGGCTGTTGGCGCTGTCGGGGTTGGCCGAACGGGCCGCACCGATGGTGCCGCGCGCGTGCGGAACCTTGGAGAATTCTGCGGGCAGGTTCGGCAGGTCCGAGCCGCCAGTGCCCGCCGCGCGCAGGTTGAAGTTGTCTTCCATGTTGCCATTGGCCACGTCGCCAGTCTGGGCCATGAAACCTTCGATCACGCGGTGGAAGGCGACGTTGTCGTATTTCCCGGCGCGGGCCAGTTCCTTCATCCGCTCCACATGTTTGGGCGCAAGGTCGGGCATCAACTCGATGGTGACGGTGCCGCCTTTCAGTTCCATCAGGATGGTGTTCTCGGGGTCTTTGATCTCGGCCATGGGGCAATCCTTTGATTTGTCTTTGCCAGATACCTAAGGAGCTTGGCCGCGATTGCCAAGCCGCGCATTGACCTGAGGACAGATAACAGCAAAACACAGCGCAACGGATTGGATTGGGAGAAGACCGATGGGCTGGAAATCACTGGACGATATGGAACTGGACGGCAAGCGCGTGCTCTTGCGCGTCGATATCAACGTGCCGGTCGAGGAGGGCCGCGTCACCGATGCCACGCGGATCGAGCGGATCGTGCCCACGGTGAACGACATCCTGTCGCGCGGCGGCAAGGTGACGCTGCTGGCGCATTTCGGACGGCCCAAGGGCAAGGTCGTCGAGGAGATGAGCCTGCGCCAAGTCCTTCCCGCGCTGGCAAAGGCCCTGGGCCGCGACGTGGCATTCCTGCCATCGCTGGACGCCGCAGGCGACGCGCAGGCCGATCTGCAACTCATGGAAAACATCCGCTTCTACCCCGGTGAAGAGGCCAATGACGAAGATTTCGCCCGCCAACTGGCCGCGCTCGGCGATATCTATTGCAACGATGCCTTCTCTGCCGCGCACCGCGCCCATGCCTCGACCGAGGCGCTGGCGCGGCTGCTGCCCGCCTGCGCGGGCCGTTTGATGCAGGCGGAACTCTCGGCGCTGGAGGCAGCACTTGCCAATCCCGAACGCCCGGTGGGCGCGGTCGTAGGCGGGGCCAAAGTCTCGACCAAGATCGCGCTTTTGGAAAACCTCGTGAACCGGCTCGACGTCTTGGTTATCGGCGGCGGCATGGCGAACACCTTCCTTGCCGCACTCGGGGCCGATCTGGGCAAATCGCTGGAAGAGCCGGACTACTACGACACGGCCAAGGACATCATGGCGCAGGCCGAAAAGGCAGGCTGCCGGGTCATCCTGCCGGTCGACGGTCTGGTCTCGCGGGAGTTCGCCAAGGGCGCGGCCCATGAGGTCGCCCCGCTTGGCCCCGATGCGAAGCTCTCGACAGATCAGATGGTGCTCGACGCGGGCCCTGAGACTGTCGCATTGGTCGAGACGGCCTTCGCCGAACTGCGTACCCTGATCTGGAACGGCCCCATGGGGGCCTTTGAAATCCCGCCCTTCGACACCGCCACCGTCGCCGCGGCCCAAGCCGCCGCCGCCAAGACCCGCGAGGGCACGCTGACCTCCGTCGCCGGGGGCGGTGACACGGTCGCGGCGCTGAACCAAGCGGGCGTGGCGGATGATTTCACCTATATCTCCACCGCCGGGGGCGCCTTCCTTGAATGGATGGAGGGCAAGACCCTGCCCGGCGTGGCCGCATTGGATGGGTCGGCTGCGTAAAAAGGCGATTTACCGCTAAAAACAACGGGTTTCCCGCAATTGTGGGATTCCCATGACGAATCGCCTGTGCCATACTGATGTCACGTCCGCCAAGAGACGCAGAGGCAGTACCATGACACGCAACACCCGTCCGGCTTTCGGCACATTGCTGTTCTTCGCAATCGCTTTCGCGCTGAGCCTGTATTTTACCTTTGCCGCCGTGCAGGGGGATTTCGGCCTGTTCCGCCGGACCGAGATCGTGGCCGAGAACCAAAAGCTGAGCGACCGTTTGGCCGAGGTCCGCGCCGAAGTTGCCCGAATGGAGAACCTGACCCGCCGCCTGTCGGACGACTACCTCGACCTTGATCTTCTGGACGAACGCGCGCGCAAAGTGCTGGGCATGGTCCGCACCGATGAGATCGTCATTCGCTGAGCTTCGCGGCGTATCGTCTATCGGCCCCTGCCCTGCGCCTGCGGCCTTGCAATCACACGAAATCTCTGGCCTCCTTCGCCTTGTCAGCCGTGGTGCGCGCACCACGTCACAAAGTCTCTCGCAATCCATTCTGGAATGCGTTAGGGAATAGTTTAACGCTAAACTACTTTTGGCACCTGACCAAAGCCGACGGAGGAGACGTCCATGGCCGCGAGGAAATCGAGCAAGAAACCCAATGTCTCGGCGGAGGAGCTGACCAGCTACTACCGCGACATGCTGCTGATCCGGCGGTTTGAAGAGAAAGCCGGACAACTTTACGGCATGGGGCTGATCGGGGGGTTCTGTCACCTCTATATCGGACAAGAAGCGGTCGTTGTCGGCCTCGAGGCCGCCGCCGAGGAAGGCGACAAGCGCATCACCTCCTACCGCGACCACGGCCATATGCTGGCCTGCGGCATGGACCCTAACGGCGTCATGGCCGAGCTGACGGGCCGCGAGGGCGGTTATTCCAAAGGCAAGGGCGGCTCGATGCATATGTTCTCGAAAGAGAAGCATTTCTACGGCGGCCATGGCATCGTCGCGGCGCAGGTGCCGCTTGGCGCGGGCCTTGCTTTTGCCGATCAATACAAGGGCAACGGGCGCGTCACCTTCACCTATTTCGGCGATGGTGCGGCGAACCAGGGCCAGGTCTATGAGACCTTCAACATGGCAGCACTTTGGAAGCTGCCGGTGATCTTTGTCATCGAGAACAACCAATACGCCATGGGCACCTCGCAGCAGCGCTCGACCTCCTCGGCCGAGATCTGGGAGCGCGGCCGCGCCTTCGGCATCCCCGGTGAGGCGGTTGACGGCATGGACGTGCTGGCTGTGAAGGAAGCCGGCCAGAAGGCCGTGGAACACGCCCGCAAGGACGGCCCCTATATTCTGGAGATCAAGACCTACCGCTACCGCGGCCACTCCATGTCCGACCCCGCGAAATACCGCACCCGCGAGGAAGTGCAGAAGATGCGCGACGAACGCGACCCGATCGAGGCCGTGCGCAGCCTGCTCTTGGAGGGCAACCACGCGAGCGAGGAAGATCTCAAGGCCATCGACAAGGAGATCAAGCAGATCGTGAACGAAAGCGCCGATTTCGCCAAGGAAAGCCCGGAGCCCAATCTCGACGAGCTCTGGACCGACATCTACGCAACCGAAGTTCCGCAGGAGGCCTGAAGCAATGGCAACCGAAATTCTCATGCCCGCCCTCAGCCCCACCATGGAAGAAGGCACGCTGGCGAAATGGCTGGTCAAGGAAGGCGACGAAGTCTCCTCTGGTGACATCCTCGCCGAGATCGAGACCGACAAGGCCACGATGGAATTCGAGGCCGTGGACGAAGGCACCATCGGCAAGATCCTGATCGAAGAAGGCACCGAAGGCGTGAAGGTGAACACCGCCATCGCCGTGCTCTTGGAAGAAGGCGAAAGCGCGGACGACATCGACACCGCAAAATCCGCCCCCGCCGAGGATAAGGGCGAAGAGGTTAAGCCCGCTGAGGCCAAATCCTCGGACGATGACCGCGAAACGCCTGCCGAGGGCAAGAAACAGCCCGAGCCCGACACCAGCCCCGATTGGCCCGAGGGCACCGAGATGAAGCAGCAAACCGTCCGCGAAGCGCTGCGCGACGCCATGGCCGAGGAAATGCGCCGCGACGAGAACGTCTTGCTCATGGGCGAGGAAGTGGCCGAGTACCAAGGCGCCTACAAGATTTCCCAAGGTCTGCTAGACGAATTCGGCGCCAAGCGCGTGATCGACACGCCGATCACCGAACACGGCTTTGCCGGTATCGGCGTCGGCGCGGCCTTCGGCGGTCTGCGCCCGATCGTCGAATTCATGACCTTCAACTTCGCCATGCAGGCGATGGACCAGATCATCAACTCCGCGGCCAAGACGCTTTACATGTCAGGTGGCCAGATGGGCGCGCCCATGGTCTTCCGCGGCCCCAACGGCGCTGCGGCCCGCGTCGGTGCCCAGCACAGCCAGGACTACGCCGCATGGTTCATGCAGATCCCCGGCCTCAAGGTCGCGATGCCCTATTCGGCCAGCGATTACAAAGGCTTGATGAAGTCCGCGATCCGTGACCCGAACCCGGTGATCTTCCTTGAGAACGAGATCCTCTACGGTCGCAGCTTCGATGTGCCGGACATCGAGGACTATACCGTCCCCTTCGGCAAGGCCCGGATCTGGCGCGAGGGCGCGGATGTCACCATCGTCAGCTTCGGCATTGGCATGACCTATGCGCTGGAAGCGGCCGAGAAACTGGCCGAAGACGGTATCGAGGCCGAGGTCATCGACCTGCGCACCCTGCGCCCGATGGACACCGAAACAGTGCTGAAATCCGTGATGAAGACCAACCGCTGCGTGACGGTCGAAGAAGGCTGGCCGCAGGGCTCGGTCGGTGGCTACATCAGCGGCGTGATCATGCAAGAGGCGTTTGACTACCTCGACGCCCCGGTCATCACCTGCACCGGCAAGGACGTGCCCATGCCCTATGCCGCCAACCTCGAAAAACACGCGCTGGTCACCACCGACGAGGTGATTGAGGCCGTGCGCAAAGTCACCTACCGGTAAGGAGCGGAACATGCCCACAGAAATTCTCATGCCCGCCCTTTCGCCCACGATGGAGGAAGGCACGCTCGCCAAGTGGCTGGTCAAGGAAGGGGACGAGGTCGCCTCCGGTGACATCCTCGCCGAGATTGAGACCGACAAGGCCACGATGGAGTTCGAGGCCGTCGACGAAGGCACCATCGGCAAAATCCTGATCGAAGAAGGCAGCGAAGGCGTGAAGGTAAACACGCCGATTGCGGTGCTGCTCGAAGAAGGCGAAAGCGCCGACGATATCGAGACATCCTCCGCCCCGGCCAAAGAAGAGAAACCTCAGGCCGAGGAAGCGCCCAAAGCAGCCGAGGCCGAAACGCCCGAAGCGGGCTATGGCCGCGGTGCGACGGATGCGAATGACGCGCCGACAAAGAGCGACGCCAAAGCCCCCGCCGCGCCCAAGGACGACAAGGGCGGGCGCATCTTCGCCTCCCCCCTCGCCCGCCGGATCGCCGCGGACAAGGGTCTCGACCTCACCCAAATCGAGGGCAGCGGCCCGCGCGGTCGGATTGTCAAAGCCGATGTGGAAAGCGCCAAGCCGACGGCTGCCAAGGCCGACAGCCCCGCCGCCGCCAAGGACGCCGCGCCGGTGACACAGCCCGCTCCCGCCGGCCCCTCCTCCGATGCCGTGCGCAAGATGTACGAGGATCGCGAGGTCGAAGAGGTCAAGCTCGACGGCATGCGCAAGACCATCGCCGCGCGGCTTACGGAGGCCAAGCAGACCGTGCCGCATTTCTACCTGCGCCGCGACATCCAGATCGACGCGCTGCTGTCCTTCCGCAGCGATCTGAACAAGCAGCTCGAAGCCCGCGGCGTGAAGCTCTCGGTCAACGATTTCATCATCAAAGCCTGCGCGCTGGCGCTGCAATCGGTGCCGGATGCCAACGCGGTCTGGGCCGGGGATCGTATCCTGAAGCTCAAGCCCTCGGACGTGGCCGTGGCCGTGGCCATCGAAGGCGGGCTCTTCACGCCGGTCTTGCAGGACGCCGACACCAAGTCGCTCTCGACCCTCTCGGCGCAGATGAAAGACCTCGCCACTCGCGCCCGCGACCGCAAGCTCGCTCCGCATGAGTATCAGGGCGGCAGTTTCGCGATCTCCAACCTTGGGATGTTCGGGATCGACAATTTCGACGCGGTCATCAACCCGCCGCATGGCGCGATCCTCGCCGTGGGGGCTGGTGTCAAAAAGCCGATCATCGGTAAGGACGGTGAGATTACGGCGGCGACAGTCATGTCCGTGACCCTCTCGGTCGACCACCGCGTGATCGACGGGGCGCTCGGGGCTCAGCTGTTGAACGCGATCGTTGAGAACCTTGAAAATCCGATGATCATGCTGGCCTAAGGGCTGCACCATCCAAACGAAGAAAGCCGGGGCATGCCCCGGCTTTTTTATTGCGATACTGGCCTCTGCCGTTATTCGGCGTCTGGCCCGAAAAGATGGTTCATCGACATCGACGGCTGATCGCAACCCGCCTCCCCTACAATCCGCGCGGGGATCCCGGCGACGGTTTTGCAGGCGGGCACAGGCTCCAGCACCACCGACCCCGCCGCGATGCGGCTGCAATGGCCGATAGAGATATTGCCCAAAACCTTCGCTCCCGCGCCGATCAACACGCCATTGCCGATCTTGGGGTGACGGTCCTCTTCCTCTTTGCCGGTCCCGCCAAGGGTCACCGAATGCAGCATCGAGACGTTGTCGCCCACCACCGCCGTCTCACCGATGACGATGGAATGCGCGTGGTCGATCATGATGCCCTTGCCCATCTTGGCCGCCGGATGGATATCCACGCCAAAAATCTCGCTCACCCGCATCTGGATGAAATAGGCCAGATCGCGCTTGCCCTTAGCATAGAGGTAGTGGCCCACCCGGTAGGCCTGCACCGCCTGATAGCCTTTGAAATATAGAATCGGCTGCAACAAACGGTGGCAGGCTGGGTCGCGGTCATAGATGGCCACGAGATCCGCGCGCGCCGCGGCGACGAGGTCCGGGTCTTCGGCATAGGCTTCTTCGACCATCTCGCGCACGACCATCATCGACATCTCGTTCGACGAAAGCTTGGCCGCGATGCGGTAGGAAAGCGCATTCTCGATCGATTTATGGTGCAGGATACAGGCGTGTACAAAGCCGCCGATCAACGGCTCATCACGCACCGCATCCTCGGCCTCTTGCTGAATCTGGTCCCAAACCGGGTCCACTTTCGAGATATTTCTGCGTGTCTGCGCCATGGCACGGGCTCCTTCACTCTGCCGTAAGGGTAGCTCATGCAATAGCGCAGGACCATTTGTAAATCCGCACATGCTCAAAATCGTGATAACGCGCGGGCCTATCCGGAAACGGTCAAACCTGTGGCCGGCCCCGCGCCATATGTGGCCGAGACCTGCGCCACCGTCACGTCAAACGCCCCGCTGACGCCATCCGCCGCCCGTGCCGCAGTGCTGTAGGTCCACCGCGGCGTATCGAGCAGCACCTCCCGCCGCTGCTCGCCGCCTTCGTAAACGCGTAAGAGATAGCGTTCACTTTCCTCGCCAAGCGGCACCTCCGGCCCCTCCCAAGCGTCGCCGTCGATCCGCGTTCGGCGAATCCAGCTAAGGGTGATATCGCCACTGGCCCCAGCCTCGGCCCGCAGATGACAGGGGCTGTAGGGCCGCAGACCATTCCCGTCGAAGGCATGAACCTGATGCAGGTAAGAGGGGTCATCCACCGGTCGCCGCGCAGGCCCGATGCGGTAATGCTGTGCCACACGGCGCAGATGCGGGCTCAGCTCGACCTGCTGTGGCGTCCCGTTCATCAGCACAAAGCGCGACCCGGCGGGCCAAACCTCGGGCATCAACCCATCGCTGCCTGCCTGCCCGCGCAAACGACCGGTCAGCCAATAGGTCATCGGGGCGACAAGCTGCGCCTCCTCAAACTGGAACAACTCCCAACGGTCCGCGCTCCCATCCCCGATGGCGGCAAGGTTCGCCCCATTTAAAAGCGCCTCTTTGCTAACGGACTGGAGGCTGCCGCTGGTCAATTTAACCTCCAGCACCGGCCCCGCGTCGATTAACCCTGGCGGTGCTGCTTGCAGCGGCGTTTGTGTAACGCCCATGATCGACCGGTTCGCCACGATGGCGTTCAGCGCATAATCCGAATCCACGGCAGAACGGTAGACCGCGACGGACCCCGGCCAAGGGGTCGCCGTCACCGCCAGATGCGGCGCATAGGGCACCTCATCCCCGCGCAAAAGCGGCAGGTCCATGAACTGCGGCAGAACCGGCAGCGGCGGGACGAAGGGGCGCAGCGCTGCAAGCTCTTCTTCTAGCGGTGCGGGATCATAGACTTCGGGCTCAATCCGAACGCCGTCGATCAGCAGGGAGCCGGCCTGTTCCACCCGGTCGATGCGGTAGCGCCCCGGCCCCTCCGCCCCATCGCCCGGCAGTTCGATCACATCCCCCGCCCCGACAGCCATCCGCGACGGCGGCAATGCCAGCCGCAGCGTCTCACGCGCGACGCGCGCTTCGGTCAGCCAGCGTTCGGCTACTTGCCGCCCCTCACCTCGGGTCAAGGCCATGTTCAGTTCGGTCCCGGTGACCGCATGGGTCGCCTCATCCGCCAGAACCGCCTCTTCGGCAATCGGGTCAAAATCCGCATCGGCCTGAACGAACCGCAGCCGCACACGGCCCGAGACTTCGGCCTCCGCCTCACGCAACTGCTCGGTCAGCCCGCTCAGGTCGGGGTGAACCGCGAGGCGATCGGGGTCGAGGGGAAGCGCATCTGCCCCGTCACGCATCCGAAACTGCAAAACCCCGTCGCGTTCGATCGCGTCAAACCCATAACGCAGCATCAGCGGTTGCAGCGCGGCACGCGCCTCGCCAACCTCGGCCACCGTATAGCCCCGCACATAGCCGAACAGCGCGGAGGTATCGAAATGCGCCACACCCGCCCGGCGGCAAATCTCGCCCACGACCGAGGCCAGCGACCGCGCCGAGGCGCGCCCGTTCAACCAATGGCCGCGGCTGTAATTCTCTCCATCGCTCCAGAGATCGACATTGTTGGGGAAGAAGGGAAAAGGCCGCGTGTCCCATGCCCAGACGAAGGCGCGCGTCATATCCAGCATCGGCGCGCCATATTCCTCCGAGATCGGATTATGCGCCGGATCGCGCCAGTAGTCCGAGATCGCCCGCAGATATTGCATCTGCATCAGATCGTCCCGTGCGCCGGTGGAATAATGCGGCAAGGCGCTTTCCGAGCTCTTCAGATCGAGGAACTTGTTGGGCTGGTTCGCCCCTTTGTCGATGGCCGCGCAGCCGTATTCCGTGAACCAGATCGGTTTCGACATCGGCTGCCATTCCGTTGGAGCGGCTTGCCGCTGCCCGCCGATACGCGGGTGGTGCGGGCTCTCCCACCAACGACGCAGGTCTTTGTAGCGGTACACCCACGGCTCATCATGCGCGCCATCGGTGATCGGCGTGCGGATCTGCGCGTCGCGGGCCTCAAGCGAATGGTAGTACCAGTCATAGCCCTCGCCGCCTTCGATGTTGGATTTCAGATAGCCGACATCGTAGATCGCGGGCCAGTTCTCGCCGTCCAGATGCCCTTCCTCATCGCGCCAATCGGACAGCGGCATGTAGTTGTCGATCCCGATGAAATCGATCTGCGGATCAGCCCATAGCGGATCGAGGTGAAAGAAGACATCGCCGCTGCCATCCTGCGGGTGATAGCCGAAATACTCAGACCAATCAGCGGCATAGCTGATCTTAACCTCCGGCCCCAATAAAGCGCGCACCTCTCCGGCCAAGGCCCGCAGCGCGGCCACTGCCGGGAAACTGTTCCCCGCCGCGCGTATCTGCGTCAGCCCCCGCATCTCCGAGGAGATGCAAAACGCCTCGACCCCGCCTGCGGCGGCGCAAAGCGCGGCATAGTGCAAGATGAAGCGCGACAGGGTCCATTCCTCGGGGCCGTTGTAGATGACCGAGCCTTCGCCCACCGCGAAATCCGCAGCCGTGACGGTTCCGAAAAACGCCGCCACCTCGGCCTCTGCCGCCGCCGTACCATCCGGGCTGCCCGGCCGCCCCGGGGCCACCGAAAGCGTGATCCGTCCGCGCCACGGCAAGCGGGGCTGGTCCTCGGCATCGCTATAGGGGTCCGGCAGCCCGTTGCCTTCGATCTGATCCATCAAGATAAACGGATAGAACATCACCGCCTTGCCCGCTGCCTTCAGCAAGTGAATGGCCTCGACCACCGCGGCATCGGCTGGCGTGCCGCCGTAGATCGGGCGCGCGTCTTGCTGGGTGATCACCTGTGCCGTGCCACGCGTCACGCCAGAGACCCGCCAAGGCATGTTCTCCCCATCGATATCCGGGTCTTCGACCTTGGGCCGCAGGCGACAGTCACGGCAGCGCAAATCGCCGCCAAACCACGACACGACGAGAGAGGCCGCTTCCAACCGTGGCAATTCCTCGGTCAGACTTTCCAAGGACACCACGAAATCGGTCTTGGCGGCGGGCGAGTTCACATTGGCGCTCCACCGGCTGCCGGGGCCGTCGGTGTAATGCACCGGGGTCGTCGCCAGCGCGTATTCCCCTGTGCCGGGGATCAGGGCGACCCCCTGAACCCCATAGGCGGGCGCATGCTCCCAGCCCGGCGCTTGCGGCTGCTCGGGGCGCATCACCTCAAACGAGAACTGCGGCACCCGGTTGCCAAATTGCGCAAGCGGGAGGTCTTCCATCACCACATAGGCCGTGCCGCGATAGGCCGGCACCCGGTCCGCGCCCTCGATCGCGGCGATGGTCGGGTCGGGCTGCTGGTCCGCCGCGCCCCGGTAAACGCGCATATTCAGATCGTCCGGGGCAATCTCCTCCCCATCCGCCCAGATGCGCCCGACGCTGGTGATCTCCCCTTCGCAGAGCGCGATGGCAAGGCTGACGGTATAGCTGTATTCGGTGGTCTTTGGCGTCGGCGGGCCGCCCTTTCCGCCGCCACTGACTTCGGTGACTTCTTGGAACTGCGACGCCCAGATGACATGCCCCGCCAGTCGCATCCGCCCGTAAAGCTGCGGGATCGCGGCCCCCTCGCCCGAGCCTGTCAGGCGAAAGCGATCCACCTTACCGGTTTCGACCGCCTCCCCGCCTTGGCCCAGCAAGCGTTGATCCATCAATCGCCCAAGGCTCGCCCCCACTGCGCGGCCCACCGCGACCGAAGACAGCCCCGCCAGCGTGCCCCCAATGGAGCCGCCAACCGCCGCCCCCGCTGCCGAAAGAACAATCGTCGCCATCAGGAGACCTCCTTAGGAAATACAAAACGCGCCACGATGCGCTGTTGCCATGGCGGGCTGAACGGGCTTTCCACCACCCCGTGCCGCGCATAGGCGTGAATGAAACTGGCGCTGGCCCCGACGCGGGCTTGCAGCCCAAGGTGCTTTGCCACCGCGCCCTGCCGCATTCGAAAAAGCAGCACGTCACCGGGGGCCGCATCACCGCTGTCTTTCACCGCCATATGCCGCAGTGCCGCCGCCCAGAGCCGCTCCTCCCCCTGCGGCTCGGACCAATCCATCGAATAGGGTGGCACCGCCTCAGGCTCCGCGCCCAGCAACTCCCGCCAAAGCCCCCGGATCAGCCCCAGACAATCGCAGCCCGCCCCCTTTGTCGCGGCCTGATGCACATAGGGCGTGCCGATCCATCCGCGGGCGGCCTGCACCAAACGCTCTCCCGTAGCACTCATCGGCGCGACCCGCCGCCATTCGCACCGTCCGACCGGGGCACGGCCATCATCCAATCCTCCCCCGGCAGATCGGGAAAGCCGCGGTAGTTCAGCAGGTTGTTGAATTTCAGCCGACAGGTCTCCATCCGCTTGTCGCAGCCTGCGGTAAGCCGGATACGGGTGCCCGCCGCCACTGCGCCGCGGATCGGCTGCCAAAGCTCGATCACGCGCTGCCCGTCCTCATGGTAGTCACGTTTGACCATGCCCCAGAGCCCCGCCGCCGGCCCCTCCAGCACATCAAGCCGCCCCCGGGCGAACCAACCCTCCTCGTAGCCCGGAAAAGCGGCCCAACGAAAATACTGCGCCTCCGACACCGTCTCGACCGAGCGCGTCTCGGCATAGCCGGGCGCGGTGAGATCGAACCGGCAATCGCTATCCCCCAACACCGCCGAACAGGGCTTTTGATAGACCCGCCCCATAGGCCGGTTGAGCGGTTCCGTCAGCCCGCGCAACTCAGCGCGAAAGCTGCCTCCCGCACGGTGCATCTCACCGATTGAGCCGCGAAATTGCAGCCGTCGCTGCGCGGGATCCGCCCAGTTCACCAGCCACGCCTGCACCTCGGCGCCGTCAAAGCGGCCCTGTTCGATCTCATCCTCGCGGATCGCATCATCGCTGAGCGCGCCAAGCGCTTCAGTGTTATCAACCGCCAGCCCGCTGGTCTGGGCCAGCGCCCGCGCGCTCAGCCCGGTATCGGCGCGAAAGGTGATCCCGTCGAACACCAGCGGCATGTCGTGATCGGTAAAGGCAAACACCACCCCATCCGCGCGCGTCACCTGCCAGCAATGGCAGAGCGTCGTCACCCCCTGCGCGATATGGGCTGCAAAGCCCCTGTCCAGCCCCGCCATCAGACCCGCACCTCGATCACCGGCACGTCGGGCACCTGTCCGGCCTGAAAGCTCTCGACCGAGACCAGAATGCGGTCGGTATCAAAGCGCACCGGCACGTCGAACTCGAAGCCCGCGAAAATCTCGATCTCAGGGTCGGGCGGATGGGCGAAGGTGATGATCCCGCTTTCTGCGTCGACCTCATATTCGACACCCTCGCGCAACTCATCCTGCTCAAGCCCCACGCGCACGGTCCCCGCGACCGGTTTGGTGATCGGACGGCGATAGGACTGCGTGCCCGAGCGGTAGGTCTTGGTCAGTTGAAACGCCGCCCGGGCCCCATCCCCATAGCCGATGCTCTGATCGTCGAAAGCCACCGGAAGCGCCATTTTGCCCGACTTATAATCGGCCCAATCCTTCCAGCGAAACCCGTACATCTGCCCCATACGCGCCTCGAAAAAGGCAATCAGCACCTGTAGATCATCGATTGAGCGCATCCCCAGCCCGGCATCATAGACCCGCCGCGAATGGGCCCAGGGCGTGTTGCGCTCCTCATGACCGTTGGCCAAGGTGACCACATCTGTCTGCCGCCTCGGCCCCCCGACAGAGCCAAAGCTTAGCGACGGGGGAAATCTGACCTCGTGAAACTGCATGATCTACTCCTTTATCCGCCGCGTGGCCTATCGGTTGCGGTTGCCGGTGCTGAGGGCACGGCTCAACTGCGCGGCAATCTGGCTTTGGCTGCGCTGAAACCCCTGCACATCGGGGGTGGTGATATTCATCACGATGGTCGTCGCCCCGCCGCCGTTGCCGCGCACGCCCAGCTTGCCATCCGCCCCCCGTGCCAAGGGCATGATCGCCTCCGGCCCGGCCTCGCCCATCAGCCCCGTGCCGCCGCGCATGGGAAAGGCCGTCGCCGAGGTGACCACCCCGCCCTGCGCGAAGGGCATGACCTTACCTTGCGAGAAAGGCGCACCATCGGCGAAGGGCAATATCCCCTCTACGATGCTGCCCACGCCCTCGCTGATCAGCCCGCCGAAATGGTCCGTCACCGGGCGCATCGCGGCATTGTAGGTCGTGCGGATCATCGACTGCGCCAAGTCGCTCAGCGCGTCCGAGAGTTTGGCCCCGTCAAAGACCACCCCATCAAAGGCCCGCCGCAACCCACGGCTTAGCCCTTTCTCAAGGGTCGCCACGTCTTTGCCCGTCGCGGCAAGCGCGCCGCGCATCCGCCGCAGCTCACCATCGAACCCGGCCACCAAACCGTTGGTCTGCGCCAGCGTCTCATTCAGCCCCTCGGCGCGGCTCTCAAGGTTCTCGAAATCGTCAAAGTCAGCCATCACCGGCCCCTTTCGTCTCATCTGGATAGGCCGACATCAGCGCGGCGAGACCGTCGCTCAGCAGCGGCGCGGGTCCGGACTTCGGCCCCAGCATCAACTGCAACTCCGCCGGCGTCAGCGCCCAGAATTGATCCGGCGGCAGCCCCAATCGCGACAGCCCCACCCGCAGCAACGCGGGCCAGTCAAAGCCTCGTGCCGCGCTCACGCCTGCACCGTAAAGGCGCGCGCCAGCAATTCCGCCGCGGCCCGTGCCGCCGCCATCGGCCCACCCTCGATCTGCGCGTGCTCAAGCGTGGCGGCATCCATCTCCGCCCCACCCCCGCGCAGCCCGGCAAGCAACAGGGCCACGACATCACGGCTCGAAAAACGATTGCTTTCAAACCGTTCCACCAGAGCCACGAGGCTGTCGGCCTGCAACGCCGCCTCCAACTCGGCCAAGGCCCCGAGGGTCAGCCGCGCCCCATAAAGTTCGCCATCAATCACGAGGCTCACCTCGCCACGCCATGGGTTCGTCATGCTCACACCACCACATCGGGGGTAAAGATCAGCTCCCCCGCCGATTGCAGGCTAAGCTCAAAGGTGGCCTCCCCATTCAGCGACCCCGCGTATTCCAAAGCGGAGACCTGAAACGGCCCCTGCACCACGCCGAAATCCGGAATGATCACCTGAAAATCCGGCGTCAGCCCGTTGAAAAACAACTGCCGCGCCCGTTCATCCGTGCCCGCATCGCGAAACACCCCCGACCCGCTGATCGCGGCTGAACGGACACCCGCACCCGCCAGCAACTCCCGCCACCCGCCGCTTGAATCGAGCGAGGTCACATCCACCGTTTCGGCGTTGAAACTCACCCGTTTGGCCCTGAGCCCGGCGATCGTCTCGAACTGCCCATCGCTGGTCATATCCACTTTGACCAAAAGGTCCTTGCCCGCTTGAACTGCCATCACTGTCTCCTCGCACCAATCTGAAATCTAAAGTCTTATGCGTCCGCGACCCGGGCGCGGAATTGCAGGTCGATCCGCCGGGCAGAGGCCCCGTCGATCCGCCGCGCCGTCGCTTTGAGAAAGGCCATATCCACCACGCGCCCCCGGCTGAGCGCCGGCTCCGCCCCATGCAGCAGGTCTGAGATCACCGCCGCGCAGCCCTTCGCCGTGCTGAACCCCGGCGCGCTGGTGACCACCGACAGGGTCAGCCGATGCTCCGCCCCCGCGCCCTGCGGGTCCGACAGGTCCTTCGCCACCTCTTGGCCCAGCAGTACATAGGTCTCTGGCAGGCTCCCCCCCGGCACCGCGTCAAAGACCGCGTCACCGATCAGCGCGGTGAGCCCCGGATCGCTCTGCAACAGGTCATAAACCGCCGCCTGCAATGCCCCTGAAAGCGCATAGGTCATACCGCCACCTCCTCATCGGCAAAACAGATCAGATGCCGCCCGCCCGCATCGCTTTCGGCCACCGCCCGGATCACGAAGACCCGCGTGCCCTCGCGAAACCGCTGCTCGGGGGTTGGTCGCTGCGGGGCACCTTCCGGCGCCGCACGCACTGTGATCTTGACCCCCATCCGGCTGACGGCCACCCCGCCCTGCGCAGTCTCCCGCCCCGTCCGCGCGCGCACCTCGGCCCAGAGAGTGCCCACGGGCTGCCAGACCTCGCGATGCCCTCCCGCGCCATCGCTCACGCGCTGCGGCGCTTCCAATACAAGGGGCCGGTTCAACTGCGGGCGGCTCATGCCGTCCCCCCAAAGCCGAGGCGCACTCGGCGGTAGCGTTCGATCAGGCTGCTGACTCCAAAGGGCATGCACCCTTCGCCGAGCGCCGTGTCGTCGCGGTATTCGTAGTAATGCGCCGCCAGCAGCATCACCGCTTGGGCCAAATCATCCGGCAACCCGCCCCAATCAGCGGCCATGCCCGCGTCAAAACTGATCAGCGCGGCCCCCGCGCTTGGGATGCGCGGCAGGGCGGCGGTGCTGGCCCGCAAACGCGGCGTTTGCGCATCGCGCTCCAGCCAGTAGCGCTCGGGGTCCACCGCCGTCTCCACCCCATCCCGCGCCACCAGCGCCACCCGCGCGATCTCTTGCACAGGGGCCACGGGCAAGACCTGCACCGCCGCATCGCGCCAAAAGGTCAGCGACAGGGCAAACCGCCGAATGATCAACACCTTGCCCGTCCGCGCCTCCACCGCCGCCATCGCCGCGCGCAGGAAGCTGCGCAATACCGGGTCTTGAAGGCCGTCCTGCGCAAAGCCGGTGCCAAGGCGCAGATGCATTCTGAAGGCCTCAACCGGCAAGACCGCATCCGGCACATTTGTCTCTTCGATCAACATCATCGAACGTCTCCAAAAATCGCTCCCGCGCCCCTTGGGGCCATGCGGTTATTCCCGGACGCGCACCGGTTGCATTGCTCGGTCGGAGGGGAGCAGCTAGACAACGCAACCTCGCAGGCGCACGTCCGGACCGGGGCCAAGTTGCCCCGGCCCCGGCTTCGGCACCGGCTTAGGCCAGGCCGAATTTCATCAGCTTGATCGCCGCGAAATCGCTCACGTCGCCGCCGACACGTTGGGTGGCATAGAACAGCACATGCGGCTTGGCGCTGAACGGGTCGCGCAGGATCCGCAGATCGGGGCGCTCGGCCACGGTGTAGCCTGCGGAAAAGTCGCCAAAGGCGATGGCCATCGCATCGGTCGCCGGATCGGGCATGTCCTCTGCCACCAGCACCGGATAGCCCATAAGCCGCGCAGGCTCGCCTGCCGCCAACCCGTCGGACCACAGGAACCGCCCATCGGTGTCTTTCAACTTGCGCACCTTGGCCGTGGTCTTGGAGTTCATCACGAAGACCGCATTCTTGCGGTAAGCCGCGCCAAGGGCATAGACCAACTCGATGATCGCATCGGCCTCGGGGTTGGCGTTGGTGCCGCTGGGGACATAGCCTAGATTGCCCCAAGTCCAGACGTCGTTGTCCACCGCCGGATGGCTCAGAAAACCTGTAGGCTTGTCGATGCCGTCACCGCTGACAAAGGCCGCCGCCTCGGCCCGAGCAAATTTGTCGGCGATACGCCCCGCCAGCCAACCTTCGATATCAAAGGCGCTGTCATCCAGCAGACGTTGGCTCGCCTTGGGCAGGGCGCTCAGCTCATGCAGCGGCACGGTGATCCGGTCGATCTGGGGCGTGTCCGTCTCGGCCTGCGCGCCGCTTTCGGTCGCCCAACCAGCGCCCACATCGGCGTGATCGACCAGCACGTCATAAGACGTGGCCTCCACCTGCACCACCGAGGCAATCGCGCGGATCGACGCCCCCGCATTCAGCACAGACTGCACCCGGTCGGCGGTTTGCGGATCCACCAGATAGCCGCCGTCCGAATTGACCGCCGTCGACATCGATTTGCCGTCCAGTTCCAGCCCCCGCAGCCCGTCGTCATCGCCGTTGCGCAGATAGGCGCCAAAGGCTTTCTTATGCGGCGCATCGTGATCGATCGCGCCCCCCAAAGGGCTGCGGGCAGGCAGGGTCATCTTGCGGTCCATCATGGCAATTCGCTCTTCTGATTGTTGAAGTTTCGTATTGATCTCGGCCCGAAAGCCGTTGAAGTCACTGACAAAACCGCTCACGGCCTGCCGCACTTCCTCCGCCGGAGACAGGTCTTTGCCCGCCTTTGTGCTCATCTCACTCTTGGTCATCGCTTTTCCTTCGATCTGCTCAGTCAAACTCAGGCTCTGCCCCGCACCATCTCGGCCCGCGCGGCATCAAAGGCCGCCGCCATCTCGCGCAGGACATGGCCTACGGCCCTGAACTCCCCCTTGGCCCCGACCCGCGCCGAGGGCAGCATCGGAAAGGTCACCAAGGACACCTCCCAAAGCTCCAGTTCCGACAACAGCCGCAGCCCTTTGGTGGTCTTGCCCGCCTTCACGGTGCGGTAGCCGATGCTGAGCCCGTCGATGGCCCCCGCCTCGATCAGCGCCGCCGCCTCCCGGCCCTTGGCCACAGTGCTAAGGATGCGCCCCTTGACCCAAAGACCCCGGCCATCCTCGCGCACCTCGTCCCAAACGCCGATGGGCTGGGCCGGATCGTGCTGCCACAGCATCTTGACGCTGCGTCCCGCCTTCGCGACCGCCGCAAGGCTCGCCGCATAGGCCCCCGCCTGAACCACATCGCCGCCCTGATCGACCGCGCCAAAGAGGCTGGCATAGCCGCTGATCTCCAGCCCATCCTCCACCGGCGTCACCCTGCCGAAATGGGCAAATTTATGCTCCAACCCGCCGCCCGCAGGCACAGCTTCCCCGTTCTCCGGCCAGCCGCCGGAGGCATCCAATTGATAAGTCATCGTATTTTCCCTCGTTCAGCCCGCTATGGCGCCACCGCCAGAAAGGATTGCACCGCCTGCGCCAAGATCACCGCCACCACGCCGTAGACCGTCAGCCACAGCCGCCGTTCCAACCGCTCCATCATCTGCTCGATCCGGTCGAGCCGCTTTTGCATGTTCTCGCGATGCACCGCGCTGAGAGTCTCATGCGCCTGAAGCCGCAACCCCGGCGCGCATTCGAAGCGCTCGATCTCACGCAGCTCAGGCATTATCGGCCACCGCCGGAAGCCCCAACAGGCTGCGTTTCTCTGCATCGCTCAGAAACGCCGCCGCAGACACCCGCGCCCATTGCGCATCACGCTCCGCCGCCAATGCAGGCACTTGGTCGAGGTCCGGCTTCAAACTCACCGCCGCCCCCAGATACCCGCTCAGCCACTCCGCCAGCGCCGCCGTCACCCGTGTCGCCAAAGGCAGCACCGTCAGACGATAGAACGCCCGATGCGCCTCTTGATAATTCGCGTAAGTGGCATCGCTTTGCACCCCGATCAGCATCGGCGGCACCCCAAAGGCAAGCGCGATCTCCCGCGCCGCACTCTCCTTGGTCTTTTGAAACTCCATATCCGAGGGCGAAAAGCCCATCGGCTTCCAGTCGAGCCCACCCTCCAGCAGCATCGGCCGCCCGGCATTGCGCGCGCCCTGATGATGGCTCTCCATCTCGCTCACCAGCCGGTCATACTGATCCTCACTCAGCTTGCCCTGCCCCTCGGCCCCGCGATAGACGATCGCACCAGAGGGCCGCGCGGCATTGTCCAACAGCGCTTTCGACCAACGGCTCGCCGCGTTATGCACATCCATCGCCATGGCCGCCGCCTGCATGGGGCTGAACCCGTAGTGATCGTCCTGCGGGTGAAAGTTGCGGATATGACAAACCGGCGTCGCCGCACCGCTCGCATCGAAACGGTGCTTGCGCCCGCCCACCGCGTATTCATAGGCCACTGGCCAGCCATCTGCCCCCGGCACCACGCTCATCCGGTCCGAGCGCAGCACATGCAGTTCTACCGGCAAACCGCTCTCACCGCCCACGGCTTCGACATAGCCATCGCCGCTCAAAAGCATCTGCCCATAAAGCGCCTCAAGCATCTCCGCCCGGCCCTGGCCCGCATTCGGGCGGCGCATCAGCTCGATCAGCGGGTGTTCGTCATAGCGCCGCGCGCTGTCCTGCACGACCAGCGGCAACGCCGCCGCAGCCTCGGCAATCAGCTTGACCGAGCGAAACCCAACCGGATTGCCGCAGAACCCGGCACGCGTCAGGCTCACGCTATCGCGCGGGCTCCAAGCGACACGGCCCGAGGTCTGATAGGCGACGACCGGCCCCGTGGCGGATGCTTTGCGCTCCGCTGTCTCACCTGCCGCGCCACGCCGTAGAAAATCGAATACCATGTCGTCGCTCCTCATTCTGCCCTGCCCCGGCGGCGAAGACCTGCCCCGCATTGCCCGGCGTTGTCAGACTTTCCCCGAAATCCATTAACGCTGAAGAAACCCACCGTGCGCTGTCCCACGCAACAGCCCGATCAGAGGCTCCGCACCCCTGGGCTGCGCCACTGCGCGGCAGGCTCGATCATCAGCTCATGCAGCGCCCAAACCAGCGCATCGACGCGGTCCGGGCTGCCCTTGCCCTCGTAGCCCCGCGCCGTCATCAGACACATCTGATCCTCCAGCGCATCAAGCCCCGGCAAATGGCTCACCCGCCCCTGCTCATAAAGCGCGGCCACAGGCTCCGCCCGCGCCACCTTGCCCCGGGCCGCATGCACGGTCTTGAGCGAGACCAGCGGATCGACCTGTCGCAAGACCTCGGCCACCAACTGCCCGCCCTGATTGACCTCAGCCACCAACCGATCCGCTCCGTAGCGCGTCATCGCCGCAATCGCCGCCTGCGCCCAGCCATTGGGCGTGGCCCCCTGCACCGTGCAATCGGCCAGCACCACCGCCCGCCACTCCTGCGGCGACCCCTTGGTCAGCGCCCCCACCACCACGATCCCGCACTCATCCGAGCCCGCTCCACTCGTCGTCGCCGGGTCGAGGCCCACCACGATCCGGTCCAGATCCGGCACCTCTCGCACCCGCCCCGCCTCCAGCAAAGCCGAGGTCCACAGCGCCCCCTCCGCGTCCGCCAAGAGCACGCCATCCAACTCCTGCCGCCCTAGCCGCGTGCCACGGTAGCGCGCCCGCACTTCTTCCAGAAACGACCCCGCCAGATTGGCCGCATTCGCCTCCGTCGGCGCATGGGTCGTCACCGTCGAAGGCGCGGCCAAAAGCGCCTTCAACACATCCACGTTGCGCGGCGTCGTCGTCACGCAGACCTGAGGCCGCTCGCCCAAGCGCAGCGCAAACTGCAACTGATCCCAAGCCTCCTGCCCGCGCTTCCATTTCGCCAATTCATCCACCGAAAGCCGCATCAAACTGCGGCCCGCGCAGCCCTTCGGGGTCATGCGCCGTATGCACCGTGGCAATCGCCCCATTCGGCCAGACCAACCGCTTGCGCGTCGCCTCCCAATCGGGCCGCCGATCCGGCGGGCTACAGGCCAGAATGCCGCTGTCGCCAAAGATCATCACCTCGCGCACCTGCTCGATGGTCTCGCCCACCAGCGCCACGCGGCTGCACGCACCGGGGTCGAGCGGCAGGCTCCCTTCAACCTTGCTGCGCACCCATTCCGCACCGGCCCGGGTCTTGCCCGCTCCGCGCCCGCCCATGATCACCCATGTCCGCCAATCGCCCTCAGGCGGCAGTTGGTGGTCAAGCGCCCAGAACTCAAACAAAAAAGGGAGAGCCAGAAGCTCTCCCTCACCGAGTTCATTCAGAAACTGCGCCTGGGTCTGAGCATCGGCGCAGGCGATCCAGCTTGCACCCGATGTCAGCCCGCGCTTTGTCCATGTCGAGGGCATAGCCCCCGCGCGCGATTCCAGCTTGTCGGTTTCTACAGTCATTCAGCGTGTTCTCCGCTTTCAGGCAATGCGCCAGCAGTCCCGCCACTTTGGACGTTTTGCCAGACACCGCAGTTTCCTTGAGTTCCCCCCCGGACCGGGCCTGTTCCGTCAGACCTTCGATTTCCCGACGCAGCGCGCCGATTGCTTCTTGGAGACCGCGCAGGATTTCCGCGCTGTCTTCCGTCTCTTGCTCCGGGGTAATGATCGTCATCGCTTTACCTCTTGTTGGTTATCCCCAACCGAGCAGACACAAAAAAACGACCGCCGGGTCACCCCGGGGCCGTTCGCCCATGTCCTCTAGCGTGCCACAAGTCCTACGTCAGACCGTGCGCAAAGTCAAGAAAAACTGCGTTAACAATACCTTACAGCGCCGCGCGGCAAGCTCTCCGCGCAAATAAAAACCCCGCTGTTTCCAGCGGGGTTTTTAGTGGTCTCAGTTTCCGCCGGTTGAGGCATTGCCCGCAGCTTCCGCACCGCGCTCCGCCTCGATCTGACGCCAGCGCGCAACGTTGCGGTTATGCTCGTCCAAGGTTTCCGCAAAAGCGTGCCCCCCGGTGCCATCCGCCACGAAGAAGACGTAGTCCGTCTCCGCCGGTTGCGCTGCGGCCATCAGGCTCGCCCGGCCCGGGTTGGCGATGGGCGTGGGCGGCAGACCGTCGATCACATAGGTGTTCCACGGCGTCTCTGCCCGCAGTTCCGAGCGCCGCAGCCCCCGGCCCAGCACGCCCTTGCCTTCAGTCACCCCGTAGATCACCGTGGGGTCGGTCTGGAGCCGCATGCCTTGGTTCAAACGGTTCACGAAAACGCTCGCCACCTGCTCACGTTCGGCGGCGACACCGGTTTCCTTTTCGATGATCGACGCAAGGATCAGCAGGTCCTCGGGCGTCTCAATCGGCAGATCGGGGTCGCGCGCTTCAAAGGCTTCGGCCAAGAGCACCTCCTGCGCCGCGGCCATCCGTCCGATCACCTCGGCGCGGTCGTCGCCCGGACGCACCTCATAGCTATCGGGCGCGAGGCTGCCCTCTGCCGGAAGCTCCTCAACCTCGCCGGTCAATTGCTCGACCTGCTTGAGCGCTTCGACAACCTGCCAGCTGGTCACCCCTTCGGCCAATGCCACACGAAACCGAGTGTCATTCGCGCTTGAGATTTCGGTATAGGCTTCGGGAGCCTCTTCCTCACCCGGGGTGAATTCCGCGCGTTCGACAAAACGGCTGGTGACCGGGTCCAACTCACGGACCTGCACGCTCACCCGGTTCACGCCCACCCGGTAGACAACCTCAGTGCCGCAGGTGCTGGCCCCGCCTTGGGTCACGATGTCCACGATCCCCTGCATCGACGTGCCGGGCTGAACAAGAAAGCTGCCCGCTTTCAGGCTGCTCGACTTCTCCTCATAATCCGCGCCCATGCGAAAGATCGCAGGCGAGGAAACCGCGCCCTGCTCCTCAAGGTTCTGGCTGACCTGCCGCATGTTCGAGCCGCGCTCGACCTGCACACAGATCGCCTGTTCCAACGGCCCTTCGGAGACATAGGTCGACTTGCCCCAGAGGATGATCCCCCCAAGCAGAAACAGGCCGACCAACAGAAACGTCACGGCGTTAGAGGCGATATGACGCCACATTTAGCTGACTTTCCCGAACAGAACCGATGCGTTGGTGCCGCCGAAACCGAAGGAATTGCTGAGCGCCACATCAATCTTGCGCTCGACCTTCTTGTTCGGCGCCAGATCAATCGGGGTTTCCACCGCCGGATTGTCGAGGTTGATCGTCGGCGGCGCCACCTGATCGCGGATCGCGAGCATGCAGAAGATCGCCTCGATCGCGCCCGCGGCACCCAAAAGGTGCCCGGTCGCGGATTTGGTCGACGACATGGTCACATTGTCCGCCGCATCGCCCATCAGACGCTCGACCGCGCCCAGCTCAATGGTGTCGGCCATGGTCGAAGTGCCATGCGCGTTGATGTAATCGACATCCGCAGGCTCCAGCCCCGCGTTCTTCAGCGCCGCACGCATGGAGCGTTCGCCGCCCTCGCCATCCTCGGAAGGGGCGGTGATGTGATGCGCATCGCCCGACAGACCATAGCCCAGCACTTCGGCGTAGATCTTGGCACCGCGCGCCTTGGCGTGTTCATACTCTTCCAGCACCACGATGCCCGCGCCCTCGCCCATGACAAAACCGTCGCGGTCCACATCATAGGGGCGGCTGGCCTTTTGCGGTTCGTCGCCGCGTTTGGTCGAAAGCGCCTTGCAGGCGTTAAAGCCCGCCATGCCGATCTCACAGATCGCCGCCTCGGCACCGCCTGCGATCATCACATCCGCATCGCCGTATTTGATCAGCCGCGCCGCATCGCCGATGGCATGGGCGCCGGTCGAACAGGCGGTCACGACCGAGTGGTTCGGCCCTTTGAAACCATAGCGGATCGACACCTGACCCGAGATCAGGTTGATCAGCGCGCCCGGCACGAAGAAGGGGCTCACGCGGCGCGGGCCCTTTTCGTGCATCATGACGGCGGTATTGGCGATGGAGTTCAGCCCCCCGATGCCCGAGCCGATCAGAACGCCGGTGCGCTCCTGATCTTCCTGTTCGGTCGGCTTCCAGCCCGAATCCTCAACCGCCTGCTGGGCGGCGGCCATGCCGAAGAGGATGAAGGTATCGACCTTGCGCTGCTCTTTCGGCTCCATGTATTTATTGGCGTCGAAGGTGCCATCGCTGCCATCGCCCAAGGGCACTTCGCAAGCGTATTGAGTCACCAGTTTGCTGGCATCAAAGCCGGTGATCGGCCCGGCCCCGGATTTCCCATCAAGGATCCGTTTCCAGCTTTCTTCCACGCCGTCCGCGAGCGGGGTAACCAAACCCAAACCCGTTACTACAACTCTGCGCATCTCAGTGCCCCTTGCCGATAATGTCTCGGCGAACCTCTTACCCTGCAAAAGCCTGTAGGCACAAGCATATCGGCGGGGGTCCGCAGGCAGAGCGCAAAAATGCCGATGGGTCGAATCTCAGGGCCCGTCGCCCGATTGGGGCTCAGCCCGGCGGGCCGCGCCGGGTCATCAGATGCACCGCACCGCCCGCCGTCTTGACGTCGCGCAGTCCCTGATAGCCAAGCGCCCTCGCGATCCGCAAAGCGGCCTCATTCCCCGCAAAGATCATGCAGACCGTGCGGCCCGTGATCACCCGATCAAACCACTCATGCGCCGCCCGGGCGGCTTCTGCCCCAAGTCGCTGGTCTTGGGCCTGAGGGGCCAAGACCAGCCGCGCCTCGGGGTAAGTGTCGAAATCCTCACCGAAATTGCGGGAGCCGAAAACGAAACCCGTCTGGCCCAACATCTCGCGCTGGCGGTGAAGCTGCACCGCCCACTGCCCAAAGCCGGTGATCTGCCAATGGCCCGCGTTGCGCAGAAAAGCGTCCCATGACTGGCCCTTGGGCCGGGGTTGGTCGAGGATCCGGTCCGCCACATCGGGCATCGCCCAAATCTCGGCATAGCGCTGAAAATCCTCGGCGCGCATGGCGCGCAGGGTCAGTCTAGCGGTGTTGATGGTCGGGATCGTGCGGGACATGGGGTGAATTGCCTTCACGCTTGAAACTTCTTGGCGCAGACATGCGACCTCCGGCTCCAAGGGACAAGCCCGCCCCGTTCAGACAAATAAAAACGGCGTCATTCCGCTAGGAACAACGCCGTTTTCAAAACTCAAATCCGCCGGTTGCCCGGCAAAGCCTTAGGAGGCTTCTTTGATGAACTTGACCGCATCGCCAACGGTCTGGATGTTCTCAGCCGCGTCATCGGGGATCTCGATGCCGAACTCTTCTTCGAACGCCATCACCAGTTCCACGGTGTCGAGGCTGTCTGCGCCGAGATCGTCGATGAACGACGCATTCTCAGTCACTTTGTCCTCTTCCACGCTCAGGTGTTCTACAACGATCTTTTTCACGCGGTCTGCGACGTCGCTCATAATAAGTCCTCATGTCTTCGGGCCATTCAAGGCCCCTTTTGGTTTCCGCCCGCCGATGATCAGCGTTTGGAGGATGCCCCAAAAGGGGCGGCTATTTCCTTGTTCGCACAAGGCGCAGGGGGTGATCAAGCACCCTCCGTTTCGATTCTGCGCCCCCTTTAGCACATGCGCCGGGCTTGGCAAACGCTATTGAGGCGCAGGGTCACAACATGGCCATACCGCCGTTCACATGCAAGGTGGTCCCTGTCACGTAAGCGGCCTCGGGGCTGGAAAGATAGACCACAGCGGCGGCGATCTCATCCGGGTCGCCCATGCGGCCTGCGGGAATTTGCCCCATGATTCCAGACTTTTGCTCATCCGTCAGCTTGTCGGTCATGGCGGTGGTGATGAACCCCGGGGCCACGGCGTTCACGGTGATCCCGCGGCTTGCCACCTCATAGGCCAGCGACTTGGACATGCCCACGACACCCGCCTTTGAGGCCGCGTAATTCGCCTGACCGGGGTTACCCGTGGCGCCCACCACGCTGGAGATATTGATGATCCGGCCCCAACGCGCCTTCATCATGCCGCGCATCACCCCTTTGCAGAGCTTGAAGGTCGCGGTGAGGTTCACGTTCAGCACCGAATTCCATTCGTCATCCGACATGCGCATGAAAAGATTGTCGCGGGTGATGCCCGCATTGTTCACCAGAATATCGACCGAGCCCATGGCCTCTGCCGCCTGTTTCGGCAGCGCGTCGACCGCCTCCATATCGCTGAGGTTGCACGGCAGCACATGGGCGCGTTCGCCCAACTCGGCCTTCAGCGCCTCAAGCGGTTCGGTCCGCGTGCCCGACAGGCCAACGGTAGCCCCTTGGGCGTGCAGCTTGCGCGCGATATCCGCGCCGATGCCGCCCGAAGCGCCGGTGATCAGGGCATTCTTTCCTGTAAGATCGAACATGTCTCTTCCTTTATTCTCTTAAAGGGCGCGAGGCCCCGACGCGGCGGAAATGCCGCCTATTTCATGCCTCAGGCGTCAGACGTGGCCTTTACCTCATCCGGCGTGCCGATGCTGCGGGTAGCCACGCTCTTGTCGATGCGCCGGATCATGCCCGAAAGCGCCTTGCCCGCGCCGATCTCCCACGCCTCGGTCACGCCCTGCGCGGCCATCCACTCGACCGAGGAACGCCAGCGCACGCGGCCTGTGACCTGTTCAACCAGCAACTCGCGAATGCGGGCGGCCTCCGTCACCGCCTCGGCGGTGACATTGGCCACCAGCGGCACGGCGGGATCGTTGAAGGTCACCTCGCCCAGTGCTTTCGCCATCTCTTCCGCAGCCGGCCTCATCAGCAGGCAATGGAAAGGGGCGGAGACGGGCAGCAGCAGCGCGCGCTTGGCCCCGGCCTCTTTCGCCATGGCAACGGCCCGCTCTACCGCGGCCTTCTCGCCCGAAAGCACGTTCTGGCTCGGGTCGTTTTCATTGGCGACCTGACAGACGGCCCCTTCGGCAGCGGCTTCGGCCAGTTTCTCGGTCTCTTCGATGCCGAGGCCGAGAATCGCTGCCATGGCGCCCTCGCCCACCGGCACGGCGGCCTGCATGGCTTTGCCGCGGATGCGCAGCAGCCGCGCGGTGTCAACCAGCGACAGCGCGCCGGCAGCACAGAGTGCGGAATATTCACCAAGGCTGTGCCCCGCCACGAAAGCTGCCTTCTCTACACTAACACCCTCGGCCTTCAACGCGGCCATGGCAGCCATTGAGGTCGCCATCAGCGCGGGCTGGGCGTTCTCGGTCAGGGTCAGCGTCTCGATGTCGCCCTCCCAGATCAGCTCCGACAGTTTCTCGCCCAAGGCCGCATCGACCTCGTCGAAAACGGCGCGGGCTTCGGGGTAGGCTTCGGCCAGATCGCGGCCCATGCCGATGGTCTGGGCGCCCTGCCCGGGGAAAACGAATGCGATGCTCATGGTTGCAGCCTCTTATTAGCGATTTCATCCGATGTATCGCGTCCCATGCCGCAAGGGCAAGCCCGTCCCGACCCGCGCGCCCGCGCCGGGGGTTGCCGTGGCCGGGAAACCGTGTATACGGGCGCTTCCTTGCAAAGCATATGAACCGCGCAGACTCTCGTGGTGGGGAGCAAGGATGAACGCCCCGCCTATGAAATGCGCCTTGATACAAATAGGAGTGCACATGCCGCTTTATGAGCATGTTATGATTGCGCGTCAGGACCTGTCCAACACGCAAGCAGAAGGCCTCATCGAACACTTCGGCACCGTTCTCGCGGACAACGACGGCAAGCTCGTCGACAGCGAGTACTGGGGCGTCAAGACGATGGCCTACAAGATCAACAAGAACCGCAAGGGCCACTATGCCTTCCTGCGTTCGGACGCACCCGCGACCGCCGTGCAGGAAATGGAACGCCTGATGCGCCTGCATGATGACGTGATGCGCGTTCTGACCATCAAGGTCGACGAGCATAAGGAACTGCCCTCGGTGCAGATGCAGAAACGCGACGAACGCGACAACCGTCGCGAGCGCCGTTGATCGCCAGCTTGAAGAAGAGGACATAAACCATGGCTGCAAAACCATTTTTCCGCCGTCGCAAAGTCTGCCCCTTCTCGGGCGACAACGCACCTGCGATCGACTACAAGGACACACGTCTGCTGCAACGCTACATCTCTGAGCGTGGCAAGATCGTTCCTTCCCGCATCACCGCCGTATCGGCCAAGAAACAACGCGAGCTGGCCCGTGCCATCAAACGCGCCCGTTTCCTCGCCCTGCTGCCCTACGCCGTCAAGTAAGGAGAGAGCACATGCAAGTTATCCTTCTGGAACGTGTGGCCAAACTGGGCCAGATGGGCGAAGTCGTGGACGTAAAGCCCGGCTATGCCCGCAACTACCTGCTGCCGCAGGGCAAGGCGCTGTCGGCCTCCAAGGCCAACGTCGAAGCCTTTGAGGGCCAGAAAGCCCAGCTCGAAGCACAGAACCTTGAGACCAAGAAAGAAGCCGAGAAACTCGCCGAGAAGCTGAACGGTCAGCAGTTCGTCGTGATTCGCTCCGCTTCCGACGCCGGCGCGCTCTACGGCTCCGTCACCACCCGTGACGCCGCCGAAGCCGCGACTGCCGAAGGTTTCTCGATCGACCGCAAGCAGGTCGTTCTGGGCAACCCGATCAAGGAACTGGGCGTGCATGACGTGCGCATCATCCTGCACCCCGAAGTCGACGCCACAATCGAGCTGAACGTTGCACGTTCGCCCGAAGAGGCCGAGCTTCAGGCATCGGGCAAATCGATTCAGGAACTGGCCGCCGAAGAGGAAGCCGCCGCTGAATTCGAGATCTCCGAACTCTTCGACGACATCGGCTCTGCCGCTGACGAAGACGGCGACTCGGACGTGGTGCGCACCCCCGAGGGCGACGCACAGGACGACAGCAACAGCTGATCCGGCCTGTTCGATCTGACATGAAACGCCGCGCGGTCCTCCGCGCGGCGTTTTCTTTTGCGCATGCCTTCCAACCGCCCCGCACGCGCCTCTGACGCAAACCCCTGCAAAAACAGCGCGATTTATGCTATGATACCTCCATCCAGCATGGAGGATGACACATGCGCTACATCACCATCACCACTTGGGAACTTGCCGACGGGGCGGATTACGACGTGGCCCTGCGCGCCATCGAAAAAAAGCGCCTGCCCGCCCTAAAGGGCTTTGGCGCCAGCCGCATCACCGTGGTCCGCACCTCTGAGCGCACGAGTGCCGCAATCACCGAATGGCCCGACAGGGCCACGCGCGACGCCGCCGAACTCAAGATCGACGAGGTCCGCCGTTCGGTAAAACGCGAAGATCAGAGCCGCATGACCGGCGAAATGAAAGGCGAAATCGTCGCCGACGTTTAAGCATGGCGAAAAGCCGCGCCTGAGGGTCCAAGGCTTGGGCAAGGGGCCGCGTATCCTGCGCCTCCGCTCTTGCCCGATGGCCCCCTTGGGGCGATCCTCGGAGCGAGATAACAAGCCCCGGTGCATCATGCCTCAGACCACACGCCGCATGCTCCTTTCCCTCATCGCCGCCAGCACGCTCACCGCCTGCAACGCCGCGCCCGAAGTCTCCCCCACGCCGCCGAAGCGCCCCGCCCTGCCGCTGCACCCGAATGAGACGCCCGAGTTGCGGCGCAAGATCAACCACTGGGCCGACGTCTACGACCTGCCGCGCCCATTGGTGCACCGTCTGGCCATCCGCGAAAGCAGCCACAACCCTCGCGCCCGCAACGGCCCCTACTACGGGCTGCTGCAAATTCTCCCCGCCACCGCGCGGTCGATGGGGTTCCAAGGCAAACCTTCCGATCTTTTAGACGCCGATACCAATCTGAAATACGCGCTGAAATATCTGCGCGGCGCCTGGCTCCTGTCGGACGGTGACCATGGCACCGCCATCAAATGGTACGCCCGCGGCTACTATTACGAGGCCAAGCGTCGCGGCATGCTTGTGGAAACCGGCCTACGGGGCGGGTGATTAATTTTCGGGCTTGCGCGGCCTCTCGCTTCGCCTCAGGTAGGTGTTAATCACGTCAAGAAGGAACGCCGCATGACCCTCCGCCTTAACCGCCGTCACTTCCTCGCCGGCACTGCCGGATTGCTGGCCCTCCACCCCTTCTCTCTCCGCGCCGCGGCCAATCAGGCGCATCTGCGGTTGATGGAGACGACTGACCTGCATGTGCATGTCTTTCCTTACGACTATTACGCCGACAAAGAGGTCGACACCGTGGGCCTTGCCCGCACCGCCAGCATCGTCAAATCGATCCGCGCCGAGGCGACCAATACCCTGATGCTCGATAACGGCGACTTTTTGCAGGGCAATCCGATGGGCGATTACATCGCTTATGAGCGCGGCATGAAAGAGGGCGACATGCACCCGGTGATCCAAGCGATGAACACGCTTGGCTATGACGCCTCGACCCTTGGCAATCACGAGTTCAACTACGGGCTTGATTTCCTGATGAAATCCCTCGCCGGGGCCGAGTTCCCGGTGGTCAGCGCCAATGTCGTCAAAAAGATCGGCGCCAAGCCGAGCGACGATGAGACACTGGTCAAACCCTATGTCCTGCTCGACCGGATGCTGACCGATGGCGCAGGTGAGACGCATCCGATCAAGATCGGCATCATCGGCTTCGTTCCGCCCCAGATCATGAGCTGGGACCGCCGCCATCTCGAAGGCAAGGTGCAGGCCCGCGATATCCTCGAGTCCGCCCGCGCATGGGTGCCTCAGATGAAAGAGGCAGGGGCCGACATCATCATCGCGCTGTCGCACTCGGGCATCGGTACGGCCAAGGAAGAGGATATGATGGAGAACGCCTCAGTCCCTCTCGCCGCCGTTGAGGGGATCGACGCCATCATGACCGGACACAGCCACCTCGTCTTCCCCTCGGGCAGCTATGCAGACTATCCGGGCGTGGACGTTAGCGAAGGCACGATCCACGGCAAACCCGCCACCATGGGCGGCTTCTGGGGCAGCCACCTCGGCCTGATCGACCTGATGCTTGAGCGTGACGGCAGCGGCTGGCGCATCGCCAGCCACAGCGCCGAGGCCCGCGCGATTTCGCAGCGCAACGAAGACCGCTCTGTAATGCCGCTGGTGGAAAGCGATGCCGAGGTGCTTGCCTCCGTCCAGCAGGAACACGATGAGACGCTGGCCTATGTTCGCCGCGCCGTGGGCAAGACCGACGCCAATCTGCACAGCTATTTCGCGCTGGTCGCGGATGACCCTTCCGTGCAGGTCGTCTCCAACGCGCAGCGCTGGTATATCGAACAGATGCTGAAGGGGACCGAACATGAGGGGTTGCCGATCCTCTCCGCCGCCGCCCCCTTCAAGGCCGGTGGCCGTGGCGGGCCAGAGTATTACACCGATGTGCCGAAAGGCGATGTAGCGATCAAGAATGTCGCGGACCTCTACCTCTACCCCAACACAGCCCGCGCGGTGCGCGTGACCGGGGCGCAGGTGAAGGATTGGCTTGAGCGGTCAGCGGGGATGTTCAACCAGATCACCCCCGGCAAGGCCAACCAACCGCTGCTGAACCCCGAGTTCCCCAGCTACAATTTCGATGTGATCGACGGGGTGACCTATCAGATCGACCTTAGCCAGCCTTCCAAATTCGGTCCCAAGGGCACCGTGGCAAACCCTGAGGCGAGCCGGATCGTGAACCTTGAGTTCGAAGGGCAACCCCTTGATCCCGAGGCCGAATTCATCATCGCCACCAACAATTACCGCGCCAGCGGCGGCGGGGCTTTCCCCGGCGCGATGGGCGATACCATCGTCTTTGAAGGGCCCGACACCAACCGCGATGTGATCGTGCGCTACATCGTCGAAAAAGGCACCATCAGCCCCCGCGCCGATGGCAACTGGCGCTTCGCGCCGTTGGAGGAAACGAGCGTGATGTTCGAAACCGGGCCAAAGGCGGCGGACTACGTCGATGAGGTGACAGGGGTAGAGATGGAACAGGTCGGCGACACGGAAGACGGCTTCGCGCAGTTCCGGATTACTTTGTGACGTCCCCGATACGTATCAGCATCTGACACTGACACAAAAGGCAGCGCCTTCCCTGGGGGGCGTTGCAACGATGGTGGCCTGCGGTCGCCCCCATCGCATGAGACCGCTGCGAATTTTCGAGACCTTGCAAATCGCCCCCCGGGGTGCCCCCGGGCGGGACCTCGACAGTAGGGTCGGTAATCCTTCACGCCCATCCAGAGTGACAGGCAAAGGCCCCGCTTCTCACACAGCCCAAACGAAACAGGGGCGACGGTTTCCCGTCGCCCCTGCTCCAAAATCCGAACCGGTAAGACTTACTCGTCTTCCAGCTCTTCAACAGCTTTCTGAAGCTCTTCTTTCGAGATTTCTTTCTCGGTCACCTTGGCCTGCTCGACCACGTGATCGACGACCTTGTCCTCGAAGATCGGCGCGCGCATCTGCTGCTGCATCTGCTGGTTCTGCTGCACGAATTCAAAGAACTGACGCTCCTGACCCGGGTACTGACGCGCTTGGTTCATGATCGCTTGGGTCATCTCGGCGTCGGTCACCTGAACGTCGGCTTTCTGGCCCAGCTCGGCCAGCAGCAGGCCCAGACGGACGCGGCGCTCGGCCAATGTCTTGTGCTCGTCTGTCGGCTCGATCTCGGGGTGGTCGTGGCCTTCCACATCGGGGTTTTCCTCGTGCCACAGCTGATGCGCGATCTGCTTGGCTTCGGCATCGACCAGCGACGGCGGCAGGTCAAAGCTGACCTCTTTGTCGAGCGCGTCCAACAGGTTACGCTTCATCACGGCGCGCGATGCACCGGCATATTCCGCTTCCAGACGCTCAGCAATCTGACCTTTCAGCGCGTCGAGATCCTCGGCACCGAATTTCTTGGCCATCTCGTCGTTAACCTCGGCGGCGACGGGCTCTTTCACTTCTTTCACGGTGCAAGCAAAGGTCGCTTCCTTACCGGCCAGATGTGCGGCCTGATACTCTTCGGGGAAGTTCACGACGACGGATTTCTCTTCGCCCGCTTTCACGCCGACCAGTTGCTCTTCGAAGCCGGGGATGAAGGAGTTGGAGCCCAGCACCAGCGGGTAATCTTCCGCCGCGCCGCCTTCGAATTCCTCGCCGTCTACGGAGCCTTTGAAGTCGATCACAACCTGATCGCCATCTTCGGCCTTGGCACCCTCTTCGCGGGCTTTGAAGTCCTGCGCGGTTTCGGCAAGGCTTGCCAGCGCTTCTTCGACAGCCGCATCGTCAGCTTTGACCACCATCTTTTCCAGTTCGATCTTGCTCAGATCAACTTCGGGAATCTCAGGCAGTTTTTCGTAGGACATGGAGACTTCGACGTCGTCGCCTTCTTTCCAGTCCTCATTGGTCATCTTGACCTCGGGCTGCATCGCGGGGCGGTCGCCGGTCTTTTCGAAATGCTCGTTCATGGCGCCGTCGATGCTTTCCTGCATCGCTTCACCCATGATCCGCTGGCCGAACTGCTTTTTCAGCAGCGCCATCGGCACCTTGCCCTTGCGGAAGCCCTTCATCTCGACTTCGGGCTGCGCTTCGGCCAGCTTCTCGTTGACCTTGGCTTCAAGCTCATCGGCGGTGACGGTGATGTTGTAACCGCGTTTCAGACCTTCGTTCAGCGTCTCGTTGACCTGCATGTGTGCTCCATAGGGTAAGGCCGCGCGGCGGGGGCGCGGGCGAAAATTTGTGTCCTTCTATGGGTGTTGAACCGCCTGCGCAAGGGGGTCCGCGGCCCATCGCGCCACATCCGCAGAAATCGCCCCCACCCCCGCCGGACAACCCTGTGCCGGGTTACACCAAAAGCACGGCAACATAGGCCACATAGGCCAGCGCAAAGAGCGCCCCCTGCCCGCGTGTCACGCGCCCGCCAAAGGCGCAGGCGATCAGCGCCACCGTGGCCCCCAGCATCACCCAGATGTCGAGCGTGGCGATCTGCGCAGCCACCCCCACCGGCTGGATCAGCGCGGTGATGCCCAGAACGCCGAGGATGTTGAAGATGTTGGAGCCGACCACGTTGCCCAATGCCACATCGCTCTGTCCGCGCCTTGCGGCGATGACCGATGTGACCAATTCCGGCATGGAGGTGCCCACGGCCACGATGGTCAGGCCGATCACCGCCTCGGACAGCCCCACGGCCTGCGCAAGCGCCACGGCGCCGGTGACCAGAAACCGCGCCGAAAGAATGGTCAGCAAAAGCCCACCCAGCAGCCAGACGAGCGCCAGCCAAAACGGCGCTTGATCCGGCAGCGGCGCCATCGCCTCTGCCCCGCTTCGATCGCTGCGAAAGGTGTAAATCAGATAGGCCGCCAGCCCCACGAGGGCGGCGCCCCCCGCCAGCCGATCCACCTGCCCCAGCAGCACAGTGCCGAGGCAGAGCAGGCTCGCCGCCAGCATGACCGTCCCGTCCCGCGCGAAACTACGTCCGGAGATGGCCACCGGGGCGATCACCGCGGCGAGCCCGAGAATCAGCAGGATATTCGCGATATTCGACCCCACCACATTGCCAAGCGCGATGTCCGGCGCGCCCAGCAAAGCCGCCTGAACCGAGGTCACCAATTCCGGGGCAGAGGTGCCAAAGCCCACCACCGTCAGCCCGATCACCAAGGGCGACAAGCCTACCCTCTGCGCCAGCGCCACGGCGCCGCGCACCAGATACTCACCACCGAGCACGAGCCCCAGCAGACCACCAAGGACAAACAGAATGTTCACGGGAAAAATCTCACCGGCCTCAGACCATCGGGCGCCGCAGAGACCGCGCAGACGCCCGATGCAAATGGGGATGGGCCGGAAGCATTCAAGGCCGCGCGGAAAATTCAGTCCCGCCGCGGCAGGGCGCTCACATGCCCAAGGCTTCTTTGTACATTTCCATCACCGCTTCTTCTTCGGCGATGTCGTCCTTGTCCCGCTTGCGCAGGGCGATCACCTTGCGCAGCACCTTGGTGTCGTAACCGCGCGATTTTGCTTCGGCCATCACCTCTTTTTGCTGTTCGGCAAGGTCTTTCTTCTCGGCGTCCAAACGCTCGATCCGCTCGACGAACTGGCGCAGCTCATTGGCGGTGACCCGGTAGGTCGCATCACCTTGGGATTCGACGACATCGGGATTGGTGCTGGTATCGCTCATGGGAAGTCCTCACGGAATGGCTGGCTCTGGCGGGTTTGACTACAGGCTGCACGCCCAGCCCGCAAGCGGGACTTGCCCCCCTTGGCGGTTTGGCGTAGCTCTGCCGCCATGGAAAGCGCAAACACATCTATTTTCGATCTCATGGTCTGGGGCGGCGCCGGCCTGTCCCTCTTGGGATTGCTCGGTCTGGGCTGGTGCATCATCAAGGTGAGCCGTGCAAAACGCGCGCAGCTCGACGATGAGGAGATGCGCGTGGTGCTGCGCAAAGTCGTGCCACTGAATATGGGCGCGCTGTTTCTCTCCGTGATCGGCCTGATGCTGGTGATCCTCGGGATTTCGCTGGGCTGATCGGCGCGTTTGAACGGCCCGCCCCGGCGGTGCTGGACAGGGCCGCTGCATCTGCTTAAATCGGCCCATGGATATTCGCCAAATCACCCCCCGCTATTTCGTCGCCCCGCAGATCGAGCCCGGTGACATGGAAAGCCTGCGCGCCCAAGGCATCACCCGCATCCTGTGCAACCGCCCCGACGCGGAAGTGCCGCCCAGCCATCAGGCCGCCGCCATGCGCGACGCCGCCGAGGCCGCGGGGATTGCCTTTGCCGAACAGCCGCTGACCCACCAGACCATGACCCCAGATGTCATCGCCAAGAACCGCGCCCTTGGCGTGGAGACCGATGACACCGTGCTGGCCTATTGCGCCTCGGGCACCCGTTCGACCATCGCTTGGGCCTTGGGCCAAGCCGGTGAGATGGACAGCGACGCGATCATCGAAGCCGCACGTCAAGGCGGATATGACCTTGAGAACATGCGCCCCATGCTGGGGCAAAGCTATACCTGAGGTCTCTGCCGGTCCCCTTGGGGGCCGGTATTCTACGCCGCCGCGGTCAGGGCGCTGGCGGGCAGTTGCACACGGAAGGCCGTGCCGGGCACATCCCGCAGGAAGCTGATCTCTCCGCCCAAGCGGCACATGATCTCGCGACAGATGGCAAGGCCAAGGCCCGCGCCATCGCCCTCCCCCGTGATGCGCGAGAACTTCTCGAAAATCAGCGCCTCCGAGCCTGCGTCGATCCCATGGCCGTTGTCGACGAAATCAATCACCAGCCCCTGCGCCGTCACCCGCGGCGTGATCACCAGTTGCGGGTCATCCGCAGCGCAATATTTGCGGGCGTTGGTGACGAGGTTGATAAAGACCTGCACCAGCCGGTCGAGATCGCTGGTCAGCACAATATCCTCGGCCTGCGGATCACGCAGCACCTTGAGCGGCCGTGTAGCCCCCGCCTGCGCCGTGGTCACCGCCAGATCCAGCAGATCGCGCAGGTTGCCTTCGCGCTGGTTCAGCGTCACCTGCCCGTTTTCCAAAACCGACAGATCCAACAGATCGTCGAGCAGCCGCGTCAGACGGATCGTCTCGCTATGGATGATCGTGGCATAGCGGTTCTTGTCGGCGTCCGTGAGACCGGGCGCATCGCGCAGGATCTCGGAGAATGACCGGATCGAGGTCATCGGCGTGCGCAATTCATGGCTGATCTGGCTGAGGAAACTGTCCTTTTGCAGCGACAACTGCGTCAGCTTCTCATTGGCCGCGCGCAACTGCGCTGCCGTCTCGGTCAACTCGCGCGACTTGGCCTCCAACTGGCTGGAATACTCCAGCATCTGCGCGGATTCGTCGGCCACAGCCAAGAGGTCTTGGACCGAGACCGAGGCCCCGCCGACGATCTGCGCCACCATCGCATGGGCCGTGGCCGCCCCGACTGAGGCTGCCAACTCCCGCTCCAGCGCCTGCACGAATCGTGGTGTGGGCTCGGGCAGACGTTGCCCCTGCCCCTGCCGTTCTGCCTCGCGGGTGAAAAACGCTTGCGCCTCCGTCGCGCCCAAGATGCGCTGCGCCATGATCATCAGGTCTTCGCTGCCCGCGACCGAGGCCGTCCACCCCCGCGCCGGGCCGGAATGGTCAAAAACATTAACGAATTGCGCGCCCTGTAGCCGCTCCAACGGTGTAGGGAAGCTAAAGAGAGAGACGACGACGAAAACCAGCGTGTTGAGCGCGAGGCTCCAGACCACCGCATGCACCGTCGGGTCGATCCCCGCGATGCCGAAAAGCGCCTCGGGGCGCAGCCAAGCGAGCCCCCAAAGCCCCTGTTCCAAGGTCGTGCTCGACAGGGCCACATCCGCGCCAAAGCTGGGCAGCAGCATGGTAAAGACCCAAAGCACAAAGCCCGTGCCCAGCCCGCAAAGCGCGCCAGTCCGCGTGGCCCCGCGCCACAGCACCCCGCCCAGCATCGCGGGCAGAAACTGCGCCACCCCGCCGAAGGAAATCGTGCCAATCGCGGCCAGCGCCCCGCTGCCGCCTGAGGCCCGATAGTAGAGATAACCCAAGCCCACCACGCAGAAAATCGACAGCCGCCGCGCAAGGATGACGATATTGCGCACATCCCCCGACTGCGTCGCCCCATCGCGGCGCAGCGCCAGCCAGATCGGCATGACGATATGGTTGCTGACCATGGTCGAGAGCGCCAGCGTGGCGACGATCACCATCGAGGTCGCCGAAGAAAAACCGCCCAAGAAAGACAGCATCGCCAGCCCGTTCTGCCCTTGGCTGAGCGGCAGGCTCAGCACGAAAAGATCGGGGTTCGCGCCTTCGGGCATCAGGTCTAGCCCCACCACCGCGATGGGCACGACGAAAAGGCTCATCAGCATCAGGTACAGCGGGAAGGCCCAGCTAGCGATTTGCAACTGTCGCTCGTCGTCGTTCTCGACCACCATGACCTGAAACATGCGCGGCAGGCACAAAAGCGCGGCCCCCGAAAGCACGGTCAACGCGGCCCAACGGCTGCCCTGCACCTCCCATTGCCCGATGTCTGAGGCGTCGATCCGCGCCAAGGTCTCGCCCAAGCCCCCGGCCAGCCCCCAGATGACGTAGACCCCCACTGCGACCAGCGCCAAGAGCTTGACCACCGCCTCCACCGCGATGGCGATGACCACGCCGTGATGCCGTTCGTTTACGTTCAGGTTCCGGGTGCCGAAAAGCACGGTAAAAAGCGTCAGCCCCGCCGCGACCCAAAGCGCCGCCTGCCCCCGGTTGATCACATCGCCCCCCGCCTCGGCCAGCGGCACGTCGGCGGCGGCGAAGATCGACAGCGACAGGATAACCGATTGCAATTGCAGCGCGATATAGGGCGTCACACCGATCACGGCCATCACCGTCACCACGATCGCCAGCGTGTTGGACTTGCCGTAGCGCGATGAAATCAGGTCCGCGATCGAGGTGACGCGATGGCTTCGCCCGATCCGCACCAAACGGCGCAGCCCCCACCACCAGCCGATCATCACCAGCGAAGGGCCGAGGTAGATGGTCACATATTCCAGCCCCGAGCGCGCCGCATAGCCCACCGCGCCGTAAAAGGTCCAAGCGGTGCAATAGATCGACAGCGACAGGGTATAAACCAGTGGCGAGCGCAGCAGCCAGCCGCCCTGCCCGCGCAGGGCCGCGCGTTCGGCGGCGAAGGCCACGATGAACAGCCCTGCCACATACATCAGGCAGACCACGACCAGCTGGTTGAGCGATACCATCAGCGCATCCCGTCCGGCTGTGCTGCATCCTCACCCGAGGCCACATCCCGGGTCCGCCGCCAGAGCGCCCATGTCCCCAAGATCAGCAACGCCCAAACCCCGAAAAGATAGCGCAGCGCCACGCTCATCGGGATGGTCGGTGCCGTGGGGTCCGTACTGCCCGCTGGCACGGGCCAAAGCAGCGGCACCATCCACAGCATCAGCCCCAGAAACGGCAACAGGCGCACCGCATCCATCATCCGCCGCTGACGGTAGCCGCGTTTTTCCAAAAAGATCGGCCTACGGGGCATGGCGGGTCAACTGGCGATCAGGTCGCGCACCGCGTCCAGCATCTCGGCATTCGAGAACGGCTTGGTCATGAAGCGGCTGACACCCGCCTTTTCGGCCATGGCGCGGTCCCGGCTTTGGCCCCGCGCGGTCAGCATCAGCACCGGCAATGCGCCGGTTTCGGGGTCACCGCGCAGCTCGTCCAATATCTCGAAACCGCTCTTGCCCGGCAGCATCACGTCGAGCATCACCAGATCCGGCGATGCCTTGCGGATCACCTCCACCGCGCCTGACCCATTGGCCAAGGTCTCCACACGCCAACCCTCTTGGCTCAGCAAAAAGCGGATGGCCTCGGCGATATTCACCTCGTCCTCCACCAGAACTACGAGTTTGCTCATCGGCAAAAAGTCTCCCCCCTCGGTGTGCGGCCGCCCCGTCTTGCTGCGGGGTCTCGCGCACCGGGGGGAGCATGCATCGGTTTGCCAGCCCTGTCAAAAACTGCCTGCCGCGCCGCCTCAGATTCCCTCGCGCAGGATCGAAGGCTCGCGCCGCGCGCGGCATCCTTCGACCGGGCAAATGCGACAGGTCGCCCCCACCGGCTGCGCTGGCGCCGCCCCCGAGGGGACCGGCAAGAGCAGCATGACCGATTGGCTGAGTGGCGGCGTGTTATAGGCAGCGGCGGCCTGCACCTCGCAGGTGGCAATCGCCTCGAACTCCGCCTGCCCGCGCCCCATCTGCATGACGCGGGATTTCATCACCAGCCCCGGCTGCCCCTGCACCGCAAAGAGCGGCCAAAGCGGGCAGCAGGCGCCAAAGCGCGGCACGGTGAAACCTTCGACCGACTTGGCGAATGTCACGCTGCCAGAACGGTCACAGACCACCAGCCCCGCGCCGAGGTCGGGCAGTGACGCCAAGCGCCGCAGCACCCGGCCCATCGGCTGGTCGAGTGCCTGCGCCAGTTCGGCAGGATCGTGACCCATCTCCCCCGCCGCCCGCTCCAGCCGCGCCAAAGGCAGCGCCGCCGCATCGCGGGCGATCTGTTGCAACACCCCCGTCGCGATATGCTGCGCGGCCTTGGTCTTGAGCGTATCGGCCTGTTCGACCAGCGCCGCAATCGCCGCCTGCGGGGCGCGCGCCTCTTCCAAAGGATCGAAACGGTAGTCATGCGCGGCGAGGAAACTTTCAACCTCGGCCTGTGGCGAATGGGCCACCTCGCGGGTCTCGGCGGCATTGTCGAAATAGGTCACCAGCGCCTGCGCACTGTCAGATAGGCGGCGGCTGTCTTGGTGGATATTGGCGTGAAACCTATCGCGCCATTCCGCTTGCAAACTGTCCGTTTCTGCTAGAATCGCGGCGGTGGAGCGGATCGCCGCGGCTGTGCTGAGCAATTCATGCATGGAGGTGGCAAGCTGCGGGTCATGGGCCAAACGGTCAGAAAGTGCCTCAACCGTCTGCTCCAATGCCGCGATGCGGCGCTGGCTGTTGGCCAGCACCTTGGCCCAGCCCGGAAACCGCCCCGCGAATTCATCCGCCCGCTCGCTGTCTGGCCCGGTCAGCCCCGCGTCCTCTGCCGCCTCGCGCAGCGTGGCGATCAGCGCGGCTTCGGCGCCTTCGGTCAGCGCCTGCGGCTCGACCCCAAGCGCATGGGCGATGTTGAGCAAGAGCTTGCCGCCGATTCTGCGCCGATTGTGCTCAATGAGGTTGAGATAGCTGGCCGAGATGCCGCTTTGCTGCGCAAGCTCGGCCTGTTTCAGCCCCGCCATCACGCGCCGTTCACGGATACGGCTGCCGGTCAGCCCCTCACGCATGGGACGGCCCCGCGGGATTTTTCGCCCGTTGTTTCAAGGTCTTTCTGCGCCGCAATATCATATTTTTTACAGGCCCGCCGATGCGATTGCGAATATATTTACAAAAAAATCGTTTCGATCAAGCGCCTTATTGATCGGTTTTCATTTTCCGCGCCATAGTTTCTTTGCACTATTGCGTGTTGTGGCATCGGGGGGAGGTTCCGCTGCCGCGACTTACAAAAATGGGAGGACTTCATGTCGTTTACGAAACTGACACGCCGCGGGCTGATCCAGACCGGCGCGGTTGCCGGTGCAGGGTTGGCGCTGCCGACCTATCTGCGCGCGGAAAATCACGCGGGCTTCACCAATGCCCCCACGGGCAGCACCGTGACGCTGGGCTTCAACGTCCCCCAGACCGGCCCCTATGCCGAAGAAGGTCTGGATGAGCTGCGCGCGCAAGAGCTTGCGGTCGAACACCTCAATGGCGGGGGCGACGGCGGCATGATGAACACCTTCAGCTCCAAGGCGCTGAAAGGGAACGGCATTCTGGGCAAGAAGGTCGAATATGTCACCGGCGACACCCAGACGAAATCCGACGCCGCCCGCGCATCCGCCAAGGCGATGATCGAAAAAGACGGCGCCGTGATGATCAACGGCGGCTCGTCCTCGGGCGTGGCTGTGGCGGTTCAGGGCCTGTGTCAGGAAGCGGGCGTGATCTTTATGGCCGGTCTGACACATTCAAACGACACCACTGGCAAAGACAAAAAGGCCAACGGTTTCCGTCACTTCTTTAACGGTTACATGTCCGCCGCCGCCCTCGCGCCGGTGCTGAAAAATGCCTACGGCGAAGACCGCCGCGCCTATCACCTGACGGCGGATTACACATGGGGCTGGACCCAGCAGGAATCCATTGCCGCCGCGACCGAAGCGATGGGCTGGGAAACCGTCAACAACGTGCTGACGCCGCTCGCCTCGACCGACTTTAGCTCCTACATCGCGCCGGTTCTGAACTCCGGTGCCGATGTGCTGGTCCTGAACCACTACGGCGGCAACATGGTGAACTCACTGACCAACGCGGTGCAGTTCGGCCTGCTCGACAAAGAAGTAAACGGCAAGAAATTCGAAATCGTCGTGCCGCTTTACTCCGAGCTTATGGCCGCCGGTGCCGGGTCCAACGTGCAGGGCGTTATCGGTTCGATGAACTGGAACTGGCAGTTGCAGGATGAAGGCTCCAAAGCCTTCGTGAAATCCTTTGGTGAGAAATATGGCCGTCCGCCCTCCAACTCCGCGCACACCTGCTATGTGCAGACGCTGCTCTATGCGGATGCGGTCGAACGTGCGGGCACCTTCAACCCCTGCGGTGTGGTCGAAGCGCTTGAGGATTTCGAGTTCGACGGTCTGGGCAATGGTCCGGTGCTGTATCGCGGCGATGACCACCAGTGTTTCAAAGACGTGCTGGTCATGAAGGGCAAGGAAAACCCAACCAACGAATACGACACGCTGGAGATCGTTGAGGTCACCCCGCGTGCGCAGGTCGAATACGCCCCGGATCACCCCATGTTCGCCGGTGGCGAATTGGGCAAGTGCAACCCGGGCGCCTGATCCACTGAACCTTTGGGGGGCGCATCGGCCTTGCGCCGCGCGCCCCCTTTTCTCACCACATGGGGCGCGCCCTCATGTGAACGCATCCCTTACAGGTGGGGTCCATGGACGCTGTTCTTCTGCAAATACTTAACGGGCTCGACAAGGGCTCGGCCTATGCGCTGATCGCGCTTGGGCTTACATTGATCTTCGGCACGCTTGGCGTGGTCAACTTTGCCCATGGGGCGCTGTTCATGATCGGGGCCTTCTGCTCGGTCACATTGCAGCGGCTGCTGACGCTGAGTTTTGAGACCATCGACGAGACCCAGAAGGATTTTCTGGGCAATCCGCTGAAAATCAAAACCCCCTATGTCGAGAGTTGGTTCGGCCCCGAGATGGGACAGGCCATCATCGACTGGTCGGTGCCGCTGGCGATCCTCTTTGCGATCCCGGTGATGCTGCTTATCGGCTTCATCATGGAACGCGGTCTGATCAAACATTTCTACAAGCGCCCCCATGCGGATCAAATCCTCGTGACCTTCGGCCTCGCCATCGTTTTGCAGGAAGTCGTCAAATATTTCTACGGCGCCAACCCGATCCCCACCCCTGCCCCCGATGCCTTCAAAGGCAGCTTCGACTTTGCGCCGCTCTTGGGCTTGGACACCTCGCTGGCCTACCCCTACTGGCGTCTGGTCTATTTCGGCTTCTCCACAGTCATCATCGCCGCGGTCTTTGCTTTCTTGCAATTCACCACCTTCGGCATGGTGGTCCGCGCCGGCATGGCGGATCGTGAGACGGTGGGCCTTCTGGGCATCGACATCGACCGCCGCTTTACCATCATGTTCGGCATCGCCGCCGCCGTGGCGGGGCTTGCGGGCGTAATGTATGCGCCAATCAACTCGCCCAATTATCACATGGGCATGGACTTTCTGGTGCTGAGCTTCGTCGTCGTTGTGGTCGGCGGCATGGGCTCGCTGCCGGGCGCGGTGCTGGCGGGGTTCCTTTTGGGCATCCTCGAAAGCCTCGCGTCCATGAATGAAATCAAAAGCATCATCTACGGTATCGACCAGATCATCATCTACGTCGTTGCCATCGTGATCCTGCTGGTCCGCCCGCGCGGTCTGATGGGACGCCGCGGCGTGATGGAGGAATAGGACATGTTCGGACTGGAAAAACGCGATACGCTTCTTTTGGGGGTCGTGATCGTTCTCACGCTCTTCGCCCCCTTCATCCTCAACCCCTTTCCGGCGGATTCGGGCCTTGCACAGTTCAACGCGGGCTACCCCGACCTGATGCAACGCTTTGTGATCTTTGGCATCTTTGCCATCGGGTTCAACATCCTCTTCGGGCTGACCGGCTATCTCTCTTTTGGCCATGCGGCCTTTCTGGGGGTCGGTTCCTACTCTGCCGTCTGGATGTTCAAACTGCTCAGCTACAACGTCGTGCCCGCGCTGGTGCTGGCCGTCATCATGGCGGGGCTGTTCTCGGCACTCATCGGCTACATCAGCCTGCGGCGCTCGGGCATCTACTTCTCGATCCTGACGCTGGCCTTCGCGCAGATGTCCTTCAACCTCGCCTATTCGGTGCTGACGCCGATCACCAATGGTGAGACGGGCTTGCAGATTTACAACTCCGACCCGCAGTATCTCCAGTCTGTCGATGCACCTTCATTCCCGAACCTCTTTGGTGCTGCGATGAACTCCTCGACGACGCTGTTCTTCGGCGGTTGGACCTTCACCTTCTCGGTCGGCTACTATTTCTGCGCGGTCTTCCTGATCCTCGCCTTCTATCTGGCGATCCGCATCTTCCGCTCGCCCTTTGGCATGATGCTGCGGGCGGTGAAATCGAACCAGCAGCGGATGAACTACACCGGGCTGAACACGCGGCCCTACACGCTGGCGGCCTTTGTCATCTCGGGCATGTATGCCGGGCTGGCGGGCGGTCTGCTGGCGGCGATGGACCCGCTGGCGGGGGCCGAGCGGATGCAGTGGACGGCCTCCGGCGAGGTGGTGCTGATGACGATCCTTGGCGGCGCGGGCACCTTGATCGGGCCGGTGCTGGGCGCGGGCTTCATCAAGTATTTCGAGAACATCTTCGCCAAGATCAACGACAACGTCCTGCACGGCTGGTTCGCCTTCATGCCCGACGGGATCGAAGACGCGATGGTCGCGATCATCCACCCCTTCGTCGGCAAGGGCTGGCATCTGACGCTTGGCCTTCTGTTCATGCTGGTCGTGATCTTCCTGCCCGGTGGGCTGGTCGAGGGCGGGCAACGTCTGGGCCGGGTCTTCCGCCGCCGGGACAAGAACGCGGGCTCGGTCGAGGCCGACGCCGCCCAACAGCGCAGCGAAGCCGCGGAATAGGAGAGACATCATGGCCATTCTCGAAGTCAAAAATGTCGGCAAGCGCTTTGGCGGGTTGCAGGCGCTGAGCGATGTGAACCTCAGCGTGGCGGAGAACTCCGTCCACGCGATCATCGGCCCCAATGGGGCGGGCAAATCCACCCTGCTGAACTGTCTGGTGGGCAAGCTCATCCCCGACACCGGCTCCGTCATGTTCGACGGGCAGTCGGTGCTGGGGCGCAAACCCTATGAGATCAACCAGATGGGCATTTCCCGCGTGTTCCAAACGCCCGAGATCTTTGGTGATCTGACGGTGATGGAAAACATGCTGATCCCCTGCCTCGCCAAACGCGACGGGGCGTTTCAACTGAACGGCTGGTCGCGGGTCGTGGGCCAGCGCGACATGATCGACAAGGCCGAGGAAATGCTGCGCGACATGCGTATGATCGACAAACGGCACATGCCTGCCGCCTCCATGTCGCGCGGGGACAAACGGCGGTTGGAGATCGCCATGTGCCTCGCCCAAGACCCCCGTCTGCTGCTCTTGGACGAACCGACCGCCGGGATGGCGCGGGCCGATACCAATAACACCATCGACCTGCTCAAACAGATCAAGGACGAGCGCGACATCACCATTGCCATCATCGAACACGACATGCATGTCGTCTTTTCACTAGCCGAGCGGATTACCGTGCTGGCCCAAGGCACTCCGCTGGTCGAAGACACGCCCGACCGGATCAAGGGCCACCCCAAGGTGCGCGAAGCCTACCTCGGCGAAAGCCAAGACGCCGCCTGACCCCTCCCTTTGCCGCAGATCTAGGACAGCATATGACCACCAGCACGCTCGACAAAAACGCCAACCACGCCCAAACCGCCCCCGCCTTCCTCTCGGTCTGGGACATTCACGCCTATTACGGCGAAAGCTACATCGTGCAGGGGGTGAGCTTTAACGTCCATGAAGGGGAGATTCTCGCCCTGTTGGGCCGCAACGGGGCGGGCAAAACCTCGACCCTGCGGGCCATCGCGCGGGTGAGCGACCCAGAGCTGAAACGCGGCGAGGTTTGGCTTGACCATCAGCCGCTGCATAATATGGCCAGCCACCAAGCCTCTGCCGCGGGGCTGGCGCTGGTGCCCGAAGACCGGCGCATCATTTCCGGCCTTACGGTCGAAGAGAACCTCAAACTCGCCCAGATCGCCCCGCCCATCGGCTGGTCGCTCGACCGGCTCTATGACCTCTTCCCCCGCCTGCGCGAACGCCGCAACCAAGAGGGGGTGACCCTCTCGGGCGGGGAGCAGCAGATGCTCGCCATCGCCCGCGCTTTGGCCCGTGACATCAAGGTGTTGCTGCTCGATGAACCCTACGAAGGGCTGGCGCCGGTGATCGTGGATGAGATCGAAAAAACGCTGGGGCTGATCAAGGCGCAGGGCATCACCACGATTCTGGTCGAACAAAACGCGGTACGGGCGCTGAAACTGGCCGACCGGGCGGTGATCCTCGACACCGGCGGCGTGGTCTTTGACGGCACCGCCGCCGAGGTGCTGGACAACGCGGAACTGCGCGCGGAATACCTCGCGATATGACCTAAGGTCACTCAGGTCCGGCGCGCGCGGCTGAGGCCCAGCCTCACTCTCGCGCCCGGGATCGCTTTGCGCGACAAAAAACCGATCCTACCCCCTAGACAACAGTTGGCTTTTCATGGCTTTGCCCATGCCCTATAAGCGTGCCAATCAATCGCGCAGCGACGGGCCGCAGGCCTGCCGAAATCTTCGAGGATCCAATGACAAACAAAACCCATGACGCTGACGTGGCCTTCATCAAGGCCCTCGCCGAGCTGCTGAACGAAAACGACCTGACCGAGCTTCAGGTGAAACGCGACTATGCCGAGGATGACAGCCTGAACGTGCGCGTCAGCCGCAAGCCCCCGCAGCAGGTCATGGCCGCCCCACAGCAGCAGTACCAAGCCGCCCCGGCGCCGGCCGCCGCACCGGCGCCCGCCGCTGCCCCGGCAGCCGCTCCGGCCCCTGCTGCCGACGCCGATCCGGCTGATCACCCCGGCGCCGTGACGTCGCCCATGGTCGGCACCGTCTACCTGCAAGCCGAGCCGGGCGCGCCGGCGTTCATCTCCGTCGGGGCCTCCGTCTCCGAAGGTGACACGCTTCTGATCGTCGAGGCGATGAAGACCATGAACCACATCCCCGCCCCCCGCGCCGGCACCGTCAAGCGCATCCTCGTCGGTGACGGCGATGCCGTGGAATTCGGCGCGCCGCTGGTCATCCTGGAATAAGGGCCGGACATGTTCAGCAAAATCCTAGTCGCCAACCGGGGAGAGATCGCGCTGCGCGTCATCCGCGCGGCCCGCGAGATGGGCATCCAGACGGTCGCGGTGCATTCCACCGCCGACAGTGACGCGATGCACGTGCGCATGGCCGACGAATCCGTCTGCATCGGCCCGCCCTCCTCGACCCAATCCTACCTCTCGATCCCCGCGATCATCGCAGCCTGCGAGATCACCGGCGCCGAGGCGATCCACCCCGGCTACGGTTTCCTGTCGGAAAACGCCAATTTCGTGCAGGTGATCGAGGATCACGGCCTCACCTTCATCGGCCCCACCGCCGAGCATATCCGCGTCATGGGCGACAAGATCACCGCCAAGGACACGATGAAAAAGCTCGGCGTGCCCTGCGTGCCCGGCTCCGAAGGCGGGGTCACCTCGCTGGAAGAAGCCAAGCGCATCGGTGAGGAAATCGGCTATCCGGTCATCATCAAGGCGACCGCAGGTGGCGGCGGCAAGGGCATGAAAGTGGCCCAGACCGCAGCCGACATGGAAAAAGCCTTCCAGACCGCGCGGGCCGAGGGCAAGTCGAACTTCGGCAACGACGAAGTCTACATCGAGAAATACCTCACCACGCCGCGCCACATTGAGATTCAGGTCTTTGGCGACGGCAAGGGCAACGCCGTCCATCTGGGCGAGCGGGACTGTTCGCTGCAACGCCGCCACCAGAAGGTCTTTGAGGAGGCCCCCGGCCCTTCGATCACCGCCGAGGAACGCGCGCGCATCGGCAAGACCTGCGCCGACGCCGTGGCCAACATCAACTACATCGGCGCCGGCACGATCGAATTCCTCTACGAGAACGGCGAGTTCTACTTCATCGAGATGAACACCCGTCTGCAGGTGGAACACCCGGTGACCGAGGCGATCTTTGGCGTCGATCTGGTGCGCGAGCAAATCCGCGTGGCCGAAGGCCTGCCGATGTCCTTCACGCAGGATGATTTGCAGATCAACGGCCATGCCATCGAGGTGCGCATCAACGCCGAGCGTCTGCCGAACTTCGCGCCCTGCCCGGGCAAGATCACGCAGTATCACGCCCCCGGCGGGCTTGGCGTGCGGATGGATTCGGCGTTGTATGACGGCTATTCGATCCCGCCCTTCTACGACAGCCTGATCGGCAAGCTCATCGTGCATGGCCGCGACCGTCCCGAGGCGCTGGCCCGACTGGGGCGCGCTCTGGGTGAGCTGATCGTGGACGGTGTCGACACCACGGTGCCGCTGTTCCACGCCCTGCTGGCCGAAGAAGACATCCAATCGGGTGGCTACAACATCCACTGGCTTGAGCATTGGCTGGAAACCAACCTCGGCGACGGCTGACATGACATGTCGGATCTGACGCCCGAGATCCTGCTCCACGGCTATTCCATCGGGATTTTCCCCATGGCGGAACACCGCGACGACCCGGAAATTTTCTGGGTCGATCCGCGGCGCCGTGGGGTGATGCCGCTCAACGGTTTCCACATCTCGCGCTCTCTGGCCCGCGCCATCCGGCGCAGCGCGTTCCACCATACGATCAACGGTGATTTTCAAGCTGTCGTCGCCGGTTGCGCCGACCGCGAAGACACATGGATCAATGCCGAGATCACCGCGCTTTACACCGCACTGCACCGCGCGGGCTATGCCCATTCGCTTGAGGTTTGGGACGGTGACGCGCTGGTGGGCGGTGTCTATGGCGTGACACTGGGCCGCGCGTTCTTTGGCGAGAGCATGTTTTCGCGCCGGACCAATGCGTCAAAAATAGCGCTGGCGGCGCTGGTAGATCGGCTGCGCCGCGCGGGATTCATCCTCTTTGACACGCAGTTTCTGACCGATCACCTCGCCTCTCTCGGGGCGGTGGAGATTTCGCGGGCGGACTATCACGCGCAGCTCGATGTGGCGAAACGCGGCAATGCGCGGTTCAGCGCGCCTAAGTTGGACAGCCTTCAGGACGTGCTGCAGCGCATGACCCAGATGTCATAGCGAAAATGCTCCAGCGCGTGCAGCGCCGGGGCCGAGGCGATCATCCAACCGGAAAACAAGGCGCTGTCGCTGCCCTCTTCGGTGATCTCAAGCGCGGCATAGGCATTGGCCGCCGGATCCCCCGCCGGATAGCGGCAATCGACCATGGTGATCTGCAAATTGCCCAAGGTCAGGCGGTCACCCTTGGCGATCTTAAGATCGGTCGTATCGCCCGAAATCTTGTCCAAGGCACGCAACACGCCACCCGGGGCACTGGCGACCTGCCCGCCCTCTTGAGCGTGAAGCGGCGCGGCCAGCACAAGCGCGGCCAAGAAAAGCTTTTTCATGGGTCCACCCGGATTGCGTGAGCTTTGGGGCCGCGCGAAAGGCGCGGCCAACCGATCATTCAGGCTGCCACGCCTCGTAATCCTTACGTTCGACAGGTTCGGCGCGGCGCAGCGACCCGGCGGGCGCATAGGCCATGGCGGTGCCGGTGCGATTCTCCACATGGGCCTTTTCCCAAGGCTTATGCGCCAGCGGCTTGTCGGTCGGCGGCTCATTCCATGTGCGGTGTAGCCAGCCATGCCAATCAGGGCTCACGCGGCTCGCCTCGGCCTCACCGTTGAAGATGACCCAGCGTTTGCTGTCATCGGCGTTGCGGTAATAGACGTTGCCCTGCGCGTCTTCGCCCACCTTGCTGCCCTTGCGCCAAGTGAAAAGCTGGGTGTTCAGCGTCTGGCCGTTCCACCACGTGACACTGCGCAGAAGTGAATTGAGAATGCCCATTGAGGTCTCCGTTCCTGTTGCCCGTTATATGCACCATGGAGGCTTGGGCGTCCAGCCTCACCGCGCAGGAGGTTCCACACGCGGCAGGATTCGTCGTCGAGAATCAGCCCTCTACCGCCGCACGTAAAAGGGCCGTGCATTCGATCTCAATCCGGTATTTCGGGTCGATCAGCCCACATTCGATCATCGTCGCGGCGGGTGGATGCGCGCCGAAGGCCGCGCGTAGAAGCGGCCAACAGGCTTCGAACTCCGCCGCGTCGGGCAACATATAGGTGACGCGCACCACATGGGCGAAATCACTTCCTGCCTCGGCCAAGGCCGCCTTGATCGTTGCCAGTGCCGCCGCGCATTGCGCCGTCACCTCTGCCCCCTCACCCACGGTGCCGGAGACATGGACCATGCCCCCCGCCACCACAGCGCGGCTGTAGCCGATCTTGTCCTCATAGATCCCGCCAGATGAAATGCGCCGCATAAAACCCTCCCCTGAAACGCGAAAGGGCGGACCAGATGGCCCGCCCCTATGACTTTGCCTTTTGCGCTTAGCCCGCGCTGGCTGGTTCTTTGCTTTCGCTGTCGGCGTGGATCATCAGCGGCTTGGCCTCGGATGAGACGGCCTCCTCGTTGACGACCACTTCGCTCACCGTCTCCAGCCCCGGCAGTTCGAACATCGTGTCGAGCAGGATGTCTTCGAGGATGGAGCGCAGACCCCGCGCGCCGGTCTTCCGCTCAATCGCGCGTTTGGCGATTGCCTGCAGCGCGTCATCGGTGAAGGTCAGCTGCGTGTCCTCCAATTCGAACAGACGCTGGTACTGCTTGACCAAGGCGTTCTTCGGCTCGGTCAGGATGGTGACCAGAGCGTCCTCGTCCAGATCTTCGAGTGTCGCCAGAACTGGCAGACGTCCCACGAATTCCGGGATCAGACCGAACTTCAGCAGGTCTTCGGGTTCGAGGTCAGTGAAAATCTCACCAATGCCGCGGGCGTCATTGTCACGCACATCGGCGCCAAAGCCCATGGCAGAGCCTTTGCCGCGCTGCGCGATGATCTTGTCGAGACCGGCAAACGCACCGCCGCAGATGAAGAGGATGTTCGTGGTGTCCACCTGCAGGAATTCCTGCTGCGGATGCTTGCGCCCGCCCTGCGGCGGGACGGAGGCCACGGTGCCTTCCATCAGTTTCAACAGCGCCTGCTGCACGCCCTCACCCGACACGTCGCGGGTGATCGAGGGGTTTTCAGACTTGCGGGTGATCTTGTCGACCTCGTCGATATAGACGATGCCGCGCTGTGCCCGCTCGACGTTGTATTCCGACGCCTGCAACAGCTTGAGAATGATGTTCTCCACATCCTCACCCACATAGCCCGCTTCGGTCAGCGTGGTCGCATCGGCCATGGTGAAGGGCACATCGAGGATGCGCGCCAGCGTCTGCGCCAGCAACGTCTTGCCGCAGCCGGTGGGGCCGATCAGCAGGATGTTGGATTTCGCCAGTTCAATATCGCCGCCCTTCTGGGCGTGGTTCAACCGCTTGTAGTGGTTGTGGACCGCCACCGAGAGCACGCGCTTGGCCATCGCCTGACCGATCACATAGTCGTCCAACACGCCGCAGATGTCGCGGGGAGTGGGCACGCCATCGGTCGCCTTGAGGCCCGAGGCTTTGGTCTCTTCTCGGATGATATCCATGCACAGCTCGACGCATTCGTCGCAGATGAAAACGGTCGGCCCCGCAATCAGCTTGCGCACCTCGTGCTGGCTCTTGCCGCAGAAGCTACAGTAGAGCGTATTTTTGCTGTCGTTGCCGGAATTATTCGCCATCTCAAACCTTTCAGGTCTGTCGTGTATGTCCGCCCCGGTCTTGGGGCCGCGAGATTTGGCCTCAAGCTTAGGCCAGTGACCCCGGCGCTACAATCGCAAAATATGCAGCGCCGGGCCCCTTCGATTACTTGTCTTTCTTGTCCTTGCCACCGGCGGCGGCCTCATCGGCCTTGCCACGGCTTTCGACGATCTCATCGAGATGGCCCCATTCCTTGGCTTCCTCGGGCGTCATCCACAGATCACGGTCGAGCGCTTTTTGGACGGTTTCCAGCGGCTGGCCGGAGTGTTTGACATAGAGCTGATACATCCGCTCACGGGTGCGTTCGATGTGGCGCGCCGAGATCAGGATATCTTCGGCCATGCCCTGCGAGCCGCCAGAGGGCTGGTGGATCATCACTTCGGCATTGGGCAGCGCGAAACGCATGCCCTTTTCGCCGCCGATCGCGATGACCGACCCCATAGAGGCCGCCATGCCGCAGATCAGGGTCGAGACCTTGGGCTTGATGTATTGCATCGTGTCGTAAATCGACAGGCCCGCCGTTACTTCGCCGCCGGGCGAGTTGATGTACATGCTGATTTCCTTGGAGGGGTTTTCGGCCTCAAGGTGCAACAGCTGGGCGACGACCAGATGGCTCATCCCGCTGTGGATCGGGCCATTGACGAAGATGATCCGCTCTTTCAGCAGACGCGAGAAGATGTCGTAGGACCGCTCGCCCCGGCTGGTTTGCTCAACCACCATCGGGACAAGCGTGTTCATATAGGTGTTGATCGGATCGTTCATGCGTGCCTGCCTCAGTTCCTGTTCGCGGGACCATACCCGCAAAACTGTTACCCAGAGATTAGTCCCCCCGGTATGGGGGTTCAAGGGGGGCAGGCACGACAGTCTGCGCTAATCGCGCCGATCACTCCGACGCGTCGCGCAGGTAGGCGATCAACGCGTCGATATCCTCGGGCTTGCGCACGCCCCGGAACGACATTTTAGTGCCTTTCATGAAGCCCTTAGGGTCCGCCAGAAAGGCGCTCAACTCATCGTGAGACCAGACCAACCCCTCTGCCGCTGCGGCCTGCATGGCTTTGGAGTAGCGGAAGCCGTCAACCGCACCCGCCGGGCCATCCACGATGCCGTTCAGCATCGGGCCGACACGGTTCTTGGCCTTGGCGCCGATCTGGTGACAGGATTTGCATTTGCGAAACGCCTTCTCCCCGGCCTTGATCTGCGCGGGATCGGCGGCGGGGGCTTCGGCCACCTCAACCGGCGCGGGGGTCTCTTCGGGGGCAGGCTCCGCCGCGGCTTTGGTCTCTTCGGCCTTAGCCTCTTCGGCTGCGGCCTTGGCGGCGGTCTCCTCGGGCGTCACGTCCAGCACGGCTGCGCGCATGGTGATCTCGACCGAGGGTTTGCAATCGCTCATGCAGGGCTCTTGCTTGAAGGACGCAAACTCGACCTCCGCCCGGTCATCGGGTTTAAAGGCCGCCTCATTCGGCAGGCGCAGCTCGGCGAAGTTCTCTGACGAGAGCACGAAACCCTCATCTACCTCGTCATTGAGATAGAGCAGATAGGCTGTGATCGCATAGACCTCGTCATCGCTCAGCGACTGCGCATCGCCAAAGGGCATCGCACGATTTACATAGTCGTAAACCGTTGAAAGGTATGGCCAATAGCTACCGATCGTTTTGACGGGGCGCATGTCGGTCAGGCTGCCCTGCCCGCCCGCGAGCACCGGCCAACGGCCCGTGCCCTCGCCAAAGACGCCGTGGCAGGAGGCGCATTTCGCGGTGTAAATCTCATCCCCGGTCATCACGTCGCCACGGCCCTCAGGCAGACCTGTGCCGTCAGGGCGCACGTCGATGTCCCACAGCGCGATCTCTTCAGGAGTGGCGGCGCGGCCAAGGCCCAAAGGCTCGGCGGCCAGCGGGCTCGCCAGCGCGGTGGTCAGGAGGGCAGCTTTAAGAAATCTCGACATTTTCGGCCTTTCCGTCTGCATCGACCGCCCAGGTCTGGATGCCGTTGTTGTGGTAGATCGAATTCTCGCCCCGGACCGCGCGCAGCGCGTGTTTGGTGGGTTGGACGTAGCCGGTGCTGTCATGCGCGCGGCTTTGCAGCAGCAGGGGTTTGCCGTCCCATTCGAAGTCGAAATAGAAGCGGTGCAGCGCCTTGGGCGTGCTCGGCCCGTCCATCCGCGCCTGATGCCATGTGATGCCGCCATCCAGCGTCACGTCCACGCGCGGGATCGTACCGCGGCCCGACCATGCCAGACCGGTCAGAACGGTCGGCCCCGGGCCATGGGTGATCGGCGCCTGCGGGCTGGGACTGGTGATGACCGATTTCGCATCCATCTCCCACGTGAACCGCCGCGCCACACCATCGGCCATGAGGTCGGTATATTTGCTGGTCTCCTCGCGGTGGTGCCAAGGCTGGTCGCCGACTTCGAGCCGGCGTAGCCATTTGACCCACATGTTGCCCTCCCAGCCGGGCACGACGAGGCGCACCGGGTAGCCCTGTTCGGGGCGCAGCGCCTCGCCGTTCATCTTGAAGGCCACGAGGCAATCGTCGAGCGCCTTTTCCATCGGGATCGACCGGCTCATCGCCGCGGCATCCGCGCCCTCGGCCAGCAGCCACTTGCCCTCGGGCTTCACGCCCGCTTCCTCCAGCACCAGCCGCAGCGGCACGCCTGTGTATTGAACGTTGTGGATCATGCCATGGGTGAACTGGCAGCCATTAAGCTGCGATCCGCGCCACTCCATCCCGGAGTTCGCCGCGCATTCGAGGAAATAGACATGGTTCTCGCGGGGGAAACGGTGCAGGTCGTCCATCGTCAGCACCAGCGGCTTGTTGACCAGCCCGTTGATCATCAGACGGTGCTGCGCGGGATCCACTTTGGCCACGCCCGAGTGGTGCCGTTCAAAGCAAAGCCCGTTGGGGGTGATGGTCCCATCAAGGTCATGCAGCGGGGTGAAGTTAATCGAGCTCACCGGGTCGGCAGTCAGCCATTCCACGGTGCGGCGTTTCACGTCCGCCTCATGCGGCGAGGGCATCCCGTAGGGGGCGACATCGACGCCGTCGCCCAACTCCTGCATCCATGGATGGATCGCGATGCCCGGATCGGTCTGCGCGACACTGGCCCCGCCCGCCAGCGTCCCCGCGGCCGCCGCCCCTGCCCCCGTCAGAAAGGCACGGCGCGATGGCCCCTTGTGGTTCTCTTCTGTCATGTCGTGGCCCTCACATATTCAAATTCATTTTATTGAATTTGTATCTATGTGAGAACCCCTATTCTCATTTTTCTTACTTTGGCAGAACGATTTTCACCGGGGTCCGGGCGCCTTCGCCCACGGTGTTCAGTTTCGAGATATGGCTCTCCACCACGTCCCAGATCGGCGGACCTTCGGTGCCCTCGTTGACCGAGGCCCAACCGGCCACGACATAGCTGCGCTGCGGATCAATCGGCTCGCCGGTGCTGAGCAAGGTCATCTCGCTAATCCGCTCGCCCTGCGGCTTGGCGATGTCCATCTTGAAGCCCATGCCACCGACGCGCACCATGTCGCCGCCTTGCTGGTAATAGGGATCGGGGTTGAACAGGTTGTCGCCCACGTCCTCCAACACGACTTTCAGGAATTCGCCCGTCATTTCCGTGCGATAGGCATTCGGATAGGTCATCGAAGTGACGTTGAAGATGTCCTCGCGGGTGATGTCCTGCCCCGGCAAGATCGACGGCCCCCAACGCACCCCGGGGCTGAGCGCGATCTCGGCGTCGCGCTCGCTCAGCAACGCGTCGCAGATGAGGTCATCCCACGTCCCGTTGAAATTGCCGCGGCGGTAGAGCAGCGCATCGCTCTGCCCCACCACATGGGTCAGATCCTCAAGGAAGGGCGCGCGCTGCGCGTCGATCAGCTTGGCCACCTCCGCGTCCGGCGTGATCAGATCCGAGAAGATCGGGATCAGCTTGTGCCGGATGCCCATCATCTTGCCGTCGCGCACGTCCAGATCCACGCGGGAGACGAATTTCCCATTCGAGCCGGAGGCGATGATATGGGTCTCGCCCACCAGAACCGGTTCGGGCAACGCGTCATGGGTGTGGCCCGAGAGGATCACGTCGATCCCCTTGACGATGCCGGCCATCTTCTTGTCGACGTCGAAACCGTTGTGGCTGAGGCAGACGACCAGTTCGGCCCCCTGCGCGCGGACCTCGTCGACCATCTGCTGCATATGCTCGTCGCGGATGCCAAAGGAGTATTCGGGGAACATCCAGCCGGGGTTGGCGATGGGCATATAGGGAAAGGCCTGCCCGATGACGGCGATCTTCACGCCCCCGCGCTCGAAGAATTCGTAAGGCTTGAACAGTTCCGCCGGCTCGTCCCATTCACGGTCAAAAATGTTCTGGCCGAGGGCAGCAAAGGGCAGCCCCTCGACGATCTCCTGCACCCGTTCGGAGCCCAGCGTGAACTCCCAGTGGAAAGTCATCGCATCGGGCTTCAGCGCGTTCATCACGTTGACCATGTCCTGCCCCTCGGTCTTCAGGCAAGTCATCGAGCCGTGCCAAGTATCGCCGCCGTCCAAGAGCAGCGCGTCGGGCCGGTCGGCGCGGATGGCATTGAGCACGGTGGCCACGCGGTCCAGCCCGCCGACCTTGCCGTAGGCCTGTGCTTGGGCCACGAAATCGTCGTAGGTCAGGGCATAATCCAGCGGCGTGCCGCCGCCGATGCCGTAGCGGACGCGGAAATCCTCGCCGGTGATATGGGGCACCTTGCCGCGGTTCTCGCCCACGCCGATGTTCACAGACGGTTCGCGGAAATAGATCGGCTTTAGCTGGGCATGGATGTCGGTCACATGCATCAGGGTGACATTGCCGAAGGTCTCGAATTCCAGCAACGCGTCCTGATCAAAGCGGTCCTGCGCCGCCAGCCGCGCCCAGTTGCCGAAGCCCGAGCCGCCATAGATAGAGGCCGCGGCCATGGACATTTGCAGAAAATCACGGCGAGACAGCATGTTACGCTCCAGCACTTGAAAACAGGGAAAGGCCCCGCCCCCATGCGGGGGGCGGGATCAGGTCAGGCGAAACGCCCGGAAATTAAATCAGTTACGCACCGAGGGGGCTTCGACCGACAGGCCGTTGCCGCGGCTGGCGACGTAGAGTTCCAGCGCCACGAACTCGGGGCTGCCGGGCTTGAATGTCTCGGCCCGCGTGTCGCGCACGCAGCCCTTGAAGCGCGCATGGGCGCTGTTGAGCTTGGTGTTCTTCAGACGGTAGACCGGGAAGCCGTTGATCTGGCCTTGGCTCAGGTGGTCGGCCCGGATCATGTTGCCGTAGTTGTCCTCGTGGCAATTGGCGCAGCTCAGCTCAAGCTGGCCGTAGCGGGTGTAGTACATCTCCTTGCCCTGCTCCCATGTGCTCTGGGCCGGGCCGTCGATCGCCACGTTGACCGGCATGCCGCGCGACTGGACCGAGATCAGCGCCTCCATCGCGGTCATCTGGCTGCCGGTGTACTTGTAGGGCTCGGCGCCCATCTGGTTCTCGCGGCAGTCGTTGATCTGCTGCGCCAGCGTGCGCACTTCGCCTGCGTCCTCGTTCCACTTCGGATAGACCGCGCGGACCCCCTTCATCGAGGTCTCCACGTCGTTGTGACACGACGCACAGGACTTGCCCTCGCTGCCCTCTGCCGTGTCCCACGCCGCCTGCGCCTGATCGACAAAGATCATGCCGGAGTTGTCGAAGTCGTCCATTTGAAGCTGCTGCGTCTCGTCCGAGCGGAACCGCCAGCCAGACATGATCTCGGGCAAGGCGCCGTCGAGATGCGCAGGCGCATCGGTCTTGGTCACCATCTCGATCTCGCCGTTGACGACAAGCTCGGCCTCCTCATCGGCGGCCCCCAGCGTGGGGGCGGCCACCAAAAGCGCCGCGACCGCGGTCATTGCCTTGAATTTCATGTCTTTCCTCCCTGTTCCATGCGCCGCTTGGCTGACCCGATGGGTCAGCCGATGGCGATGGATTTGACTTCTTCGTAGACCGAACCGTCGTCGTCGTACCACGTGAATTTGAACTCACCCGCTTCCGGAACGGTGGCGTCGAATTCGAAATAGGGGTTGGTCGACATCGCCGGTTCCATCTTCACGTCGATCACGTTCTCGCCGTTGAACTCGGCGGTGAAGCGGTTGATGATCGAACGCGGGATGACGTTGCCGTCGCTGTCCTTGCGCTGGCCCGATTCCATCGGGTGGCTGATCAGCGTCTTGATCGTGATGACCTCGCCGGCCTCGGCCTTTTTCGGCACTTTGACGCGGGGTGTTACACCTTCTGCCATTTTCTAAACTCCTGATTTGGGGCGCGCGGGCTTAGCCGCCGCAGCCACCGATTGTAACTTTGATCTCGGCGCTGGTGCGGGCAAATGTGCCGTCTTCCAGCTTGGCGATGGCGATGACATCTTGGGTCTGCGCCAGCCGGATGCGGGTGGAGGCGCTGCGCGAGCCTGCCAGCGGGCCGAAGTTGAAGGTGCCCACGGGCGGCGTCGGGTTGCCTGCGGCCAGCACCATGATGGCCGAAGCGCCCGGTGCCTCGACCGAGATTGGCACGGTGTTGCCGTTCTCGGCGATTTCGGGCGCGGTCAGGGTCACGCCGGTGTCGGCCATGTCGGCCCCGCCGGTGAATTCTGCGATCAGTTCGTCCACCGTGGCGGCCGAAGCCCCCACCGGCAGGATGGTCAGCGCCATGGCGCCAAGGCCGAGGCCCAGAGTTTCACGTCTTGAGAAGTTCATCTCTCATCTCCTTGTTCGTCTGCGGCGCGGGGCGCCGTCATTCCGTTCCACGAGGCTTAGGCTCGCGATCTCTTGCACCGGTCCACCGCCGCCGCCTGCTTTCGCAGGGCAGCGGGGCCGCGTTACTCTTCCTTAAGCGTCGCCAGAAAGGCCACGACATCTTCGATTTGCTGCGCGTCGAGCAGCGGCGGCAAAGGTTCGGTCCCCGCTTTGCCGGTGAAGCCGTCGCCGGGGCGGATATAGCCGCTGGTCTTGTAATAGGAAGGCATCATCGAGCCTTCGAAGGTCATCTTGCTATTGGCCACGATGCCGCGCAACTCGGCCTCGTTCCAGCGGTCGCCAGCCCCGTCGAGCATCGGACCGATTTCGCCCTGAAAAGGAACCTCGCTAAGCGCGCTGATCTGGTGGCAGGCCACGCAGTTGCCCGCCTTCTTGCTGCCGACGATGGCCGCACCCTTGGCGGCATCGCCGGGTGTCCCGGTCAGGGATTGTTCAACCGAACCATAGTCATCATAGGTCACGTCGGCAGGTGCCACGGTTTCAGCGGCGGCCAGAACGGGCGCGCCCGACACAATTGCGGCGGCGATCCATCTCATCATCGAAAACTTCCTCCCAGTGCCGATCACGGTGATGTGTGATCCGGTTTACCTGACCCTAAGACAGGGATGCGGCGCGGCGCAACAACAAATTCAAACTTTTGAATAGCTTTCCCCGTGCGGCGCCGCTTTTCCTCGGTCAATCCGTGCTGCCATTGTTGCGCTCTTGGATCATCCGCGCGTGGTAGCGTTGGAAATCCTCATCGCCGTCGAGCGCGTAGCGTTCCTCGTTCACCCAAGTGAGCATATCTAGCGTCGTGCCCTTGCCGAACGCCCCCGGCATCACCGCCACCGCCGCCTGCGGCACGGTCGCCTCTTCGGGCACCTCATGGGGCAGGAACATCAGCGTCGGGGTGAAGAGAATCCCCCATTTCCGCGCCATCTGCTTTTCCGAAAGCGTCTCCCCGTCGAAATCGGTCACCTCGATATCGCCATGCAGGTTCAGCTGCACAACAAAGTAATTCTCATCGATGTAGTCGGCGATTTCGGGGGTTGGGAAAACCTCTTCGTGCATCTTGGTGCAATAGATGCAGCCGCGTTGCTCGAACATCAGCATCAGACGTTTGTCCTCGCCCCGAGCCTCCTCCAGATCCTCGCGCAGATCTTTGAAGGTGTCGCGCATCCAGGGTGTCTTGTGCAGCCCGTCGTCGCCCAGTTCCGCCGCGGCCAAAGGCCATGCGAGCATCGCCGCCGCCACTGCGGCCCCTATCCTCGATCCGATCATCTTGGCGTCCTCCTCCTGATTGTTGCGTCTATCCTAGCGTCGTGAAGCTGGGGAACCAACGGATCATCGCATCCGCGATCAGTTGCACCCCGCCGGTCACGATCAGCACGGCAAAGAGGATCAGCATCACCCCCATCGCCTTTTCCACCTTTTGCACCAGCGCCATATGCCGCGCGGCCCAGTTGAGAAACGGTTTGGCGAAAAGCGCGGCCACCACGAAGGGCGCGGTCATCCCCGCGCCATAGGCGGCCAGCAACAGCCCGCCCCGCGCGATATCGCCCATGCCTGAGGCGATCATCAAAATCGCCGCCAGCGCGGGGCCGACGCAGGGTGTCCAGCCAAAGCCGAAGGCCAGCCCCATGACATAGGCGCCCCAGACCGAGGTGGGCTTGCCGCCCCCCTCCAGCCGCGCCTCGCGGTAGAGCAGCGGCACCTTGACCACGCCGAGGAAGTGCAGGCCAAAGACCGTCAGGATCGCGGCCGCCACCCAGCTCAGCGGCTCAAGGTACTGGGTGAACACCTGCCCGATGGCCGTGGCACCCATGCCGAGCAGAACAAAGATCGTCGTGACCCCGAGCGCGAAGAGCACCGAGGACAGCACCAAGCGCCGCTGCGCCCCCGGCGCGATTGCACCATCGCCGCGCAATTCGGTCACGCTGAGCCCCGCCATATAGCTGAGGTAGAATGGCACCATCGGCAGAATGCAGGGCGTAAAGAAGCTGAGCAGCCCTGCAAAAAGCGCGCCTGCATAGGTGATGTCGAACATGTTACCCCCCGCCCGCGCCGCGCCGGTCCGCCGCGCTTGAACAATTCACATATTCAAATTACGTTGAGTGTCGTCCAAACGTCAATCAGGCAAGCCGATGATCCGCACACTGACCGCCTTGAGCCTTGCGGCCCTGACCGCCCTGCCCGCCCAGCCCGTCGAGGCGGTGGAACTGGTCATGGTCGAACAACCCGGCTGCATCTATTGCCAGCGTTGGGACGAAGAGATCGCCCCCGCCTACCCCAAGACCGCCGAAGGGGCTTTCGCCCCACTGCGCCGCGTCGATATCTCGGCCGTGGAGGAAAGCGTCACCCCGCAGCGTAAGGTGATCTTCACCCCGACCTTTTTGCTGGTCGAAGAGGATGTCGAATTGGGCCGCCTCGAAGGCTACCCCGGTGCGGAGTTCTTCTGGCCCATGCTTGATACGCTCTTGCACGACAAGACCGATTTCGAGGACCCGACCGAATGACAACCTTGCCCGTGATGACCCCCGACATGTCCCAAGAGGACATGGACCGGATGCTGACCAACGCCGTGACCGCGTCGAACTTCCTTAAGGCGATCAGCCATGAGGGGCGGTTGATGATCCTGTGTCACCTCGTTTCGGGAGAGAAGTCGGTGAGCGAGTTGGAAGCCCTGCTCTCGACCCGGCAAGCCGCCGTATCGCAGCAGCTGTCGCGCCTCAGGCTCGAAGGGCTGGTGACTCCGCGTCGGGACGGTAAAACGATCTACTACCGGCTTGCCGATGACCGGCCCCGCAAAATGCTGGAACTGGTCTACGAATTGTTCTGCAAGGATGATTGAGCTTTGGGGCCAGCCGCTGACCGCCGCCCTTCTGGGCGGGCTGGGCGGCGTTTTGCTGGGCCTCGCCGCACGATTGGGGCGGTTTTGCACCCTCGGCGCGATCGAAGACCTGCTCTATGGCGGATCGGGCGACCGAATGCGGATGTGGGGGCTGGCCATCGGCGTGGCGATGCTGGGCAGTTTCACGCTTGCTAGCTTGGGGCTGATCAACCTCGACCGCGCCTTTCACCTGACGATTGCCTTCTCTTGGGCGCCTGCGGTCTTTGGCGGGCTGATCTTCGGCTATGGCATGGCGCTGGCGGGCACCTGCGGCTTTGGCGCTTTGGCGCGGTTGGGCGGCGGTGATCTGCGCGCCTTCGTGATTGTCTTGGTCATGGGGCTTGCGGCCTTTACCGTGCTCTCCGGCCCGCTTGCCCCGGCGCGCGCCCTGCTGTTCCCGCGTCGGATGAACGCCGGGCCGCCGGATGGGATCGCCCATGCGGTCGCCGCGCTTACGGGCGGATCGGTGGCGCTGATCGGCATTCTGCTGGGCCTTGCAGTCTGCCTGCTGATGCTCAGCGCCCGCAGCTTTCGCCGCGATCTGCGCAAAGTGGTCTGGGGCGCCGTGGCCGGGCTGGCGATCACCTCGGGCTGGGCGGGCACGGCGTGGCTGGCGCAGACCGGTTTTGGCGCGCAAACGCTGATGTCGCATAGCTATGCCGCCCCCGTGGGGGAGACGCTGCTCTATGCAATGCAGGGCTCGGTCCGCCCGCTCAGCTTTGGCATCGGCTCGGTCGCGGGGGTCTGGGTCGGGGCCTTTCTGGGTTCGCTCTGGCAGGGGCATTTCCGCTGGGAAGCCTGCGAAGACCCGCGCGAACTCCGCCGCCAGATATTCGGCGCGGGGCTGATGGGGGCTGGTGCGGTGATCGCCATGGGCTGCACCATCGGGCAAGGCATCTCGGCCATCTCGGTGCTGGCCTTCAGCGGGCCGGTGACCCTCGCCGCAATCTTTGCGGGCGCGGCTTTGGGCCTGCGCCAACTCATCGTAGGATTTCGCCGCAGCACAGTCTGACGCGTCATAAAACCGTGACAGTCATGGTGCAAATGGAGGCCAGCCAAGTCACCTGAGGAAGCATGATGACCCGCCGCGAGATTCTCAACGACCCCGCCATCGGCAACAAGGCCGAAGCCTTTGAGGCCTTCGACGACATCCCCACCAACGCGAACCTGTCGCGTACCATCGGCGATGTGATCAACGCCCGCTATGGCCGCCGCGACATCCTGCGCGGGATGCTTGGGGTGTCGGCCACCACCGCCCTTTTCGGCAGCGCCGCCGTCATCGCCCCATCCAAGGCCAGCGCCGCCGAAAGCCGCTATGTCTTTCACGAACTGGCATGGGGTAATGACGAAACCCACCACGTTGCCCCCGGCTATGACGCGCAGATCCTGCTGCGGTGGGGCGACCCGATCACCGCCGATGCGCCGGAATTCGACGTGATGAACCAGACCGCCGCGGCGCAGTCGAAACAGTTCGGCTATAACAACGACTATGTCGGCTTCGTGCCCCTGAACGACGACGCCAGCCGCGGGCTGCTCTGCGTGAACCACGAATACACCAACGAAGAGGTCATGTTCCCCGGTCTTGGCCGTCAGGACAAGGTGAACTTCAAAGGCATGACGCCTGAGTTGATCGACATCGAAATGGCAGCCCACGGCGGCTCGGTCGTCGAGATTGCTCGCGATGCGGCGGGCAAATGGCAAGTGGTGCGCGACGGCAAGATGAACCGCCGCATCACCCCACTCGACACCGCGATGACGCTGAGCGGCCCCGCCGCCGGTCACGCGCGGCTGCAAACCAACGACGACCCCAGCGGCACCAAGGTCATCGGCACGCTCAACAACTGCGCGGGCGGGCTGACCCCTTGGGGCACATGGCTGATGGCCGAAGAAAACTTCCACGGCTATTTCTGGACTGACAAACTGGATGCCGACGGCAAGCCCGACATCACCGGTGCCGCGGAAGAGAAATCTTGGGACCGTTACGGCGTGCCGGGCATGTGGTACGCTTGGGGTCAGAAACACGACCGTTTCAACGTGGACGCCGAGCCGAACATGCCCAATAAGTTCGGCTGGGTGGTCGAGGTTGACCCGATGGACCCGACCTCAACCCCCGTCAAACGCACCGCTCTGGGCCGTTTCCGCCATGAGGGCGCCGAGACCACGGTGAGCAAAGATGGCAAGCTCGTGGTCTATATGGGCGACGACAACCGCTTTGATTATCAATACAAATACGTCTCCGCCGGGACCGTTTCCGATGATCCGGCGGCCAATGGCACTCTGCTGGACGATGGCACGCTCTACGTCGCGCGGTTTGAGGAGGACGGCACGATCAACTGGCTGCCGCTGGTGCATGGCACCGGGCCGCTGACCGCCGAGAATGGGTTCAACGACCAAGGCGACGTGATGATCGACACCCGTCTGGCCGCCGACCTGCTGGGCGCCACCCCGATGGACCGCCCCGAAGACGCGCAGCCGCGCGGCGATGGCACGGCCTATATCCTGCTGACCAACAACACCAAGCGCAAGCAGGGCGACACCAATGCCGCCAACCCGCGCCCGGAAAGCAGCTTTGGCCATATCATCGAGATCAAGGAAGCGAATGCTGACCACGCCGCCACCAGCGGCACTTGGTCGATCCTTGTGCAATGTGGTGACCCAAAGGTGGCCGAAGTCGGCGCCCAGTGGAACCCTGAGACATCGGAGAACGGCTGGTTCGGCAGCCCCGACAATGCCGCGATGGATGCCGACGGGCGCCTCTGGATCAGCACCGATCAGGGCAGCAGCTGGGGCAAGACCGGCAAATCCGATGGGCTCTACGCGCTTGAGACCGAAGGCGAGGCGCGCGGCACCTCGAAGCTGTTCTTCCGCTGCCCCGTGGGCGGTGAGATGTGCGGCCCCTACTTCACCGAGAATGGCGAAACGCTCTTCGTCGCGGTGCAGCACCCGGGCACGGATGGCACCAAGGACATTCCCGGTTTCGAACGGGAAAGCACCTTTGAGGACCCGGCCACCCGCTGGCCTGACTTCGACCCCAAGATGCCCCCACGCCCTGCGGTGGTCGTCATTACCAAGCAAGGCGCCGGTAAGATCGCCGTCTGATCAGAATTCTATAAAAGTCATTTCAGCATGTAAGATGTGGTGCAGCTTCCCCGGCTGCACCACTTTTTATTGGGCTGTTCCTATTGACCAGCGCCTAAATCAGTCCGACAGGCAGTCAGACATGCTCTGCGCCATGCCGCGCAGCAGATCGGGGTAGAAAGAAACACCTAGTTCCAGATCCGCGCCGATCGGGTCAAGCGTGCCGGTCCCGGTCTCCTGCCCTTCGGTCACGGCGGCAATCAGGCCGGGGTTGAACTGCGGCTCGGCAAAGACGCATTTCGCGCCGCTCTCGGCCACCAAGTCGCGCAGCTCTGCCACACGCGCAGCCCCCGGGGCGCGGGCGTCATTCTCGCTGATGGCACCATGGGCTTCAATGTCGAAATGCGCTTCGAAATAGTGGTAGGCGTCATGGAAGACGATGAAGGGGCGGTCTTTGACCGGGGCGAGGGTCTCGGCGATGTCTTCCTCCAAGACTGCAAGCTCGGCCTGAGCGGCCTCGGCGTTCTCACGGTATTGCGCGGCGTTCTCGGGGTCTAGCTCCGCCAGCGCCTCGGCGATCTGGCCCAGCCAAAGCTGCCCGTTGCGCGGGTCGAGCCAGACGTGGGGATCGTCGCCGTCATGGGCGTGATCGTGACCTTCGTGGCCGTGATCGTCGTGGCCGTGGTCCTCATGATCGTGGTCGTCATGGCCGTGACCTTCATGGCCGTGGTCGTCATGATCCTTCTCGCCATGTCCGTGATCGTCATGATCCCCGTGGTCGTGCCCCTCGTGGTCATGCGCCTCGTGGTCGTGGTCGCCTTGGTCATGCTCTTTGTCTTGCTCCTCGTGACCATGCTCTTCGTGGTCATGATCGTGATCATCATGCCCATGCGCGTCGTGGTCATGCCCTTCCTCGGCGTGATCATGGCCCTCATGCCCCTCGTCACCGTGGCTATGCGGCTCAAAGGTCGCCCCTTCGCGGAAGGCCAGAACCCGCGTGCCGGGCTGCTCCATCAAGGCCAGATGGCTCGCACTGCTGGCCAGCGATTGCAGCGGATCGGCCAGCCATGGGGTCAGCGACGGGCCGACCCAGACGACCAGATCGGCCCCGCTCAGCGCGCGCGCCTCGGAGGGGCGCATGGCGTAGCCATGGGGCGAGCTGCGCGGCGGCACGATGAGGTCGGGCGTGCCGACCCCTTCCATCACCTGCGACACCAGCCCATGCACCGGGGCGATATCTGTCGCAACGGCGGGGACATCCGCCCAAAGCGGCGACGCGGCAGCGGCGAGAACGGCGGCGGGGAGCGTGAAACGATACATGGCAGACCTTCAAAATGTTATAGTATCACCTTGCTAACACCGCTGTTATAACATATCAATACCGAAACGAATTGAGGTTCCCCATGCGCCCCATAGGATTCAGTGATCATGACCACGCCGCCTGCGTGCGGAGCACCATGCAGGTGGCCGAAGCGCAATGCGCCGAACGCGGGCTGCGGCTGACCCCGGTACGCCGCCGCGCGCTTGAGATCCTGCTGTCGGAACACCGCGCCTTGGGCGCCTATGACCTGCTCGCCCGCCTGTCGGCCGAGGGGCTGGGCGCGCAGCCCCCCGTGGCCTATCGCGCCTTGGATTTTCTGGTGAAAGCCGGGCTTGCCCATAAGATCGAAGCGCTCAATGCCTATGTCGGCTGCGTGCACCCGGGCGAGGATCACGCGCCCGCCTTTCTGATCTGTCGCAGCTGCCGCTCGGTGGCAGAGGCCGATACCACCCCGAACAGAAGCCGCCTTGGCGATGCCGCCCGCGCCGCCGGGTTCCGGATCGAGCGCAGCGTGGTCGAGGCCGAGGGCCTCTGCCCCGCTTGTCAGGAGCCCGGTGCATGAGCCTGATCAATACGCGCGGCCTGACCCTGCGCCACGACGGTCAGATCGCCCTGCGCGACGTGAACTTCAATATCGACGCGGGTGAGATCGTCACCATCGTAGGTCCCAACGGGTCGGGCAAATCCAGCCTGCTGCGCGCGCTGATCGGCGCGCTGAAACCGGCGGCGGGCAAGATCACCCGCAAACCGGGGCTGCGCATCGGCTATGTGCCGCAAAAGCTGCAAATCGACGCGACCCTGCCGCTCACCGTGCGCCGTTTCATCAACCTGCCCCGCCGCCAAAAGCCCGAGGCGATCCGCGACGCGCTGGCCACCGCTGGCGTGCCGGAACTGGCAGAGCGGCAGATGGTCGACCTTTCGGGCGGGCAATTCCAACGCGTGCTGCTGGCCCGCGCCCTGCTGGAAAGGCCCGATCTGCTGATCCTCGACGAGGCGACGCAGGGGCTGGACCAGCCCGGCTCCGCCGCCTTTTACCGCCAGATCGAAGCCGTGCGCCAAGACCTCGGCTGCGCCGTGCTGATGGTCAGCCACGATCTGCACGTCGTCATGGCGGCGAGCGACCGTGTGCTCTGCCTCAACGGTCATGTCTGCTGCGAAGGCACGCCCGAGACCGTCTCCGAAGCGCCCGAATACCGCGCCCTCTTTGGCAGCGGCACCCAAGGGGCGCTCGCGCTCTACCGGCACGATCACGACCATCACCACCACCATCACGGCGCCGCCTGTGACGGCCACCACCAAGAGACCGAGAATGCTTGACGATTTCATTCTGCGCGCCGCCCTCGCGGGTCTTGGCGTAGCGCTGGCCGCCGCCCCTTTGGGCTGTTTCGTGATCTGGCGCCGCATGGCCTATTTCGGCGATGCCACCAGCCATGCTGCCCTCTTGGGCGTGGCGCTGGCGCTTGCGACCGATCTGCCGATCACCGCGGGCGTGCTTTTGGTAGCGCTCGTCATGGCGCTGGTGATCAGCACGCTATCGGGCCGCAATGTCAGCGCCGACGCGCTTTTGGGCGTGATGGCCCATTCCGCGCTGGCGCTTGGCCTCGTGGCCGTGTCCCTGTTGCCGGGGCAGCGGGTCGATCTGTCGTCCTACCTCTTTGGTGAAATCCTCGCCGTGACGCGCTTTGACCTTGGCGTGATCTGGGGCGGTGCCGTGGCGGTGGCGCTGTTGCTGGCCTGGCGCTGGTCGGCCCTGCTGGCGGCGACGCTGAACCCCGATCTGGCGCAGGCCGCGGGCGGCAATCCGCGGCGCGAGCAGTTGATCCTGACGCTGGCGCTGGCAATCATGGTGGCCGTGGCGATCAAAGTGGTCGGCGCGCTGCTGATCGCGGCGATGCTGATCATCCCGGCCGCCACTGCCCGCCCCTTTGCCCGCACGCCGGAAACCATGGCTTTTTGGGCCATGGGTCTGGGCGCGGTGGCGGCCCTTGGGGGGCTGCTGGCCTCGCTGGAGTTCGACACGCCCACGGGGCCCAGCATCGTCAGCATTGCGGCGGGTCTCTTTGCGCTTTCCTCGGCCTTTTCGGCGGCCCTTCCGGCGCTGCGCCGCCGGGGCTGACCCCGACGGCGGCTTGGCTTAGCGCCCGATCACCGCGTCGGCTTCGATCTCAAGCTTGGCCTCATCCTCGACCAGACCGGCGACGACAACCATCGCCATGGCCGGGAAATGCTTGCCCATCACCTCGCGATAGGCGCGGCCCACGTCCTTTTGCGCGGCGAGATATTCTTTCTTATCCGTGACATACCACGTCAGCCGGGTGATATCCTCGGGCGTGCCGCCGGCGGCTTCGACCACGTCACGGATGTTTTGCAGCGCCTGTTTCATCTGGCCTATGAAATCGTGGCATTCGAACTTCTGCTCGGCGGTCCAGCCGATCTGACCGCCGACGAACAGATGACCATCCGCGCTCAGCACGCCGTTTGCATAGCCTTTCGCGGGGGCCCAACCTTCGGGCTGAATGATTTGATGCGACATGTCGTGTTCCTTTTTGTTAACAGTCACACGCCGAGGAATTGGTCGGCGATTTGAGTATCGAGCGCGGGCATCGGACCGGACCAGACCGAGCGGCCCCGTTCGAGGATGACGGCGTGATCGGCCACGCGCCGCAGCTCGGCGAGGGATTTGTCCACCACCAGAAGCGCCAGACCGCTGTCGCGCTTCAACTCGGCCACGGCGGCCCAGATCTCTTGACGCACCACCGGGGCCAACCCTTCGGTCGCCTCATCCAACAACAGGAGTTGCGGGTTGGTCATCAGCGCGCGGCCAATCGCCAGCATCTGCTGCTCCCCACCCGAGAGTGAGCCTGCCGCCTGATCCCGCCGTTCGCCCAAGCGGGGGAAGAGCTTGACCACACGCGCCTCGTCCCACGGGCCGGGGCGCGCGGCGGCGATGAGGTTTTCATGCACCGTCAGCGTCGCGAAACAGCGCCGCCCCTCGGGCACTAGCCCCACGCCAGCCTGTGCAGCGCGAAACGACGGCAGCCCCGCAATGTCGCGCCCATTCAGACGCAGGGTGCCGCCGTCATGTTTCAGCATCCGGCAGATCACCTTGATGGTCGAGGATTTGCCCATCCCGTTGCGCCCCATCAGCGCGCAGACCTCGCCTGCCTCCAGCGCAAGATCGACACCGAAAAGCGCTTGTGTCGGCCCGTAGGAGGCGGTGATGTCCTTCAGTTCCAGCAGGCTCATGCCGCGTCCTCCTCGCCCAGATAGGCCACGCGGACCTGTGGATCGGCCTTGATCTCGGCCGCCGTGCCGCTGGCGATGATGCGCCCGTAAACCAGCACCGAGATGCGGTCGGCGAGTGCAAAGACCGCGTCCATGTCATGCTCCACCAACAGGATCGGCGCCTCGGCCCTAAGGCCATCGAGAAACCCGGTCATCTCGCGCGACCCACTTGCCCCCAGCCCCGCCATGGGTTCGTCCATCAAAAAGACCTTGGGCCGCAGCGTCAGCGCCACGGCGACCTCAAGCTGGCGCCGTTGGCCGTGCGACAGGTCCGAGGTGCGCTTGGCCGCGTGATCGGCCAGCCCCACCAGTTCCAGCGCGCGCATCGCCTCGGCCCGCAACGCCGCCAGCCGCATCACCGGGGCGAAGAAACGCATCACCCGTCCTGACTGGCCAAGCGCGCCCAACACCGCGTTTTGCAGCACCGTGTATTCCATCGCCAGCGAGGAGATCTGGAAGGTCCGCCCCAGCCCCGCCCGCGCACGCTGCACGGTGCTGAGCGGCGTCACGTCCTGCCCCGCGAAATGCACCGAGCCACTGTCCGAGCGCAGCCCGCCCGCGATCTGCTTGATCAGCGTCGACTTGCCCGCCCCGTTGGGGCCGATGAGCGCATGGATCTCGCCCGGGCGCAGGGTGATGGAGACATCATCCGTGGCCTTCAAGGCGCCAAAGCTCTTGTGCAGGTTGCGCACATCCAAAAGCACATCAGTCATTTGTTCAGTCATGGGCCACCTCCCGTCCGGCGATGAGGCCGATCATGCCGCCCCGGGCAAAGAGCACCACCATCAGCAGCAGGAAGCCGAGGTAGATGTGCCAGAACTCCGACAATCCGCCCAGCACATGCTCCAGCAAGATAAACAGCGCCGCCCCGGCCACCGGGCCAAAGAGCCGCCCCACCCCGCCGAGGATCACGAAGACCATGATCTCGCCAGAGGTGTGCCACGAGAACATCGTGGGGCTCACGAAGCGGTTGAGATCGGCAAAAAGCGCGCCCGCAAGGCCCGTGACCGCGCCCGAGATGACAAAGGCCACCAGCCGCAGACGGAAGGGCGCAAGGCCGACGCTCTCGACCCGCTCGGCGTTCTGTCGCGCCGCCGAGAGCGCGAGGCCGAAGGGCGCACGTGCCAGACGGCCCGCGAAGAGCAGCACCAGCGCCAGCACAGCAAAGGCGATGGCAAAAAAGGTCAGCGGGTTGAGCGTGTTCAGCCCCGGAAAGCCGTTGCGCACATAGATCGACAGCCCGTCCTCGCCGCCATAGGCCGGCCAGGAGATCGAGAAGTAGAACAGCATCTGCCCGAAGGCGAGCGTGACCATGATGAAATAGACGCCCGAGGTGCGCAGAGACAGCGCCCCGATCAGCAGTGCCGCCAGCGCGGAGACCACGATCGCCACCAGCCAGATGATGGGCATCGACTTCGTGCCCTCGATCAGGAAAGGGCTCTCCATGATCGGCGTGTAGCTTTGGGCATGGGCGGCGAGGATGCCCATGGCGTAGCCGCCAAGACCGAAGAAGGCGGCGTGGCCGAAGCTCACCAGCCCGCCCAACCCGAGCGCGATGTTCAGCCCCACGCCCGCCAGCGCGAGGATCGCGGCCTTGGTTGCCAGCGTGATGATGAAAGGCTCGTCCAGCGCGAAGGCCGCCAGCGCCGTGACCGGCAGGAGCAGGAAGAGAAAGACGTTTACAAGTGTTTCGCGCATCATGGCTCAGGCCTCCCCAAACAGGCCGGTGGGTTTGAAAAGCAAGACCCCCGCCATGAGAATGTAGATCGACATGGAGGCGAGCGAGGAGCCGACCGAGGTGGCCGCCGAGGCCTCCATGAAATTGGCAAAGAAGAGCGGCAACAGGACCGAGCCCAGCGTATCCGTCAGCCCCACCAGCAGCGCGCCAATAAGTGCGCCCTTGATCGAGCCGATGCCGCCGATGACGATCACCACGAAGGCAAGGATCAGCACCGGCTCGCCCATGCCCACCTGTACCGACTGGATCGCCCCCACCAACGCCCCGGCGAGCCCCGCAAGGGCGGCCCCGAGTGCGAAGACCAGCGTGTAGAGCTTAGCGATATCGACGCCGAGCGCCGCGATCATCTCGCGGTCGGCCTCGCCCGCCCGGATCTGGATGCCGATGCGGGTGCGGGCGATCAGCAGGAAGAGACCGGCGGCGATGGCAAGCCCCACGCCAATGATGACAAGGCGGTAAAGCGGATACTGGATGCCGCCCGGCAGCGTCACCGGCCCCGCCAGCGCGGCGGGGATATCGAGAAACAGCGGGAAGGAGCCAAAGAAGAACCGCGTGCCCTCGGAAAAGATCAGGATCATCGCAAAGGTCGCCAGAACCTGATCGAGGTGGTCGCGGTCATAAAGGCGGCGGATCACCGTCATCTCGATCAGGCAGCCCGCAAAGGCGGCAGCGGCAAGTGCGGCCACCAGCGCCAGAAGGAAGGACCCGGTGGCCGCCGCCACCGCCGCGGCGGCAAAGGCGCCGACCATGTAGAGCGAACCATGGGCGAGGTTAATGAGCCCCATGACCCCGAAGATGAGCGTGAGCCCGGCGGCCATGAGAAACAGCATGACCCCGGATTGGACCCCGTTCAGCACCTGTTCGACGAGCAGGATGAATGACATTTGGCAAAGCCTCCCGGCGCGCCGGACGAAGCCCGGCGTGAAAGCGTTAGTTTGTCGGCCCCGGCGTGACCGAAATCAGCGCCGGGGCCGCGCGGGATTACATCTTGCAGTCGGCCGCGTAGGCGTCAGCGTGATCGGTCAGCGAGGGGCCGATGAGCTTGTTGGTATAGACATCGCCCTCCTTGACCACTTCGCGCACGTAGTAGTCTTGGATCGGGTGGTTGTTGTTACCAAACGAGAATTTGCCCCGCACGCTGTCGAAATCAGCCTCTTTCAGCGCCGCGCCAAAGGCCTCGGCATCCGACACATCGGCCTTCTCCATCGCGCTCAGCAGCAGGTTCGCGGTGTCATAGCCCTGGCTTGCGTAGAGCGAGGGCAGACGGTCGTATTCCTCCTGAAAGGCTTCGACAAAGGTCTTGTTGGCCGCGTTGTCGAGATCCTTGTTCCACTGGCTGGTGTTCTTGATCCCAACAGCGGCTTCGCCCACGGCCTGAAGGATGCCCTGATCAAAGCTGAAGGCTGGCCCCACCACGGGCAGTTCCACGCCGGAGTTGGCATATTGCTTGAGGAAGGAAATCCCCATGCCGCCGGGCAGGAAGAAGAACACGCTGTCGGCGCCCGAGGCGCGGATCTGCGCGATCTCGGCGGCATAGTCTGTCTGGCCCAGATCGGTATAGACCTCGCCCCCCGCTTCGCCCTCATAGGTGCGTTTGTAACCGGTCAGCGCGTCCTTGCCCGCCGGGTAATTCGGCGCCAGCATGAAGGTGTTCGCGTAGCCCGCGTCGTTCGCATAGGCGCCCGCGGCCTCATGCAGGTTGTCGTTCTGCCATGCCACGTTGAAGTAAAGCGGGTTGCAGCCCTTGCCCGCCAGCGCCGAGGGACCGGCGTTGGGCGAGAGGTAGAATTTGCCCTGCGCCGTCGCCGCCGGCACCACAGCCATGGCGAGGTTGGACCAGATGATGCCGGTCATGACGTCGACCTTCTCGGATTGGATCATCTTGTCGGCCAGTTGAACCGCGATCTCGGGCTTGCGCTGGTCGTCCTCGACCACAACCTCAAGGTTCTCGTTCCCGGCCATCTTGGTGGCCAGCAGGAACCCGTCGCGCACGTCGATGCCAAGGCCCGCGCCACCGCCTGAAAGCGTGGTGATCATGCCGACCTTCACCTTGCCCTCTTCGGCCCATGCGCCGCCCGCCGTCAATGCCGCGACCGAGGCCGCCATCACCAGTGATTTCATCTTCATTTCAGTCTCCCTTGGTTGGTTTGGGCCTCTTTGCCGGGCCCGTTCTGTTGGGTCGTTTTGCCAGCTTAACGCCTGCGCCTGATACTGTCAGGTCACCCGCGCGCGGGTCTTGTATTTTTCGTTATCCCAGAGGCGGTTCTCCATCACGTCGCGGATGATCGCGACCGCCTTGGAGACATCCTCGGCGTCCAGATAAAGCGGCGTGAAGCCGAAGCGCATGATGTCGGGCGCGCGGAAGTCGCCAATTACGCCGCGGTCGATCACCGCCTGCATCGCGGCATAGCCTTCCTCGAAACGGAAGGAGACTTGGCTGCCGCGTTCGGCGCTGTTGCGGGGGCTTGCCAGAGTCAGTTGGGGCACGTCGCGCTCGATCTCCTCGATGAACTGCTCCTGCAACGCCACCGAGGCCTCGCGCAGCGCCTGCATGTCGACATCGGCCCAAAGCTCCATCGCCACTTCCAGCGCGGTGAGCTGAATGACCGGCGGCGTGCCGACGCGCATCCGCTCGATCCCCTGCCCGGGCTGGTAGCTTTGCTCAAAGGCGAAGGGCTGGCGGTGGCCAAGCCAGCCCGCGAGCGCCGGCTGCACCGCGTCGGCCAGATCGGGGCGGACGTAGATGAAGCCCGGCGCGCCCGGCCCGCCGTTGAGGTACTTGTAGGTGCAGCCCACGGCGAATTCGCAGTTGGAGCCTGCAAGGTCCACCGGCAACGCGCCCGCGGAATGCGCCAGATCCCAAATCATCACCGCGCCATTGGCATGGGCCAGTTCGGTGATCGCCTTCATGTCGTGCTTGCGGCCGGTGCGGTAATCGACCTCCGTGAGCATCACGGCGGCGATATCCTCGCCAATGGCCTCCGTCACCTCCTCGGGCGCCACGGTGCGCAGCTCATAGCCCTGCTCCAACAGCCCCACCAGCCCCTCGGCCATGTAGAGGTCCGACGGGAAGTTGCCGTTGTCCGAGAGGATCACCTTGCGCCCGGGCCGCAGCTTCAGCGCCGAGGCCAGCGCCTGAAACACCTTGATCGAGAGCGTGTCGCCCATGACGACCGAACCCTCGGGCGCGCCGACGATCCCCGCCACCATATTGCCGACGCGGGCAGGCTGTTCCATCCAAGCGGCCTTGTTCCAGCCGCGGATCAGCATCTCGCCCCATTCGTCCGTGATCATCTCCTGCACCCGCGCCGCGGCGGCCTTCGGCAGCGGCCCCAGCGAGTTGCCGTCGAGGTAGATGACTCCCTCCGGCAGGACAAACTGATCTTTTTTCAAAACAGACACTTACAGTGCTCCTCTCACATGCCAAAGCTCGGGGAAGAGCTCCACTTCGAGCATTTTACGCAGGTAGGTCACACCCGAGGTGCCGCCCGTACCGCGCTTGAATCCAATGATGCGTTCCACGGTGGTGACGTGGTTGAACCGCCAACGGCGGAAGTAGTCCTCAAGATCGACGAGTTTCTCGGCCAATTCGTAGAGTTCCCAATGGGTTGCCGGGTCTTCATAAACCTTTTTCCAGAGGTCTTGCACCTCTTGCTTGGCCTCCCACGCGCGCGGTTCGGGCTGGCCGGCGAGCGAGGGCACCCCCATCCGGTCACAAAGCAGATCGACCGCCACCTGATAAAGGCTCGGCTGCTGCATCTCCGCCACCAGCGCCGCATGCGGCTCGGGCGTGTGTTCGTGCAGCTTGGTCAGCGCCGCGATGCGGTTGCCCAGAAGATATTCGATCAAGCGATACTGATAGGACTGGAAGCCCGACGACGCGCCAAGGTAGGGGCGGAACTGCGTGTATTCGCTGGGCGTCATGGTGCGCAGCACGTCCCAGGCGCAGTTAAGCTGTTCAAAGATCCGTGCCACGCGGGTCAACATCTTGAAACTCGGGCGTAAATCACCAGCCTGCAGGGCCTTGCGACAGGCCGTCAGCTCGTGGATGGCAAGCTTCATCCAAAGCTCGGACGTCTGGTGCTGGATGATGAACAGCAGCCCGTCATGCGCCATGTCGAGCGGGTTCTCGGTGGTCAGTATCTGGTCCAGCCCGAGGTAATCGCCATAGGACTTGTCCTTGGCGAAATCCATCTTGGCGCCCTTGGAGGCTTCGTCGAAAGTACTCATGTGCCCTCTCTCAGCGCGAAACGCTGGATCTTGCCGGTGGCGGTCTTCGGCAGTTCCTTGATGAACTTGATGTCGCGCGGGTATTTGTAAGGCGCGATCGTCGCTTTAACATGATCCTGCAAGGTCTTGATAGTATTGGCATCTTCGGGCGTGCCCTCAACCAGAACCACATGGGCCTGCACGATGGAGCCGCGCGCCTCGTCGGGGGCGGCGACCACGCCGCATTCGCTGACCCAAGGGTGACTCAGAAGTGCGGCTTCGACCTCCGGCCCGGCGATATTGTAGCCCGAACTGATGATCATATCGTCGTTGCGAGCGGCGAAATGCAGGTAGCCGTCTTCGTCCATGATGAAGCTGTCGCCGGTGATGTTCCAGCCGTCCTTGACGTAATCGGCCTGCCGCTTGTCGCCCAAATAGCGGCAACCGATGGGCCCGCGCACCGCAAGCCGCCCCACCTCGCCGCGGGGCACCTCCTTGCCCTCTGCGTCGATCACCCGCGCCTCGTAGCCCGTCACCGGTTTGCCTGTGCAGGCCGCGCGGTGATCGTCGAAGCGGTTGGAGATGAAGATATGCAGCATCTCCGTCGCCCCGATGCCGTCGAGCATGGGCTTGCCGGTTTTCTCCTGCCATTCATGGTAGACCGGCGCGGGCAACGTCTCGCCTGCCGAGACGGCGGCACGCAGGCTGCTAAGGTCCGCGCCCTCCTCCATCGCCTGCATCATGGCGCGGTAGGCGGTGGGCGCAGTGAAACAGACGGTGGCTTTGTACTTCTCGATGATCTCGATCATGTTGGGCGGGCTGGCGGTCTCCAAAAGCGTCGCCGCGGCGCCGAAACGCAGGGGGAAGACGGCAAGACCGCCGAGCCCGAAGGTGAAGGCCAAGGGCGGCGAACCGACAAAGACGTCCTGCGGCGTAACGCTGAGCACCTCGCGCGCATAGCCATCCGCGATAATCAGAAGATCACGGTGAAAATGCATCGTTGCCTTGGGGTTACCGGTAGTTCCTGATGTGAACCCGAGCAGCGCCACATCATCCTGCGCGGTGTCCACCGCCTCAAAATGAACCGGCTTTTCAAGCGCCAGACGGTCCAACTCGGCGTCGTGGTTGCTGGTACCGTCGAAGCCCGCGACGGTCTTGAGGAATTTCGAGGTCTTGGCACATGCCGTCATCTCATCCATCAGCCGCGTGTCGCAGAGCGCATGGGTGATTTCGGCCTTGTCGACGATGGCCGAAAGCTCACCCGCGCGCAGCATCGGCATGGTGTTCACGACCACCGCCCCCGCCTTGGTCGCCGCCAGCCAGCAAGCCACCATGGCGGGGTTGTTGGCCGAACGGATCAGCACCCGGTTGCCCGGCTTCACGCCCAAGTCCTCAACCAGCGCCGCGGCCAGACGGTTGGTCCAGTCCGACAACTCTTTATAGGTACGCCGCCGCCCGTTGCCGATCAGCGCGGTGTGATCGCCAAACCCCTTTTCCACCATTTTATCAGTGAGTTCAACGCCGACGTTCAAGCGTTCTGGATAGTCGAAACGCTCCAGCAACAGATCCGGCCACTGGTCGAAGGGCGGCAGGTTGTCGCGGGCAAATGTGTCTTCATGTCTGGTCGGATGCAGCTTCATGACATGGCTCCCAAAGTCTGTCGCGCGATGACAACACGTTGCACGTCCGACGCGCCCTCGTAAATGCGCAAGGCCCTGATTTCACGGTAAAGTCGCTCGACTGCCTCGCCATTACGCACACCATCGCCGCCGTGCAATTGAACCGCCTTGTCGATGACCTTTTGCGCCTGATCTGTGGCAAAGAGCTTCGCCATTGCCGCCTCGCCGGTGACGCGCGGCGCGCCGCTGTCCTTGGTCCAGGCGGCGCGGTAGACCAGCAGCGCCGCGGCATCGACGTCGAGCGCCATGTCCGCGATATGGCCCTGCACCATCTGCAACTCGCTCAAGGGCGCGCCCTGCACCTGACGGCTGGTGACGCGCCTGAGCGCCTCGTCCAACGCGCGGCGGGCAAAGCCGAGGGCCGCGGCCGCCACGGTCGAGCGGAAGACGTCGAGGACCGACATGGCGATGGCGAAGCCGCGTCCCGCCTCGCCCAGAAGCGCCGAGCCGGGCAGTTTCACGCCGTCGAAATGCAGCGTCGCCAGCGGGTGCGGGGCCATGACCTCAAGCCGTTCCTCGACCTTTAGCCCCGGCGTGTCGGCGGGCACGATGAAGGCCGAAAGCCCCTTGGCGCCCGGCGCCTCCCCGGTGCGCGCAAAGACGGTGTAGACATCCGCGATGCCGCCGTTGGAAATCCATGTCTTGCGCCCGTCGAGCACATAGCCGTTGCCATCCGGCGTCGCGGTCATGGTGGAATTGGCGACGTCCGAGCCGGACTGCGGCTCGGTCAGGGCAAAGGCCGAGATCGCCTGCCCCGAACGGGTCTTCGGCAGCCATTCGGCCTTCTGCTCATCTGTCCCAAAGAGCGAGATCGCCCCGGTGCCAAGCCCCTGCATCGCAAAGGAGAAATCCGCCAGCCCGTCGTGCCGCGCCAGTGTTTCGCGGATCAGGCAGAGGGTACGGACGTCGAGCATCTCGTCGCCTTCCGCACCGCTGTGGCGCAGCCAGCCGTCCTGCCCCATCATCATTACCAGATCGCGGCAGGCGCCATCGGTGTCGCCGTGATCCACGTTTTTCAACTCGCGCCCGGCCCAGTCGTCGAGCTTCAGCGCCAACTCCTTGTGGCGCGGCTCGAAGAACGGCCAGTCGAGAAAACTTTTGTCAGCCATGGTTACGCCTCCCCGCGTGTTATCTTTTGGCTTTCGTATTCGGCTCAGTCCCCTTCGAAGACCGGGCGCTCCTTGGCGACGAAGGCGTTGTAGGCGCGCTCGAAATCACCCGTTTGCATGCAGATCGCCTGCGCCTGCGCCTCGGCCTCGATCGCCTGTTCGATCGACATGGCCCATTCTTGGGCCAGCATCGTCTTGGTCATCATATGCGCGAAATTGGGGCCGGCCTGGATTTTCTTGGCCAGTGTCATGGCCTCTTCCTCCAGCGTCTCGCCCGTTACCAGCCGGTTGAAGAAGCCCCAGCGTTCGCCTTCTTCGGCTGACATCGAGCGGCCGGTGTAGAGCAGCTCGGCCGCCCGTGTCTGGCCGATGATGCGCGGCAGGATCGCGCAGGCGCCCATGTCGCAGCCGGCAAGGCCCACGCGGGTGAAGAGGAAAGCCGTCTTGGCCTCCGCCGTCGCCAGCCGCAGGTCCGAGGCCATGGCGATGATCGCGCCCGCGCCGACGCAGACACCGTCGACGGCGGCGATCACCGGCTTGCCGCAGTTCACGATGGCCTTGACCAGATCGCCGGTCATGCGGGTGAATTGCAGCAGCTCTTTCATGTTCATCTTGGTCAAAGGGCCAATGATATCATGCACATCCCCGCCAGAGCTAAAGTTACCCCCGTTGGAGCCGAAGATCACCACGTCGACGTCATCGGCATAGACCAGATCGCGGAACCAGTCGCGCAGCTCGGCGTAGCTGTCGAAGGTCAGCGGGTTCTTGCGGTCGGGCCGGTCGAGCCGCACGGTGGCGATCCGGTCTTTGATCTCGCATTGAAAATGCGTCACATCACTGCGCATTGGCTTTTTCCTCTTCTTCCGTTTGGGCGGCGAAGGCTTGTAGGCGGGCCGCCATGGCGCGGGCTTCCTCGGAGGAGATTCCGCGCAGTTTTTCGTTGATCCAGTCTTCATGCGCCTGCGCTTGGCGGGCGAATTGCGCCGCCCCCTCAGGCGTCAGCCGCAGCATCATCGCACGCCGGTCGCCCGGCACGGGGATGCGCTCCACCAGCCCCTCTTCGCTGAGGCGGTCGGCGATGCCGGTGACATTGCCGTTGGACACCCGCAGCACGCCGGAAAGCTGGCTCATCTTCAGCCCCTCGGGGTGGCGCGAGAGGGCCGACATCACGTCGAAACGCGGCAGCGTGGTGTTATGCTCGCGCCGCAGCCTGTCGCGCAACTCCTGCTCCAGCCCGCGCACCACTTTCAGCAGCCGCAGCCAGAGCCGGACGCGATCCTTGGCTGCGTCGCTCACACCTCGCCCCCCGATAGCGCCAGCGCGTGGCCGTTGACGGAAGCCGCCGCGTCTGAGAGCAGATAGAGCACGGCGCCCGCAACCTCGGAGGTCTCCACGAAGCGGTTCTGCGGGCTGGCGCGTTTCAGCAGGGCGCGGGCCTCCTCGGCGTTCTTGCCGGTGGTCTTGGTGATATTCTCGACCGAGCGTTCCAGAAGCGGCGTGTCGATGAAACCGGGGCAGATCGCGTTCACGGTGATGCCGGTGCGCGCCAGTTCCAGCGCCAGCGCGCGGGTGAGGCCGACGACACCGTGTTTCGCCGCGACATAGCCCGCGACATATGGGTAACCCTTGAGGCCCGCGGTCGAGGCCACGGCGATGAGCCGCCCCTGCCCGGCCTCCTTCATCTCCGCCAGTGCCGCCTGCCAGACGTTGAAGACGCCGGTGACATTGACCGCCATCATGTCGGTCATGTCCTGCGCGGTGATCTTCTGGAAAGGCGCGGAATGGGCCGCGCCCGCATTGGCGACGACGCCGGTGATGGGGCCATTCTCAGCGCGCGCGGCGGCGAAGGCGGCCTGCACCGCTTCCGGATCGGTCACGTCGCAGGTCTGGAACGGCACCCCCTGCTCGCGCAGGGGCGCTTCGCGGCGGCCCATGATGGTCACCTTGGCGCCGGTGTCGGCCACCGCATGGGCGATCTCGGCTCCCACGCCGGTGCCGCCGCCGGTGATGACGATATGGCTCATACCTTCTCCATCTCCGCGGCGCGGTCCGCCAGACGCCATGCCTGGTCCCGGCCCGGGCCGTAGGGCAGCGGCCAGTCGGCGTGGCGGTCACCGATGGCGGCGGCGGCGTGCAGGGTCCAATAGGGATCGGCCAGATGCGGGCGGGCGAGGCAGACCAGATCGGCGCGGCCCGCCATGAGGATCGAGTTCACGTGGTCGGCCTCGTAGATGTTGCCCACGGCCATGGTCTTGATCCCGCCGTCGTTGCGGATGCGGTCACTGAAGGGCGTCTGGAACATGCGGCCATAGACCGGCTTGGCCTGTTTCGAGGTCTGGCCCGCCGAGACGTCGATGATGTCGGCCCCGGCCGCGCTGAACATGCGCGCGATCTCGACCGCTTCCTCGGGCGTGACGCCGTCTTCCTCGACCCAGTCGTTGGCCGAGATGCGCACCGCCATCGGCTTTTCCTCGGGCCATGCATCGCGCATCGCGCGGAAGACTTCCAGCGGGTAGCGCATGCGGTTCTCAAGGCTGCCGCCGTATTCATCTTCGCGCTGGTTCGACAGGGGGGAGATGAAGGACGAGATCAGGTAACCGTGGGCCGCGTGCAGTTCGATCATGTCGAAATTGGCGCGGTCCGCCATGCGGGCGGCCTCGACAAATTCGTCGCGGATCTGGTCCATGTCTTCGCGCGTCGCTTCCTTCGGCACGGCGTTGTTTTCCGACCACGGGATCGGCGATGCCGAGATGATCTCCCAGTTGCCGGCTTTCAGCGGCGCGTCCATTTCTTCCCAGCCGAGTTGGGTCGAGCCCTTGCGGCCCGAGTGGCCGATCTGGCAGCAGATCTTGGCGTCGGTCTCGGCATGGACGAAATCCGTGAGCCGCTTCCACGCCGCCTCATGCTCGGGCGCGTAGAGGCCGGGGCAGCCCGGCGTGATCCGGCCCTCGGGAGAGACGCAGGTCATCTCGGTATAGACCAGCCCTGCGCCGCCCTTGGCGCGTTCGGCGTAATGGATGAGATGCCAGTCGGTGGGGCAGCCGTCGACGGCCTTGTACTGCGCCATGGGCGAGACGACGATGCGGTTTTCGAGTTTCATGTCGCGCAGGCGGAAGGGGGCGAACATCGGGGCACGGATCGGGCCATTCGTGTCGGCGCCGGCCTGTTCGAGGAACCATTTCTCGGCCCCCTCAAGCCATTTCGGATCCCGCTCGCGCAGGTTCTCGTGGCTGATCCGCTGGCTGCGCGTCAGCATGGAGTAGTTCAACTGCACCGGGTCGAGATCAAGATAGCGCTCCACGTCCTCGAACCATTCGACCGAGTTCCGCGCCGCCGATTGCAGGCGCAGCACCTCAAGGCGGCGGGCCTCCTCGTATTTCTCGAAAGCCGTCGGCAGATCGGCGTCGTCGGTGACGTGTTTCGCGAGCGAGATCGCCGATTCCAGCGCCAGTTTCGTGCCCGAGCCGATCGAGAAATGCGCCGTGGCCGAGGCATCGCCCAGCAGAACGACATTCTCGTGGCTCCACTTTTCGCACAGCACGCGGGGGAACTTGATCCAGGCCGAGCCGCGGATGTGGCTGGCGTTGGTCATCAGCTTGTGCCCGTCGAGGTGGTCTTTGAAGATCTCCTCGCAGATCGCGATCGTCTCTTCCTGCGTCTTCTCGCCGAAGCCGTAGGCGTCGAAGGTCTCCTGGCTGCATTCGACGATGAAAGTCGCCGTGTCCTTGTCGAATTGGTAGGCGTGAACCCAGATCCAGCCCTCGTCGGTCTTTTCGAAGATAAAGGTGAAGGCGTTGTCGAACTTCTGATGCGTGCCGAGCCAAACGAAGGGGCAGCGGCGCACGTCGATGTCGGGCTTGAAAGTGTCTTCGAACTCCATCCGGGTCTTGGAGTTCAGACCGTCCGAGGCGACAACCAGATCGTAGTCGTCCATGTATTCCGAAGCGGCCTTCACCTCGGTCTCGAACTGCAGATTCACACCCAGCTCGCGGGCCCGCTCCTGCAGGATCAGCAAAAGGCGCTTGCGCCCGATGCCGCAGAAACCATGGCCGGAGCTGAGGATCGTGTTGCCCTTGTGGTGGAGCGCGATGTCGTCCCAATAGGCGAAGTGGCTGCGGATTTCCTTGGCCGAGACGGGATCATTGGCCTCGAGGTTGTCCAGCGTCTCGTCCGAGAGCACGACGCCCCAGCCGAAGGTGTCATCGGGGCGGTTGCGCTCAAGCACGGTGACATCGGCCTCGGGCTGGCGCAGCTTGAGAGAGATCGCGAAGTACAGCCCCGCAGGACCGCCGCCAAGACAGATTGCACGCATCGAAATTCCCCTCTGGTTCGCTTTGGAAGGGAGCCTAGGGCGAGTCGCTTTTTCGTTCAAGAATAAATATTTTAGGCTTGAAGCAAATTGGTGGTTCGTCTGTTTGCGTCCAGCGGACGCGTTGAACCCGCAGGCCATAGGGCCTATGCCGTCGGAACATTCCACGACGAGGGGCAGCGCGATGACGGGTTTGAGCAATGCAGATTGGCTGGCGGTAGAGGTTCACGAGGCGCGTTTGCAGGTCTGGGCCATGCAGGGCGCATCGGCGCTTGAGAGCGCCACGAGCGATGGCGAGACTGCCGAACCCGGCGACCTCGCGGCCTTCGACGCCGCGCTCGCTAAGCTGACCGCCCCGTGGCAACTGCCCCGCCTGCCGGTTTTCGTCGCTGGCTTGCCCGCAGGCAGGACCGATGCCACGCCGCGCATGGTGCCCTGCTCCGCCACGGCTGAGCGCACAACGGCTGTCGCCACCGACAACTTCGACCTTCAGGTCATCCCATCCCTGCGCCAGCAGACCCCCAGCGGCCTGCTGCAAGGGGCCGAAACGCGCATCGCGGGGTTTCTGAGCCTCAACAAAGACTGGGACGGGGTGATCTGCCTGCCCGGAGACACGTCGGTCTGGGCGCAGATCAGCGCGGGCGAGGTGGTGAGTTTTCAGACCTTCCTGACCGGGGAATTGCTGGCCCTCTTGGGCGATGGCACCCCTGCTGAGGGCACGGCGCTGGACGACACGGCCTTTGACGATGCGCTCAGCGATGGGCTGTCGCGGCCCGAGCGCATGGCGGGGCGGCTGGCCTCGATCCGGGCCGATCTGGCCTTGCAGGACATCCCGCCACCAACCGCAGAGGCGCGGCTGGCCGGCACTTTGATCGGGGCGGAACTGGCGGCGGCGCGGGCCTATTGGCTGGGGCAAACGCTGGCGGTGATCGGCACGAGCGGGGCTGTGCCGCTCTATCTGCGGGCGCTGTCGCAACAGGGCGCACCGGCGACCGAGGCCGATGGCAGCCGCATGGCGCTGGCGGGGATCTGCGCGGTACGGCGGATGGCGCAAGGGGGCTAACCCCCTGCCCGCTAACACCTTTCCCGTCAGTCTTTCTTTTGCCCGTCGGTCTTTTTCTGCATGTCCAGATTGACGAGATCTTCAAGCATATCGAGCAGGTCTTCCATTCGCTGCTTGCCGAAACGCGCCTCGAAGTCAGAGAACAGCGCCGCCGCATCACCCGCGTGGTCTTGGATCACCTGACGGCCCTGATCGGTGATCGTGACGATGGATTTGCGCCCGTCATCGGGATCGCTGGCGCGGCTGAGCAGCCCCTCCTCCTCCATCGCGCGCAGCATGCGGGTCAGGCTCGGCAGCAGCAGACAGGCCTGCTGCGCCAGTGCGGTCTGCTCCATCGGGCCGGATTCCTCGACCACGCGCAGCACGCGGAACTTCTGTTCCGAGATGCCGCTTTCGTTCAAGATCTCGCGGATCGGCCCCATCACCCTTTCCCGCGCGCGCAAAAGCGCAATCGGAAGGGAGCGGGCAGTGCGGCGCAGGGGGGGCATTGGGGCCATTCTTGACGGTTTCCTGATCGCTACTTACCAAGTCAAAGACCGCCCAAAAGGGCGTGACGACCACCATAGCCGCTGCGACAACATTCTTGAAGAGGTCAAGCCCAGCGGAACAACAGTGAGACAATACAACAACATGGGGCGGGAAATGCGGATGACAACCAGAATTCCACAGCAAGGGAGCGGCGCATGAATTGGGAGGAGTTCCGAGCTTGGGGCCGCCGCGCCGCCGATTGGGCTGCCGATTACCACGCAGGTCTGCGCAACCGCCCGGTGCGCGCGCAGGTGGCCCCCGGCGCGGTGCTATCCGCCCTGCCCGATGCCCCGCCCGAAGGGGCCGAGGCGATGCAGGCGATCTTCGACGATTTCGAACAGACCCTCATGCCGGGCATGACCCATTGGCAGCACCCCCGCTTCTTTGCCTATTTCCCCGCCAATGCCGCGCCGGTCTCGGTGCTGGCGGAATATTTCGTCTCAGCCATCGCGGCGCAATGCATGCTGTGGCAGACCTCTCCGGCAGCGACGGAGTTGGAGACCCGCGTTTGCGATTGGATGCGTCAGGCGATCGGCCTGCCGGATGGCTTTACCGGGGTGATCCAAGACAGCGCCAGCTCCGCCACGCTTTGTGCCGTGCTGACCATGCGCGAACGCGCGCTTGATTGGCAGGGCAACCGCGCGGGGCTGTCGGGGCAGCCGCGCCTGCGGGTCTATTGCTCGGCAGAGGTGCATACCTCGGTCGACCGAGCCATTTGGATCGCGGGGCTGGGCGAAGAGAACCTTGTCCGCATTCCGACCCAAGGGGCGACCCGCGCGATGGACGCCGGTGCGCTCCGCGCCGCCATCGCCGCCGACCGCGCGGCGGGGCATCTGCCTGCGGGCATCATCGCCTGCACCGGCGGCACCAGCGCGGGGGCCAGCGATGACATTGCCGCCGTGATGGATGTGGCCGAGGCCGAGGCGCTCTACACCCATGTCGACGCCGCTTGGGCCGGGTCGGCGATGATCTGTCCTGAATTCCGCAGCCTTTGGGCCGGGGTCGAACGGGCCGACTCGGTGGTGATGAACCCGCATAAATGGCTGGGGGCGCAGTTTGACTGCACGACCCACTTCCTGCGCAATCCCGACGATCTGGTGCGTACCTTGGCGATTCAGCCGGAGTATCTGAAGACCCATGGCGCGGATGGCGTGGTGAACTATTCCGAATGGTCCGTGCCGCTGGGCCGCCGTTTCCGCGCGCTCAAACTGTGGTTCCTGATCCGCGCCCATGGGCTGGAGGGGCTGCGCGAGATGATCCGCAACCATGTGACATGGGCGCAGGATTTAGCCGCGCGGCTGGACGCGACGGAGGGGTTCGAGATCGTGACCCAGCCGATGCTATCGCTCTTCACCTTCCGCCATCTCGGCGGCGAAGACCTCGATGCCCATAACCAAGACCTGCTGAACCGGATCAACGACGATGGGCGCATTTACCTGACCCAGACCCGCATCGACGGAGCATTCGTGATCCGCTTCCAAGCAGGTGCCTTCACCGCCACGGCCGAAGATGTGGCCATGGCCTATGACGTGATCACCGAATTGGCCGGGGCTTAGGGCGCGATCAGGGTGACGCCCGGCATGGCGCGGATGACCTCGACATCCGCGTCATAGATCGCCGTCATCCGCTCGACCAATTCCTCGGTCCAGCCGGGCATGTCGAGCTCTTCTTCGATCTCTTCCTCAAGCGCGTATTTGTCGAGGAACGCGGTGATCACGCGGCGCTTCTGCGCCTCGGACATATCGGGGTGGGTGTCGAGATAGCCGCGAAAGCGCTTCATCCCCTCCTCCGACATGATCGTCTGCAAAAGATCGAAACCGCCTTTGATCTTGGTCTCGGGCGCCAGCCCCGCCATCTCGCGAATGATCTGCGCCCAGATCAGCGGCGCGTCTTCATTGCACCACAGGGTGATGGAAATCCCCGGCGCCGCCTCGCGCAGCTGGCCGATCGTCTCGGACCAGCGCAGGTCCTCCGGCCCCCGCTCTCCCCAGAACGCGGCCGAGGTTTTATCCGCAGCTTTCTCATAAAGCACCGGCACGAGGGAGGCGGGATTGCGGATCGCCATAAAGATGCGAATCTCATCCTCGGGGAAAAGCTGCGCCATGCGCAGCATGCGCACGGCGGCGGCGGGATAAAGCACGCCTTCTTGCAGGGCCGTGGCAGGCGAGCGGAAGAAATTCGCATCCGACAGGATCACCCGGCTGGCTGTCCCATCATCGAGGATCGCATCCAACAGTACATCCCGCGCCACCTCCGACGGCTCCGCTTTATGCATCGCGTTGAGCGTGTCGCGAAACAGGTTGCGATAGGTGCTGGGCCCGGGCACTTTGACGCCCGTCTTGGCGAAATCGTCCTGATTGCGCAGCAGGCATTTCAACAGCCGCTCGTCTTCCGTGAAATGGACACCTGTGTGCAAAACGAGCTGCATGATACTCTGCTTACCCTTGAAAATCTCGGCGTTGAATAGCCCGTCCCGGCGCGCGTGTAAAATCCGAAAGAATCTCGCATTTCCCCTCTTGCACCCCCCGGCTCCTTTCTCTAAATGAGCCCTCAGTGCCCCTATAGCTCAGCTGGTAGAGCAACTGATTTGTAATCAGTAGGTCCGCGGTTCGAGTCCGTGTGGGGGCACCACTTCTCTCTTTAAATCATGCGCTGATCCGCTGCTGTTGGACGCTGGTTTACGCCTGCCTACAGGCTCGGCCAAGCCGCCCGATGGCCCCTAGCCCATCCGCTTGGAGCTGTAGCTGCCGGGCGATGCGGGAAAGACCACGGTTTTATTGCCGTTCAGAAACACCCGGTGGTGGGCATGGGCGTGAATCGCGCGCGCCAAAACGCTCGCCTCCACATCGCGACCGAGCGAGACATAATCCGAGGCGCTTTGCGCATGGGTGATGCGCACGATGTCCTGTTCGATGATCGGCCCCTCGTCCAGATCGGCGGTGACGTAATGCGACGTGGCACCGATCAATTTCACGCCCCTTTCATAGGCCTGCTTGTAAGGGTTCGCCCCCTTGAAGGACGGCAGGAAGGAATGGTGAATGTTGATGATCCGCCCTGACATCTTCTGGCACATGGCGTCAGACAAGATCTGCATGTAGCGCGCCAGCACGATCAGCTCGGCGCCGGTTTCCTCAACCACTTCCATGATCCGCGCTTCGGCCTGCGGTTTGTTCTCCTTCGTCACCTTGATGCAGTGAAATGGAATATCGTGGTTCGCCACAACCTTTTGATAATCCATATGGTTCGAGATCACGGCGACGATCTCAATCGGGAGCGCGCCGATGCGCACCCGGTAGAGCAGATCGTTCAGGCAGTGGCCAAAGCGCGAGACCATGACCACAACCTTCATCGTGGTGTCTTGGTCGTGGAATTCATAGGTCATGCCAAAGGGTTCCGCGACCGCTGTGAACCCCTCGCGCAGGGTCTCGAGCGTGGCACCGGTTTCGGCCTCGGCGCTGATGCGCATGAAGAACTGGCCGTTTTCGGTGTCGTCGAACTGCGCGCTGTCGGTGATGTTGCAGCCGGTTTCAGCGATGTAATTGGCGATGGCGGCAACGATCCCGCGTTGCGAGGGGCAGGTCACGGTCAGGCAGAACTTGGTCATGGGCGGTCCTTAGGGGGGTTGGTCGGGGCGGCAGGGCTTGCGTCGCTTACTCTACCGTTTGCAGGCTCCGCGGGGGAAGGCAAGCGATAGCGCGCGTATGACGGGGGTCGCCCATGCCAAGATCGGCAGCCCTGTTTGGGTGCCGTTTTCCTATGCGCATCAATGTTGATCATCCGTCAAAAAACGGCTGGCGACGCATCAAAATGCACCGCCACTCCGACACGCACTAGCGACCTATTGAATGCCGACCCTGAATTGCACGGCCCCGGTCTCTCCCGGCAACATATGGCCCGTGCAATTCCACTCGATCGTCCCGGCATAGCTGGCCACATTGCTTGTCGGCGCCACCAGATCACAGCTGAGGTTGGGCGAGACCTGTTGCGGATCGACGATAGGCTCCGACAGCTGCGTATAAGGCGGGGTTCTATCGTAGATCTTGACGTTGGACGCCTGCGTGGTCGCGTTGTTTTGCAGATAGATGCGGTACAGAAGGATATCATTCACACTGCCGAGGTTGGTGGTGCCCTCCCCGGTGCCTTGGGTCTCATTCTCGACCGTTTTGCGCAGTTCGATCTGGGTGGAACGCCCCCCGACCGAAACCTCATCGGTATTGCTGGCCGAACTGGTCACCGTGGTCCGGGCGAATGCCGTGGTCGCCAGCACCTGATAGGTGTAGGTACTACCCTGCCCAGCGCCCGAACCGGCTGATACCCGTGAGACGATACAGATGGTCTGCCCCGTGGTGACGGCGATGGGGCCGGTGATCGGCCCATCGACGTTATCGTCACAGCCGATATCTTGGAACAGCGCCGCGCTGAACGCGCCTGTGGGGGTCGAAGTGGCACCGGCGTAGGAGAAGGTCACCTGCCCGTCTGAGGTGGCGGTATAGATATGCGGCAAGGTCGCAACCTGCCCCTGTGCGACGGTCGTGGTCCGGTCGTTGGTCAGACTGGGCAGTTTCAGCAGACCGATGTCCAACCCCATGCGATTGCCGAAAGCCTCGGGCGTGAAGGTGAATTCACCGTCATGCGGGTTGGTGTCGACCAAATCAGGCAGGCCAGTCGTCGCTTCCGAGATCGCCCGGTAGTCATTCGCCGGGATCGCGCGGATCGTGATCGGCCCGCTGTAGCTGCCAGAAAGCCCATAGCTCCAAGTGCCATCGGTCGCGAGACCGGGGGTCGCCAGTACCGCACCACCACTGTCGAGGATCTCCAATACCGCCGAAGATGCCCCCCCTTCGCTGCCGTTGCGGAGGGCGTCATGGGCGGTGCCGCCATCTGCACCATTGTCGATAAAGACACGGCCCGTCAAAATCCGCTCTCCGGTGACGAGGGTCACGGAATAGGAAGCTTCGTCATCGTCGGGCAGTTGGTCGAACAGGTCATCGGTCAACGGCCCCGTGCTGGGATCGCTGTCGGGATCGGGTAGAGAGCTATAGATGATCTCGGCCTGATTGGTGAAATCACCACTGCCCAGCACCGTGGTGGTGATGGTCAGGGTCTCGCTCTCTCCGCTGAGCAGTTCATCCACGAACCACAAGCCTGTGTCGGGGTCATAGGTATCCCCCGTCGCGGGCGCATCGTCCGAGACATAGGCGAAACCGCTTGGGATCTGGTCGATCACCTTGACCCCCGAGGGCGAGCCGCCGCTGACATTGGTGATGGTGATGATCCAATCGATGGTATCCCCCTCCGACACATTGGTGATCGGTGTCGTGGTACCGGTAGCGGCGGCGATTTTGCTGAGTTCGAGGTCACTGCCTGCGGGATCGAAGCCAAAGTCTTGGTCACTGGTCACGCTATTGCCGGAGACAGGAACGCCAAGCAGCGGGTTGGAGGTGCCGATGGTCAGCCCCGAAGGCAGATCGGGGTCCGCCTCGTCCAATGCGACACGGTAGGTCGTGTTCACCATCAACTCCCCCACCGCATAGGTGCCATCGGCCAAGGTATCCGTGGTTACTAGAAAGATGTCATCGGCGGTATTGGCCGGGGTGCCATTGTCGGCAAAGACCGAGATGCCCACACCCGCGCCGAAATTAGTCTCCCCATTGTCTCTCACGTCCGAGGCATCCGCGTCTTCGTAGATGTTGCCCGAAATGCCCCCCAGTGGGATCGGTGCCGGCCCCCGGCAAGAGATGCCATCGCTGCGCCCGCCCTCATCGACGGGAATGCCGGATACCAGTTGCGGCACACCTGTCGCCGTTGAGATGACGAAGAGGTTGTTGGTGGTGTTGGAATAGCCGTACAGCCGGCCATCACGGTCGAACCACAATGCGTCGAAGACGCCTGAATAGACAGCTGCGCCAATGGCTTGCGGCGTTACCGTGCCCGGCGTGCCATTGTTGACAGCCGCGCGGAACAGCAGACCGGTAAAGCTGTCGATCCCATAAACCAGACCATCCACGGGATTATAGGCCAAGTCTTCGGGGTTCACGCTTACGGTGAGATTGATCTGCCCCAGGGCGAGCGGCGTGGCGGGGTTGGTAAGATCGACAACTTGCCAAGTGGTCTGATCAGCCTCGTAGATCATTCGGCCGTTGGGTAATATGTCTCCGGCATTCCGCGCATTCTGCGCCCCGGGGATATTGCCGAAGTCCGTAATGTCGCCCGCGCCATCGATCCGGAAAAGCCTGCGGCTACTTTGATCCACCCCATAGATATAGCCGTCCAGCGCGTTATAGCCCCAGGCGCCGTCGCGGTTCTGTCCGGTGCTGCCCGAGGTCTCAACCGTCGTGGCATAGCTCCCCCCACCATCGCGGAAGGTCATACGCCTCAGCGCAGAGGGGCTGTCGACGATGGCATAGAGCGAAGCATCGCAGACCAGCGGCGGCGGATCGCTTGAAATGGTGAGCGTATAGTCCTCCACCTCCCCCTCAAAGGCTGTGACAAGGCCAGTGCTGTCGGTCGACCAGCGAAAGCGGGCATAGGTGGGCAGTGTCGTGGCCCCCGCGGGCACAGCCACTTCGAACAGGATCGTGCCATTGCTGAGGCCGTCCTTATCCTGCGGGCCGCCGTCTTGCAGGTTCACCGCCACCTGCTCCCCGGCTTGGTTAAAGGTGCCATCGCCATCGAAGTCGATAAAGGCCTGCAGATAGGACGACCCCGGCGCGGCAATCAGATCGCTGACTGTCACCGTGATCTCGGCCAGACCACCACGGTAGAATTGCGGCAGGGTCACCCCGTCCTCATCATCCGACCCATCGGCATCATCCCCCGTGGCCCCGATGGAGTTCTGCGTCAGCAGATCGATATCCGGCGGGGTGCTGCCCAGATAGATCTCAGGCGCGCCCGGGCCTTCGATGATATGCTGCGGATCGCCATAGCTCGCAGGGGCATCGCCCCGGTCGGCGTCGGGCGGTGTCCTGATGGTGATGCCATAGTCTTCGACCTCCCCATCCGGGGCGGGGGTGATCGCATCAAGCCCCGCGGTCGAGGACCAGCGCAGCCGGACGAAGGTCGGCGTCAGAACGGCGGTGACCGGCACGCTGACGGGGAATGAGATCTCACCATTCACCACCCCGTCGAGGTCTTGCGCCCCGCCGTCTTGGATATCCGTCGCGACCTGATCACCAAGGAAGAGGCCATCGCCGCCGAAATCAACGAAAGCCTGTAGGTAACCGGTGCCGGGGGTGGGCTCGTTCACCACCACGGTCACCGTGCGGGTCAGATCGCCATAGAGCTGGGGAAAGCTCTCTTCGCTTTCGTCATCCTTACCGTCGAGGTCATCGCCGGTGCCATCGACGGAATGTTGCGCCGAGCCGTCGCCGTCACCGTTGAGTGCGCCGATCCAATATTGCGCGGTGTCCGCGTGCTGCGGATCGCCATAGGTGACCGGCGCATCCCCCCGGTCGGGGCCGGAGCCTGCGTAGATCGTCGTGGGATCATCACGCCCTTCGCCCGGCCCGTTCGACGCCACGCCATCCCCGTCACCGGGGTTCTCGGAATCCGACAGGTCCGAGACTGCCGTCCCCCCCGGTGTCTGGGCCGTGACCTCCGCTTGGTTGCTGATCGTGGTGTCCAGATCCTCAGGCACCAGCGTGTAAGTCGCCGTATAGACGGCCTTCTCCCCGACCAGCAGCGTACCTTCGGGCGACAGCGACGTGGCGGCCTGAAAGGTGATCACCGGGGGCACGCCCTTGCCGCTGAACTGCGTCTCGGCAAGCTGCACATTGGTGAGATCGACATTGCCGAAGTTCTCAGCGGTAAAGACATAGGCGATCGTCTCACCCGGATCGGCATAGCCGTTGAGGTTGGTATCGACCAATTGCGCCAGTTTCAGCAGACCGACAGAGCCCACATCGATCGAGACCTGCGCGGGCGCGGAATAGGCCCGCGGCTCATTCGGCAGGATGATGGGCGATTGATAGCGGTAGCTGATCGGCGTCGGCGCGGCAAAGAAGGCGACGAAGGGGGTGAAGGTCAACTCCCCGGTCAGGTCGTCATAGCTCCATGTGCCCTCGCCCAGAATGTCGAAACCCACCCGGTGGCCTTCGGAATCTGTCACGATGTTCTGCGCCCCGGCAGGGGGGATCAGATCGACAGCCTGTTTCGCATATTCGCTGGGCTGGCCCGAATTATTCGCCGGCGCATTGTTGTTTTCCGTCGCGACACTGTCGTTGAACAGGATGTTGACCACCACAGGCTCGCTCAGCACCTGTTCTTTCAGATCGTCCTGCAAAACGGGCGCTTTGAAGTCACCGCATTGCAGGTCATAGGTCTGCGCTTCGTCATAGGTCGGATTGGCGAGCAGGACGAGGAAGCCACTGTTGGCGGTCCGACCAAAGCGGAAGGTCGAGGTCTGCGGGTAGAAGATTTCAAGCCCCGATACCGGCTGGTTGCTATAGTTGCGGTCCCCGGCGAGATAGAACACCTCTGTCCCAAGGTTCGCATCCGGCCCTTCGATATAGCCCCGATAGGTCGTCGCGCCGCGGTCAATGCGGACATATTCGACCGTGCCGTCGCAGACGTTCACATAGACCTGCTCATTCAACGGACCGTCGATGTCATTGATCTGAATGAAAACATCCGCAACCACCGGAACCCCGCCGGTATTGGTCGTGATGTTATGGGTGCCCGCCTCATAGAGGTAGAAATCCATGAAATGCGGGTCTTGCCCGGTCGAGGTAATCTGGATTTGCCCATTGCCAGAGGCGAAAACGTGATCCCGGCCCGCAAAGGCCATTTCACCGACGATATCGACCGACACCCCGCCAACCGTACCTGCGTTGCGCCACAAGGCCCGCTCGCCCACGCCTGCCCCGACCACGGTGGGCGCGGCGACGGGATTGAGAATGAGCTGCTGCGCCAAGGCGGCTCTGGTCAGCAAAGCCAGCAAGAACAAAGTCCAAAACATTGCCGCGATCATCCGAAGCCAAGGCCCCTGCCCTGCCAAGGCCGAAAGGCGGCGCAAGTGCTGCGCCGTGAACGTGCCGAGAAAATAAGTGTAAAAATGCATATCTTTGTTCACAACCTTTTAAGATACAGCCTAGCGACGAAGCGGGTTCTGAGGACTTACGCAGAAAGGTATTAAGATATGCTTCCGGTTATAGGGGCGGTGAAGGGATAGGTGGTGGTCGCTCTTGTGCATATGCCTCTGTGCCCTAGCGGGCCGCAAAACTGCCGCGCCTGTGCCGCCGCGCTACCAAATCAATTTTCCGAAAATGACCACTTGACCCTCCAGCAACTGGAAGCCCCATACTCAGCCCAAGACGAATAGAGGGCGTGAAATGGGCAAAGCGGAAACACTCACTTTTGGCGTGCAGAACATAAGCTGCGCGTCCTGTGTGGGGCGTGTCGAAAAAGCGCTAAACGCGCTGGAGGGGATCGGTGAGGCCCGGGTGAATCTTGCGGCAGAAACCGTGCGCGTGACGGCACACCCCGCGTTTAACGCAGGCGAGCTCGACGCCGCCTTGGCGCAGGCGGGCTACCCGGCGCGCAAGACCACCCATCGTTTGCGGCTGTCGAACATGAGCTGCGCCTCCTGCCTGGGCCGTGTGGAACGCGCGCTGCTTGCGGTGCCGGGGGTGCTCTCGACCACCGTGAACCTCGCCAGCGAAGAAGCGCGGGTCGAAACCTTGGAAGACGCCGATCTTTTGCCCGCCCTGCGCGATGCGGCGGCAAAGGCGGGCTATCCCGCCAGCGTCGACACGCCCGAGGCGGGCACCCCCGACGCCGCGACGCGCAAGGAAGCGGAGGCCATCCACCTCAAACGGATGACCCTGCTGGCCGCCGCGCTCACCTTACCCGTTTTCGTGCTTGAGATGGGCGGCCATCTGGTGCCCGCTTTTCACCATTGGATCGCGGCGACCATCGGGACGGAGACAAGCTGGCTTATTCAATTCCTCCTCACCACCCTCGTGCTGGCATGGCCGGGCTGGCATTTCTATAGCAATGGCCTGCCTGCGCTGGCGAAGGGCGTGCCGGATATGAACTCTCTCGTGGCACTTGGATCGGGGGCGGCTTGGCTCTACTCGGTCACCGCGCTCTTTGCGCCGGGGCTGTTGCCCGAAGGCAGCCGCGTGGTCTATTTCGAAGCCGCCGCCGTCATCGTGACGCTGATCCTGCTGGGCCGCTATCTTGAGGCCCGCGCCAAGGGGCGCACCGGGGCCGCGATTGCCAAGCTTATGGGCCTGCGCGCCACCAGCGCACGGGTCGAGCGCGACGGCGCTGTCATCGAACTGCCCTTGGAAAAGGTCGAAACCGGCGACATCATCTACCTCCGCCCGGGTGAGAAGATCGCCACCGACGGCATCGTCGTCGAAGGGCGATCCTATGTCGATGAAAGCATGATTACCGGCGAGCCTGTGCCGGTGGAAAAGGCCGGCGGCGCGGCACTTGTCGGCGGCACGGTCAATGGCACCGGCAGCCTGACCTATCGCGCCACGAAGGTTGGCGGCGACACGGTTCTGGCGCAGATCATCCGCATGGTCGAAGAGGCCCAAGGCGCGAAACTGCCCATTCAGGACTTGGTCAACCGCATCACCCTGTGGTTCGTCCCCGCGGTGATCGCCGTTGCGCTGGTGACCTTTGGCCTCTGGCTGGCCTTTGGCCCCTCGCTCAGCCATGCATTAGTGGCGGCAGTGGCGGTGCTGATCATCGCCTGCCCCTGTGCCATGGGGCTGGCCACGCCTACGTCGATCATGGTCGGCACCGGGCGGGCGGCGCAACTGGGCGTGCTGTTCCGGCAAGGCGATGCGCTGCAAAGCCTACAGGGCGTCAAGACCGTTGCCTTGGACAAGACCGGCACGCTGACCAAGGGCACCCCCGAACTTACCGACCTCGTGCTGATGAACGACATGACCGAGGAGAGGCTGCTGCCGCTGATCGGCGCGGTCGAGGCCCGCTCAGAACATCCCATCGCCCAAGCCATCCTGCGCCGGGCCGAAGCGGCTGGCCCCGTGCCGCGCGAGGTGAGCGATTTCCAATCCCATACCGGCTACGGCGTCAGCGCATTGGTGGCGGGCCGCCGGATCACGCTGGGCGCGGACCGCCTGATGACCCGCGAGGGGATTGATCTGGGCAACGCTCAGCGGATCAGCGCGGATCTGGCCAAGGCCGGCAAAACCCCGCTGTTCGCCGCGATCGACGGCAAATTAGCGGCGGTCATCGCCGTGGCGGACCCGATCAAACCCGGCACGCCCGAGGCCATCGCGCGGCTGCACGACCTCAACCTCGAAGTGGCGATGATCACCGGCGACAACCGCGGCACGGCAGAGGCCATCGCGGCGCAACTGGGCATCGACCGCGTCGTCGCCGAGGTACTGCCCGATGGCAAAGTGGCCGCCATCGACGACCTGAGAAAAGGTGACAACCGCATCGCCTACGTGGGCGACGGGATCAACGACGCGCCCGCGCTTGCGCAGGCCGATGTCGGGCTGGCCATCGGCACCGGCACTGATGTGGCGATCGAAGCGGCGGATGTGGTGCTGATGTCGGGCGATCTACGCGGCGTGGTCAATGCCATCGACGTAAGCCAGCGCAGCATGGCGAATATCCGGCAAAACCTCTTCTGGGCCTTCGGCTATAACGTCCTGCTGATCCCCGTGGCCGCTGGCGCCTTCTACCCGCTGACCGGTTGGCTCTTGTCGCCCGCGCTGGCCGCCGGGGCGATGGCCTTGTCGAGCGTTTTCGTTCTCAGCAACGCCCTGCGCTTGCGCTGGATCGCCGCCCCTCTGACTGAGAGCGCCACCCCATCCCACGGCCCCCGGGCCGCCGCCCCCGTGGCCGCAGACGTAGCCGCAGAATAGGATCGTCCCATGAATATCGGAGAAGTCTCACAACGCACCGGGCTGCCGCCCAAAACCATCCGCTATTATGAGGATATCGGGCTGGTCAAACCGCTGCGCGACGCCAATGGCTACCGTGCCTTCCGCGAAAGCGAGATGCACAAGCTCGCCTTTTTGGGCCGCGCCCGCACGCTGGGGTTCAGCATCGAAGATTGCCGCAACCTGTTGGCGCTATGGGAGGACAAGAACCGCGCCAGTGCCGATGTGCGGGCCATCGCCAAGGACCATCTGGCGCAGATCGAGGCCAAGATCAGCGGCCTGCAAGAGATGCGCGACACGCTCAGCACGCTGGTCCGCGATTGTGCGGGCGATGACCGGCCAGATTGTCCGATATTGAAGACGCTCGGGACAGCGGCGAACTGATCCCTATCGACCACGGTGGGCAGCGCTGCCCTCGGTGAGACAGCGCTGCCGGGCGGGTGGACCCCGCCCTAGCGTTTCAGCCGTTCCACGATGCTATGCGCCGTCACCGTGCCGATCTGCCTGCCCTCGTCCATCACGGCGAAACCCGCCTCCGGGCCGCGCAGACCGTCCATCAGATCCCGCACTGGCGTCTCGGCGCTGGTCTCAGGATGGGCGGCCCCATCGGCTGGCCCCATCACATCGCGGGCGGTCAGCACCTCAAGCGGGTTCATATTGGCCACGAATTCCGCCACATAATCCGAAGCGGGGTTTGAGAAAATCTCGCGCGGGGTGCCGATCTGCACGATGCGCCCGCCTTCCATGATCGCAATACGCCCGCCCAGTTTGAACGCCTCATCAAGGTCATGGCTGACGAAAATGATCGTGCGGTTAAGATCGCGTTGCAGGTCCAACAGCTCATCCTGCAACCGCGTGCGGATCAGCGGATCGAGGGCCGAAAAAGGCTCATCCATCAGCAGGATCGGCGCTTCGGTGGCAAAGGCACGGGCAAGGCCCACACGCTGCTGCATCCCGCCCGAAAGCTCCCCCACCTTGCGGTCGGCCCAATCGCTGAGCCCCACCAGCTTCAACTGCCGCTCGGCCCGCTCCAACCGCTCGCCCTTGGGCACATTGGACAGTTCCAGCCCAAGCGCCACATTGTCGCGCACCGTGCGCCAGGGCAGCAGGCCGAACTGTTGGAACACCATCGACACGCCTTCACGGCGCACCCGGCGCAGCTCTGCCGCGTTGCTCTCATGCACATCGCAGGACCAGCCCTCGGCATGGACCCGCACCGTGCCGCGCACCATGGGGTTGAGCCCGTTCACCGCCCGCAACAGCGTCGATTTGCCCGAGCCCGACAGGCCCATCAGCACAAGGATCTCACCATTCTCAACGGTGAGCGAGCAATCATGCACGCCCAGCACCTGCCCCGTCGCCGCTTCGATCTCGGCGCGGCTTTGGCCTTCGTCCATCAGCGGCAGCGCCTTCTCCGGCTTGTCGCCAAAGACGATGGATACGTTATCGAATTCTACTGCTTTCGTCATTTCCGTCCCACCCGCAGGATACGGTCGAGCATGATCGCCACGACAACGATCACCAACCCGGATTCAAATCCCAAGCCTGTGTTGACTTGGTTCAGGGCACGCACCACCGGCACACCCAAACCGTCTGCGCCCACCAATGCTGCGATCACCACCATCGAGAGCGACAGCATGATGGTCTGGTTCAGACCCGTCATGATCTGCGGCAACGCATAGGGCAGCTCAATCTTCCACAGCGTCTGGCGCGGCTTGGCGCCGAACGCCTGCGCGGCCTCAAGAAGCGCCTTGGGGGTCGAGGAGATGCCCAGTTGCGTCAGCCGGATCGGCGCAGGCAGCACAAAGATCACCGTGGCGATCAACCCGGGCACCATGCCGATGCCGAAAAAGACAATCGCGGGGATCAGATAGACGAAGGTCGGCAGCGTCTGCATCAGGTCCAAGACCGGGGCCACCCATGCATAAAGCCGGGGCCGATGCGCCACGGCAATGCCAATCGGCACGCCCACGCCCATGCAGACCACACAGGCCGAGAGCACCAGCGTCAGGCTCTCCATCGTCTCTTCCCAGTAATCTTGGTTCAGAATGAACAGAAAGCCGAGCACCACAAAGGCCACGGTTTTCCAATTGCGCTGAATGGCCCAAGTGATCGCGGCGAAGACGGCGATCAGGATCAGCGGATGCGGGGTTTGCAGCACCCAGAGGATCGCCTCGATCAGCCGTTCCATCAGGTCCGACAGCCCGTCAAAGAACCACGCCCCGTTCGTTTGCAACCAATCCAGCGCGTCTTCGGCCACATCGGCCACGGGGATCTTGTTTTCTGTCAGCCAGTCCATGTCAGTCCTTCAGGATTGGAGAATTGCGCATGAGAATGACCCGCCCCATCGATCTGGGGCGGGTCTTGTCCATCATAGCGTGAGGATCACTTCAGCGAAGCGACAGCTTCCATCGCATCGCCGCCATCGACGGTGGTCACACCGTCCAGCCATGTGTCGAGCACGTCAGCGTTCGCCTTGATCCAATCGGCGGCGGCCTCTTCCGGCTTTTCGCCGTCATCGAGGATCGCGCCCATGATCTCATTCTCCATCTCAAGGCTGAATTCGAGGTTCTGGAGGAATTTGCCAAGGTTCGGGCATTCTTCGACGAAACCGGCACGGGTGTTGGTGTAAACCGTCGCACCGCCCAGATCGGGGCCAAAGTAATCGTCACCACCCTCAAGATAGGTCAGGTCGAAATTGGCGTTCATCGGGTGCGGCTCCCAACCAAGGAAGACAACAGGCTCTTCCTTGCGGCTGGCGCGCTGCACCTGAGCGAGCATCCCCTGTTCAGAGGATTCGACGACTTCGAATTCGCCCAGTTCAAAGGCATTCTCGTCGATCATCGACTGGATCAGGCGGTTGCCGTCATTGCCCGGCTCAATGCCGTAGATCTTGCCTTCGAGTGCGTCGGCATTGGCAGCGATGTCGGCGAAGGTCTTGATGCCCATATCCGCGGCGGCTTTGTTTACGGCCAGCGTGTATTTCGCGCCTTCGAGGTTCGCGCGCACGGTGTCAACGCTGCCCTCTTCGCGGTATTTGGCGATATCGCCTTCCATCGTCGGCATCCAGTTGCCCAAGAACACGTCGATGTCGCCGGAGGCCATGGAGGTATAGGTCACCGGCACGGCGAGGATCTTGGTCTCGGTGTCATAGCCGAGCGCGTCGAGCACGACAGAGGCGGCGGCGGTGGTGGCGGTGATGTCGGTCCAGCCCACGTCGGAGAAGGTGACTTCGCTACATTCGGCAGCGGCCAGCGATGTCGCGGCAACTGTCGCCAAAGCGGATGTCATAAGCAGTTTTTTCATTGGTGTTCTCCCCAGAGAAGTTTTTATTGACTGATGCGCCAATCAAAAGCCATCGGCCGCGATATTGCAACCGGATTAATTTTGCCAACTTACTGGAGGGGAAAAAGCAATACTACTTGTTTCAAAATTCACTCCCGCGCGGCCTGTTTGGGACGCAGAACCGGGGTGACATTTTCCCCCGCGCCGGGCTCTGGCTCGGCATCGATTTTGGGGGTGTCTTCGGTTTGGGTTGTCGGCTCTTGGTCAGGCTCCTCTTGCGGCGTCTCGGATGTTATCGGAAGCGTTTCCGACGTCTCGGCCTCCGCCGTTTCCTCAGTCGTTTCAGTGGCTTCGGCCTGAGCCGCACCCGCCTCCATCCCAAATGCCGCGCGGATCGCGGCTTGGGTACCGTCGCCATAAAGCCCGTCGATCGCACCGTCATAAAACCCGAAATCCGACAGCTTGCGTTGCAGCGCTTTGCGGGTATCACTGTCGAACAAACGGGGCTCCTCCTGCATCAGCCCCAGCAGGGTGCCATCCCCCGCCCGCAGCGCACGATAGAGGTAGAGCGCGGCGTCCGCCGCCCCGCGCCCCGGCACTTTGTCATCGTCGATCATCGCGGCAAAGTTGAACATCGCAGCAGGGTGTCGCCTGTCGGCTGCACGGCGGAAGTAATCGAGCGCCAGTTCGGGGTCAGCCTTTTGCCCCAATTCGCCCTGCAAATGGATGAAGCCCAGATCGTTCAACGCCCCGGCGTGGCCTCGCTCGGCAGCGTCGCGATAAAGCTGCATCGCGCGGGCCTCGTCCTGCTCCACGCCCCGCCCCTCTTCGTAGAGCTGGGCCAGTTGATAGCGCGCTTCGGCTGAGCCGGTCTCAATCGCGCGCGTGAGCTGCGCCGCCGCATTCTGCGGATCATAGCGCGGATCGTCGGGATCGCTTTGCAGGGCGGCGAGGCCGAGTTGCGAGCGGGTATCGCCCTGCCGCGCCAATTCGGCCAAACGGTGGCCCTGCGTCTCGTTCAAATCGGCCCAGCCCCCCGGGGCCGCCTCCCCGTCACCGCCGCCGAGGAAGAACGGCGTGGGGTTCAACCGCCCAAAGCGCCGCGCAGACAGCGTGCCACCGCTTCGGCTGCGCAGAGCCGCGCGGAAATCGTCCAGCATGGCCCCGACCTCGACCTCCGGCTGGGCCAAAACCTCGGCCAGCGTTTCGGCGAAAAGGCCCGCGTTTTCACCACCCTCATCACAAGCGCCCACCTCGCCAGAAGTCACGACCAAGGTGCCAAGGCGTGGCTCAGGCGGTGGCAGGGGCGCGGTGGCTTGCTGCGGGGCGGCGTGGCAGTTGTCGAGCAGCACAAGCCGTATCTGCCGGGCCTTGCCCGCCGCACGCAGGAGCGCAGGCAGGGCCACCCCCTCGCGCCGCAGCGCCGAGGCCGGGGCCAAGGACGCATCAACCGGGATCAGATAGCTCTGCCCCCCAGAAGCGACGCGGCGGCCTGCGTAGTAAATCAGGGCGATGTCCGCTGTTTCGGCCTGAAAGGCAAAGTCGGAAAGCGCTTGTTTGAACGCCGCGCTATCAGCGTCGATCAGCGTGGTGACGTCGAAGCCCTGCCCCTCCAGCGCCTCAGAGAGCCGCGCCGCATCCGCGCGCGGGCCGTCAAGCGTGGTGCCGTCCTCATAGGCGGAGTTCCCGATGACCATCGCCACACGGTCTTGCGCCGCTGCGGCGATGGGCAGGAACAGCATCAGCAGAAGCGCGGTCAGACGCATATGGCAGGATCCTTTCGGTCAGCTTCGGTTGGGCAGCGCCGCCCATTAACCTATGCTGGCAGGAAAAGGTTTCCACCATCGTAACAGTTTGAAATGAATCCGACCTTGGCCCAACCCCTCAGGCGTTGGGCGAAGTCTCTTCGATCTCGCGGTCTTCTTCCGGCACGTTCAGCGTGGCCCAAGTATCGCCATCCGGCAGCTCCGGCGGGTTTGGCAGGCAATCGCGACGATGGATATTCGCCTTGGCCATGAAATTGGCTGACACCGGCGCGGTGACAAAGATGAAGGCCATGATCAGCAGCTCATGCAGCGACCCCGTGCCCGAAAGGAAAGAGTTCACCATGGCCGCCAGCAGATAGGCCCCGATCCCCAGCGTCGCGGCCTTGGTCGGCGCGTGCAGACGGGTCATCGGGTCGTTCAGCTTGAGCAGACCAATCCCGGCGACCAGCACGAAGAAACTGCCGATCACCAGCAGCGCGATAACGAAATAGGTGGCGATGACGTCGGGGCTCATTCGATGATATCTCCGCGCAAGACGAAACGGGCATAGGCCACGGTCGAGACGAAACCGAGCATGGCAATGATCAGCGCGGCCTCAAAGTAGATCTGCGTGCCCTGCAAGACGCCCAAAAGCACGATGATGCCGATGGCGTTGATGAACATCGTGTCCAGCGCCAGAATGCGGTCCCCGGTGCCGGGGCCGATCCACAGACGGATCATCGCCATGAACTGCGCAATGGCGACGAGGGTCAGCGCCCCATAAAGCGCCAGCGTCAAAAGGTCGGTCGCTTGGGTCATACGAAAATCTCCTTCAAGCGGCGTTCGTAGCGGTCTTTGATCTCATCACGCACGGCGTCGGGGTCGCTCGCGTCCAGCGCGTGTACCAAAAGGTAGCGCCCGTTGTCCGACAGGTCCGCCGAGACGGTGCCGGGGGTCAGCGTGATGGTGCCCATCAGGATCGTGATCGCCTCGGGTTCTTTCAGGTCCAGCGGCACGACAACCCAAGCGGGCGACATGCTGGCGTTGGATTTGGTCAGGATGATCCAAGCCACCTGAATATTGGCGATGACGATGTCCCAGATCACCAAGAGCACATAGGCCAGCGTCCGCAGCGGGCGGATGCCCTGCGCGCGGTCGGTCCACCAGCGCGCGGTCAAGATCGGGATCACGACACCAAGGATCAGGCCAAAGACCAGCATGCCGGCGCTGAACTTGTTTTGCAGCAGGATCCACACGGCGGTCAGCAGCAGGGTCAGAAACGGGTGCGGCAAAAGCCAACGGATCGGTCGCATCATGTCAATGGGCCTCCTCTTTGCCGTCCGACAGTTTGCCGGGGGTCTCCAACACGGTGGTCAGGTAACGTTCCGGCCCGAACAATTGCTTCGAAATCGCGGTGGCATATTGGGTGGCCGGTCCGGCCAGCAGGGTATGTGCCACCAGCAGGGCCAAGAGCCCGCCCACCGCGACATAGCTCAGCGCCGAGGGGCGCTCGGCCGGGGTTGCCCCCTTCTCCGGCGTGACGCTGCGCGCCTTCCAGAAGACCACGCTGCCCGCACGGCCAAAGCCCACGAGGCTCAACAGGCTCGCGCCCAAGATCACGGCCCAGATCCAGACCCAAGCATCGCTGGCGGCGGCGGCATCCATGATCAGCAGCTTGCCCAGAAAACCCGAAAGCGGCGGCACGCCGACCATGGCGATGGCCGCGACAAAGAACAGGGCCGAGGTCAGCTTGGCCCCCGCCACCTGCGGCTGCGCCGTCAGATCAAGGTTGTCGCGCCCGGCCCGCGCGAGATCGGCGATCAGGAACAACGCGCCCGAGGCCAGTGTCGAATGCACGATATAATAGAGCGCCGCGGCGATCCCCTCAGGCGTGAACAGCGCGATTGAGATCATCACCATGCCCATGGAGCCGATGACGGAAAAGGCCACCATACGGTCCAACTGCTTGGCCGCCAGCACGCCGATCATGCCAAGCGCCAGCGACAGCAGCGCGGCGGGCAGCAGCCATGTGGTGTGCAGATCCGCCGTCACGGCCAGTTCGGGCGGGAAGATCAGCGTATAGACGCGGATGATCGCATAGGCGCCGACCTTGGTCATGATGGCGAAAAGCGCCGCCACCGGCCCGGGCGCTTCGGCATAGCTCGACGGGAGCCAGAAGTGCAGCGGCACCACGGCGGCTTTGACCGCAAAGACCATCAGGAGCAGCACCGCCGCAATGCGGATGCCCACGGTCGCGCCCGCGTCGATCAGGGCAACGCGCTGCGCCAGATCGGCCATGTTGAGCGTCCCAGTCTCGGCATAGATGGCGCCGAGCGCAAAAAGGAACAACGTCGAGCCCAGCAGGTTATAGAGCACATATTGCACCCCCGCCCGCAGCCGCGGCGTGCCACCGGCGTGGATCATCAACCCGTAGGAGGCGATCAGCAGCACTTCGAAAAAGACGAAGAGGTTAAAAAGGTCGCCCGTCAGGAAGGCGCCCATGATCCCCATCAGCTGGAACTGGAACAGCGCATGAAAATGCCGCCCGCGTTCGTCCCATTTGGAGCCGATGACATAGAGCAGTACAAACAGCGCCAGCACCGCCGTCAGCGTGACCATCAGCGTCGACAGGCGGTCGCCGACCAGCACGATGCCAAAGGGCGCGGCCCAATCGCTGAGACGGTAGAGCATAACACTGCCGCTCGCCGCCTCGACCGAGAGGCCAAGCCCCACGACGACCAGCGCCAGCGCGCCAAACAGCGACAGCACCCGCTGGATGGTGATGTGATAGCGTGCGGCCAGAATGATGAAAGGCGCGATAAACGCAGGCAGCACGATGGGCAGGATCAGCCAATGGGTCATGTGCGGTCCTCCGCCTTGGTATCGGTCAGCGGCTCATCGACATGATCATCCTTATTGCCCAGATAGGCCCCGAGGGCGATCATCACCACCACGGCGGTCATGCCAAAGGAAATCACGATGGCGGTCAGCACCAGCGCTTGGGGCAGCGGATCGGTATAGCGCGCGGCATCGCTCAGGATCGGCGGCGCGCCCACGGTCAAACGGCCCGAGGCAAAGAGAAAGACGTTCACCGCATAGGTCAGCAGCGACGTGCCCATGATGACGGGAAAGCTCCGCAAGCGCAGCACGAGGTAGAGGCCAGAGGCCGTCAGGATGCCGATGGCGGATGCGACGAGAAGTTCCATTTTATGCCTCCGCCTTGGTGTTGTCTTCGCGCGATGGGTCGATGTCCATCGGGTGATCGGCTTCGGGCACATGCGCCCGGCGCGCCAGCCGCGAGAAGCTTTCAAGCGACAGCATCACCGCCCCCACCACGGCAAGGAACACGCCCAGATCAAACAGCGCCGCCGTCGCCAGTTCGAACTTGTCGAAGGGCGGGATGCGCACATAGGTGAAATCCGATGTCAGGAACGGTTTGGCAAAGAGCCACGATCCGATCCCCGTCAGCCCCGCGATCAAAACGCCGGTGCCGATGATCCCATGATAAGGATAGCGCAGCCGCGCCGAGGCCCAGGCAAAGCCGCTGGCCATATATTGCATCACCACGGCGATAGAGACGATCAAACCGGCGATGAAACCGCCGCCCGGCTCGTTATGACCGCGCAGGAAGATGTAGAAACCCACCATCAGCACCACCGGCATGATCACGCGGGTCATCACCACCATCATCATCGGGTGCCGGTCGCCCGCGCGCGGCTGGTCGGGCTTGCGGTTCAGCAAACGCGCCCGCACCGGGCCCGAGAGCAGCGTCTCGGTCAGCGCGTAGATCAGCAGGGCCGCGATCCCCAGCACGATGATCTCACCATAGGTGTCGAAACCCCGGAAATCGACGAGGATCACGTTCACCACATTGGTGCCGCCGCCACCCTTGTAGGAGTTGGCGAGGTGGAATTCGGAAATGCTCGGCGCCACGGTGTCGCGCAGCAGGTAGTGATAGGACAGCGCCATGGTCGCCGCCCCCGCCGCGAGGGAGACGACAACGTCCCGCGTCCGACGCAGCACGCTGCTTTCGATTGGTGTGCGGTTGGGCAGAAAGTTCAGCGCCAAGAGGAGCAGGATGATCGTCACCACCTCGACCGTCAGCTGGGTCATCGCCAAGTCAGGCGCGCTGAAGAAGACGAAACCAGCCGAGACGATCAACCCGACGATGCCGATCAGGATCAGCGACAACAGGCGGTTGCGGTGCAGGAAGACAAGGCCGCAGGCCGCCGCGACCAGCATCAGCCAGCCCGCGATCTGCACGGCATTGGTCGGCTGAAGCGCGCGGCTCGCCGCGCCCACCGTGCCGGTGGCCCAAGCGTAATAGCCCACGCCCACCACAGTCACCGCCATCACGGCAGCATAGCGTGAGAAAGCCCCGTTGTGCAGCCGCAGCGATACCGCCTGCGACAGGCCGACAGAGGCCGCGATGATCCGGTCAAAGATACGCTTGGCCTCGGGCCGGGGTGCGGCATCCCAGATGCGCAGCAAGGGGGTGAAGAGCGCCAGCAGGATCAGCCCGCCCACGACCGCGATGATCGACATATAAAGCGCCGGACCCAGCCCGTGCCAGATTTTGAAATGCGCAGAAGGCATCTCGGCCGCGTCGCCGAGGACAGAGGCGGTCACCAGCTTGACGAAAGGCTCGGCCAGAAACGGCGCGAGGCCGATCACCACCACGGGGATGATCAACAGCGCCGGCGGCAGCCACAGGCCGGGCTTGGGATCATGCGGATGGTCGGGATAGTCGTCGCGCTCTTTGCCAAGGAAAGTATGGCCGATCAGCCGGAAACTATAGGCCGCGGAGAAGAGCGCGCCAAAGGTCGCCAGCGCGGGCACCAGCCACGGCAGATCGAAGAGCGTGGTGTGCAGCGTCTCTCCCAGCATCATCTCTTTCGACAGGAAGCCATTGAACAGCGGGATCCCCGCCATCGAAAGCGACGCCAGCGTGGCGATGACGAAGGTCACCGGCATCAGATGGCGCAACCCGCCCAAACGGCGGATGTCGCGCGTATGTACCGCGTGATCCACGATCCCCGCCGACATGAAGAGTGCCGCCTTGAAGGTCGCGTGGTTCAGGATGTGAAACACCGCCGCCAGCGCGCCAAAGGCCGTGCCAGTGCCCAAGAGCATGGTGATCAGGCCAAGGTGGCTGACGGTCGAGAAGGCCAAAAGCGCCTTCAGGTCATGTTTGAACAGCGCGATCACCGCGCCCAGCACCATGGTGATCAGCCCCGCCGTAGTGACGATGACGAACCACTCCGGCGTGCCCGAAAGCACCGGCCACATCCGCGCCATCAGGAAGATCCCCGCCTTCACCATCGTGGCGGAGTGCAGATAGGCCGAGACCGGCGTGGGCGCGGCCATGGCATGGGGCAGCCAGAAGTGGAAGGGGAACTGCGCCGATTTGGTGAAACAGCCCAGCAGGATCAGGATCAGCGCAGGCAGATAGAGCGGCGAGGCTTGGATCGCCTCGCGGTTCTCCAAGATCACGCTCAGGTCATAGCTGCCGACGATCTGCCCCAGCAGCAACATGCCACCGATCATCGCAAGCCCGCCCATGCCCGTCACGGTCAGCGCCATCCGCGCGCCTTGGCGGCCTTCGGGCAGATGCTTCCAATAGCCGATCAACAGGAAGGACGACAGCGAGGTCAGCTCCCAAAAGACCAGCAGGATCAACACGTTATCGCTTAGAACGATGCCCACCATCGCGCCTTGGAACAGCAAGAGGTAGGTGAAAAACTCACCCATATGATCGTCGCGCGACAGATAAGAGCGCGCATAGGCGATGATAAGCAGACCGATGCCAAGGATCAGACAGGCAAAGAAAAAGCCAAGACTGTCGAGCATCAAGGTCAGGTTCAGACCAAGCTGCGGGATCCAGTCAACCCGCGCGGTCAGCACCTCTCCGGCCAATACGGCGGGCAGATGGGTCAGCAGGCCGACAAAGGCCACGAGGGTAACCATGAAGGTGACCCCGGCGCAGGCTTGGCGCCCTGCGGAATTCATCAGTCCGGGTAGCAAAGCACCAAGGAAAGGCAAGGCAACGATAAGGAAGAGGGACACGCGAACTCCTGATCTAGCGGACTGAAAGGTCACCACGTTCTGTAGAAATTTTCCCGGCACATCAAGCGAAACCGGGCATTAAACGCCAGATTGTCGCAGGTTACGCCCCCGCCCTACCCCGTGGGAGGGAGATGCCCGTGCCTTTGCCCGTCCGACAGTCCCCCTCGGGCCGCGTCACCCCGGCTGGAAGAGGTCCCGGTAGCTTTCGCGCAGCACATTCTTTTGCACCTTGCCCATCGTATTGCGCGGCAGTTCCGGCAGCACGATCAACTTCTGGGGCTGTTTGAACTTGGCCAACGATCCGGCCACGCCCTCAGCGATTTGCTCCACGTCCAGATCCACCCCCCGGCGCGCCACCAGCACCGCCACGACGCTTTCGCCGAAATCGGGGTGCGGCACGCCGATCACCGCGCTTTCCAACACGCCCGGTTGGTCGTCGAGCAGCAGTTCGACCTCTTTGGGGTAGATGTTATAGCCGCCCGAGATGATCAGATCCTTGTCGCGGCCCACGATGGTGACATAGCCATCCGCATCACGCCGCCCCAAATCGCCGGTGATGAAAAACCCGTCTTCGCGCAATTCGGCGGCAGTCTTCTCGGGCATTTGCCAATAGCCTTTGAAGACGTTGGGACCGCGCACTTCGATGCTGCCGATCTCGCCATCCGGCAGGGTCGCGCCGGTTTCGGGGTCGGTGATCTTCAACTCCACATCCGGCAGCGGCAGGCCCACGGTGCCCGCGCGGCGCTCGCCCTCATAGGGGTTACTAGTGTTCATATTGGTCTCGGTCATGCCGTAACGCTCAAGGATACGGTGGCCGGTCCGGGTCTCGAAATCCACATGGGTTTCCGCCAAAAGCGGGGCGGAGCCCGAGATGAACAGCCGCATATTCGCCGCCGTCTCGCTGGTAAAACGCGCGTCGTCCAACAACCGGGTGTAGAAGGTGGGCACCCCCATCATCGCGGTGGCATGGGGCATCCGGTCGATCAATCGGTCGATGTCGAGCTTGGGCATAAAGATCATCGCGCCCCCCGCCACCAGCGTCACATTGGTCGCCACGAACAGCCCGTGGGTATGGAAGATCGGCAGCGCATGGAGCAGCACATCCGCATTGGTGAAGCGCCATAGATCGGCCAGCGTCTGCGCGTTGGACAAAAGGTTCGCCTGCGTCAGCATCGCCCCCTTTGAGCGCCCCGTCGTGCCGGAGGTATAGAGGAAGGCCGCCAGATCATCGCCCCCACGCGCGACGGTCTCGAACTGATCGGGGGCCGAGGCCGCACGGTCCGCAAAGCTGCCATCGTTTTCGGTGCCCAGCGTCTCAAGCTGGCAACCCGTATCCTTGGCCAGCGGCGCCATCTCATTGCGCCGCGCAGGCTGGCAGACAAACGCCGCCGCCCCGCTATCGGTCACGAAATAGCGCACCTCATCCGCCGTATAGGCCGGGTTCAGCGGCAGAAAGATCACCCCCGCCTGCACGCAAGCGGCATAGAGCGCCAGAGCATCCGCGGATTTGTCGATCTGCACCGCCAGCCGGTCACCCGGCTTCACCCCCAGCCCGCTCAGCACATTGGCAAAGCGGCCCGCCCGGCTCAGAAAGCCCGCATGGGTCAGCGTCACCCCGCCCTCAAGGTGCAAAAAGGCGGTCGTCTTGCCAGCGTGACGGCCAAACAGAGTGTCATAAAGGGGGTTTGCCATCACGGTGCTCCTCACGTGTTGTTCTTGGGGAAGCCGATTGCCTCCTCGCGGAATTACAATCGTATTACGCAGGGTAATGCAAGCAGGTGGAGGGCTGCGGTGAGGGGAAATGTTGAACCGAGGCAATAGCTTGTAGGGCGACGCTCGGGCGCGTCGCCCTGCGGATTAGCGGCCCATCAAGCCCGGCAACCAAGTACCGATGCCCGGCAGCCAAACAACCAGCGCCAGCACGAAGAGCTTGATTAACAAAAAGGGCATCACCGAGGCATAGATTTGCGGCATCCGGATCTCTTCGGGCGCCACGCCCCGCATGACGAAGAGAAGCAGCCCGAACGGCGGTGTCAGGAGACCGATCTCCATGGTCAGCAGGTAAACCACGCCGAGGGTCAGCTCGTTGATCTCCATCGCGCCCGCCAAGGGCACGAATACCGGGACCGTCACCATCAACATCGACACTTGATCGATGAAACACCCCAGAAACAGCAGGATCGCGATCATCCCCAAGAGCACCATCAGCGGCGTCGGATCGACCGCGTTGATTGCATTGATCAGCCCGTTGGTCGCGCCCGAAAAGCTCAGCACCTGCGCAAAGGTCTGGCTGGCCGCAATGATGAACAGGATCATCACCGACAGTTTCAACGTCTCCATCAGGGCACGGCCCATCTTCTCCCAACTCAAGGCCCGATAGGCTGCCCCGATGATCACCGCCGTGATACTGCCCAGCGCAGCGCTCTCCGTGGGTGTGGCGATCCCTGCGAGCAAAGAGCCGATTACCACCGCGAAAAGTACCGTCAGCGGCAAGACGTAGATCGCGAAAGGCGTCCACCGTTCGCGCAGCGACATATCCTCGTAAACATCGGGCGGCGCGACCTTTGGGTCCAGTACACTGCGCCCCACCACATAGGCCACGAAAAGCACCGCCAGCAGCAAGGCCGGAAGTACCCCCGCGATCAGCAGCCCCGCGATGGAAATACCAGCGAGCGAGCCCACCAGAACCGCCAACGCCGACGGTGGGATCAGCATCGCAATCGCCCCCGAAGCCATGATCGGCCCCATGGCCATCGACGGGTGGTAGCCCCGTTTCAGCATCCCCGGCAGCAGCGTGCCGCCCAGCATCGCGGTATTGGCGATGGTCGAGCCTGAGAGTGCAGCAAAGATCGTGCCGCCAAAGATCGTCACCACTGACATGCGGCCCGGGATGCGCGTCACCACCCGCTCAATGGCGTCGATGGCGCGGTGCGCCACCCCGGTCTGAAAGAGTATCTCTCCCATCAGGATGAACAGGGGTATCGGGGCAAGCTGGAAATTCGCCACCGACTGCGCCGAGTTGCGCGCCAGTTGCAGAATGCCGCGCTCGCCACCCAGCACGAAGTATGCGCCCACGGTGGTCACGGCGATAAAGGCAAAGGCGACCGGCAAGCCGATCAGCAAAAGCACCGCGAGGCTGCCCAGCATGAGCGTCAGGATCAAAGCCCAATCCATCTCAAAGACCACTCAGACTACGCTCGGCCGTTTCCGGATAGAAAAGGCGGCGGATAAAGATAATCGTGCAAAGCGCCAATGACAGCGGCACAAAGGCCAGCATCCACCATTCCGGGATGACGAATGACGTCCGGATCATCGACCCCCGCGCGGCCGACGCCAGCACTGCTTGCAATCCGTACCACCCCAGCACCCCCGCCGTGACAGCGCCGATGGCGCTGGTAAGACGGGTGAGCACATGGCCCGTGCGTGGCGCAAGATTGCTGGTGATCAGATCCACCTTCACATGGCCACCGATCGACAGCACCCAAGGCGCGCCAAGGAAGGTGGCGATCATCAGCGCGTATTGGATCGCATCCAGCGCGCCATAGACCACCGGCAGGCCAAGATTGCGCAGCACAACATTGAGAGCGATGAACACCGCGATCACTCCGAGGATACCAGCCGAAAAGACGGCCAGCCCCCGGAGTGTCCGGTCAAACATTCGAGAGATCATTGGAGGATCACTTGGTCATGCAGGCGCGCATCTGCTGCGCAAGATCGGCATCGACCTCTTCCACCGCGGCCCAACCGGCATCGCGGGCGGCAGCGATCCAAGTCTCGGCATCGGCCTCGCCGAAGGTGATCGTCTCGATACCCGCCTCGGCCTGCGCCGCATATTCCGAGGCGTTCCGATCCGCGTTGTCGTTGTTCAGCTTTTCCATCCAAGCGGCACCTTCCGCCAACTTCGCGCGCTGCGCCTCCGTTAGCCCGTTCCAAGTGTCAAGGTTCACCAGAACGTTAACATCGACGTTGTAAAAGCTCGGGTCGACACGGTACTTCGTCTGCTCGTCCCAACCAAGGTCCAGCACCCCCTGCGAGGGCCAGCCGTAGCCGTCAATCGCACCACGCTCCAGCGCGCTGTAGACCTCCCCCGGCGCGGTCCGCACGAGGTTGGCACCAAGCTGCGTAAACATCGCTTGGTAAACCGGCGTGGTGCGGATGGTCAGACCGCTCAGATCCGGCCCCTCGACCGGTTTGGTGAGATAAAGGTGATAGCCGATCCCGTCGCCCGCATGGGCGAGGTATTTCACGTTCATCTGCTCTTGATGGATACGGTCGACCAGTTCATAGCAGCCATTGGCGCGCTGGTCCTGAATGGTGTTCTCGGCCAAATGCAGTGCGTCGCCGGTGGGCAGCAGGTTGGGGTAATAGGCCGTAGTGTTATTTGCGATGTCGACGACGCCGGACTGCACCGCATTGCCCAGTTCAAAAGGCGGCACGGCCTCAGGACCGCCGACCAGATTGATCTGCACGACCCCTTTGCCGTTCTCGTTGATCCACTCGACAAAGGACTCGAACTCGCGGCTAAAGGCGGTGCCAAGGGTAAAGGCCGAAACGGCGCGCAGGGTCACTTCTTCGGCCTGAGCGATGCTGCCGGTGGCAAATGTGCTGACGGCAAAGACCGCCGCGCTAAGCGTGGTTGTTGTTTTCATGGTCGTCTCCCAGTTGTGATCAAAAGCCCGCGATCTTTGCCTCGGTGCCCTCGCATGCAAATGCATAATATGTATCTGCATGTAATTGGTAGCGACTAGATTTCCCTACGTCAATTTAATCTCGGCGCCACGGGGCCACCCCCCTCAGCAGCCCCCCGCGCAAATTGTCGCGGCATTAAGATAGATTAATGACGCCGCCCCCTTGAGAACATATATAGAACGCATGACCAAACAGACCCTCGAACAGAAACTGGCGATTCTCAGCGACGCGGCAAAATACGACGCCTCCTGCGCCTCCTCGGGCTCCACCAAGCGCGACTCGCGCGATGGCAAGGGGCTGGGCTCCAACGAAGGCAGCGGCATCTGCCATGCCTACGCCCCGGATGGGCGCTGCATCAGCCTGCTCAAGATCCTGATGACCAATTTTTGCATCTACGATTGCAGCTATTGCATCAACCGCGTCTCCTCGAACGTGGAACGCGCGCGCTTCAGCGTGGATGAGGTGGTGAAACTCACCATCGAGTTCTACCGCCGCAACTATATCGAGGGGCTGTTCCTGTCCTCGGGTGTGATCCGCTCGCCCGATGCCACGATGTCGGACATGGTGCAGATCGCCCGCAAGCTGCGCCACGAGGAGAATTTTCGCGGCTACATCCACCTCAAGACGATCCCCGACGCCTCCCCTGAGTTGATCGAGGAAGCGGGCCGTCTGGCGGACCGTCTGTCGATCAACGTGGAACTGCCCACCGACACGGCGGTGCAGCAATATGCGCCCGAGAAAAAGCCCGAGCAGATCCGCCGCGCCATGGCCAACGTGCGGATGACCAAGGAGGCGAGCAAGGAGAAGTCCTTCTCCGGCAAGCGCCCGCCGCGCTTCGCCCCCGCGGGCCAGTCGACGCAGATGATCATCGGCGCGGATGGGTCCAACGATGCCACGGTGCTGGGGCAATCGACGCGGCTTTATTCCAGCTACAAGTTGAAGCGGGTCTATTACTCCGCCTTCTCGCCCATTCCCGACAGTTCGTCGAAACTGCCGCTGATCCGCCCGCCCCTGCAGCGCGAGCATCGGCTCTATCAGGCCGACTGGCTGCTGCGGTTCTACGACTTTCAACTGGACGAGATCACCTCCGTCACCCGCGACGGCAACCTTGATCTGGAGGTCGACCCCAAGCTCGCCTGGGCGCTGGTGCACCGCGAGCATTTCCCGCTCGACGTCAACCGCGCCAGCCGCGAGATGCTGCTGCGGGTTCCGGGGTTCGGGGTGAAGACCGTCACCCGCATCCTCGCCGCGCGTCGCCATCGCGCGTTGCGCTACGAAGACCTGACCCGCATGGGCGCCTCGATGAAAAAGGCCCGCGCCTTTGTCACCGCGGGGGGCTGGACCCCCGGCGGCCTCACCGACAGTGCCGACCTGCGCGCGCGTTTCGCGCCGCCGCCCGAGCAATTGACCCTGTTCTGATGCACCGCGTCTCCCTTCCCCCCATCGGCACCGCCAAGGCATGGCGCGAGGCGGCGCGTGGCTTTCTGGCCGCGAGCGTGCCGCCCGAGCAGATCCTCTGGGGCGATCATGCCGCCACCCCCGACCTGTTTGGCGAGGAAGCCGCACCGGCCGCCTCGGGCCGCGTCGCGGTGCCGCGCAGCTTCGTATCGATGGCCGAAACGGCGGTCTGGCACAGCGACCCGGAGCGTTTCGCGCGGCTTTATTCCTTCCTCTGGCGCGTGAAGGACGCGCCGCATCTGATGTCCGACCGGGGCGATGCCGACCTCGCCGTGCTGCGCGGGATGGAGAAGAACGTCCGCCGCTGCCAGCACAAGATGAAGGCCTTCGTCCGCTTCCGCGAGATCGGTGATCCAAACGCCCCGCGCCGCAGTTTCGCGGCCTGGTTCGAGCCCACGCATCACACGGTGGAGCCGACGGCAGATTTCTTCGTGCGGCGGTTTTCCGACATGGACTGGCGCATCCTGACGCCCGATGTCTCGGCCATCTTCGAGGGCGGCAAGCTCAGTTTTCAGGAAGGCCACGCCAAGCCCGACCTGCCCGAGGACGCGGGCGAGCAGTTGTGGATCACCTACTTCCAGAACATCTTCAATCCCGCTCGCCTGATGGTGAAGGCCATGCAGTCGGAGATGCCCAAGAAATACTGGAAGAACATGCCCGAGGCCGCCTTCATCCCCCAGATGATCGCCGAGGCCCCAGCTCGCGCCCGGGCCATGGCCGAGGCCGCCCCCACCCTGCCGCCCGCGCGGATGGACCGGGTGCAGGCGCAGCTTTCGGCTTTTGATTCCGCTTGGGATGGCCCGATGGAGGAGCTGCCCGCAGCGATCCGCGCCTGCACCCGCTGCCCGCTGCATTGCCACGCCACGCAGGCCGTGCCGGGTGAAGGGCCACGAGATGCCGATCTCATGGTCGTGGGCGAACAGCCCGGCGATCAGGAAGACCTCGCGGGTCGCCCCTTCGTCGGGCCGGCGGGGCAGATGTTCGACCGCATTGCCGGGGAAGCGGGGCTGGACCGAGACGCCGCCTTCGTCACCAATGCGGTCAAACACTTCAAGTTCACCGCCCGCGGCAAACGCCGCATTCACCAGCGCCCCGAGACGCCGGAGATCGACCAGTGCCGCTGGTGGATGAACGCCGAGGTGGCGCAGGTGCAGCCGAAGCTCATCCTCGCCATGGGCGCTACGGCGGCGCAGAGCCTCACCGGCAAGGGCGCGGGCATCCTGAAACGCCGCGGCACGATCGAGGCGGGGCCGGAGGGCATTCCGGTGCTGATCACCCTGCACCCCTCCTACCTCTTGCGCGTCCCCGACCCCGCATTGCGCGAGGAGGCCGAGGCGCAGTTCCGCTCGGACCTCGCGATGGCAGCACGGATGATGGCGGAGGCGGCTTAATCATCGGGGTCGATCACCTGCAGGGCCCCGTCGGGCAGCGGGCGTTGCAACGCCGCAAGGTCGGTGGTCTCGGCACTCAGCCACGTCTGCACCTCATCGGGCGTGGTCAGGATCACCGGCATCGCCTTGGGGTGCACGGCACCGACCTCGGCATTGGGCTCGGTCGTCAGGAAGCCATAGAGGTTATCGGTGGTCTCACCGTCCTTCAGTTTTCGCACGGAGGTCCACTGCGTCCAGACCCCGGCGAAGAAGGCCAGCGGGCGGTCCTCGTCAAGCGCGAACCAGACCGGGCGCGAACGCTCCCCGGGGCGGTTCAGCGGCTCGGAAAAGGCGGTGAAGGGCACCACGCAGCGATGCTCCCGCACCAGCCAGCGCCGCCAATGCGGTGAGGCGATGTTGCGGATGTTGGTGACGCCGCGGTCGGTCTTCTTGCCCTTGAGCGCAAAGGCCGGGGACGGCATGCCCCACCGCATCATCTCCAGCACCGGGCCGCTATCGCCATGGCGCACTACTGGGGCGGGATAATCGGGGTAGATGCCGGGCATGGGCGGCAGATTGCCTGCATTGTCCTCGATCCCGTCGAACCAGCCGCGGATCGCGTCCTGCCCCTTGGTGAGGGAATAAAGATTGCACATTTTCGCCTCCTATCGCCGCCCTTCGCCCAGTAGATGCGGCTTTTCCACGCCCCGGCAAGGGCTTCGCGGCGGCCGCTCAAAATTTTGACAAGGCCGCAGTTCGTCGTTTATGAATAGAACAAAGTGTGAACATATGGAGTCGTGCATGACAACCGATTCTACATATGGGCAGGTCCTTACCCTGCCGCGACGCCGGCCGTCGACACCGCCCGAACCGGGGGTTCTGGCCACGCATGCGCCGCTGACGGATGTCTTTCCGCAGGCCTTCGCCAGTGCTTCGGCCAGTGGCTTCGTCCTGTCGCTGCTGCCACGCGGCAAGGGGCCGGTGCTCTGGGTGCAAGACTTCCTGTCGCGGCGCGAGAACGGCGCGCCCTATACGCCGAGCCTTGCGGCTTTCGGGTTGGAGCAGCCGGTGCTGCTGGTCACCGCCAGCCATCCGCGCGACGTGCTTTGGACGATGGAGGAAGGCGCCGCCTGCGCCGGTCTTTCCGCCGTGGTGGGCGAGGTGCATGGCGGGCCGGAGGTTCTGGATTTCACCGCCACCAAGCGGCTGTCGCTCCGGGCCGAGGCCTCGGGCGTGCCGCTCTACCTCATCCGCAGCGGCGACCCCGGGGGCCTGAGCGCGGCGCGGATGCGTTGGCGCATTGCCTCCCTGCCCGCGCAGGCGCATCCCGACGACCCGCAGGCCCCGGGCGCGGCCCGCTGGGACCTCGACCTGTTTCGCGCGCGCGGCCATGCGCCCGGCCGCTGGGTGGCCGACCATGAGCCCGACAAACGCCACAGCCCCCGCGCCGCGGATCGTCTCCGTCTGGTTCCCCGATCTGACGATGGAGCGTTGGCGCCGGGTGATCAGCCAATACCGCAACGTTCCGGGGGATGAGGTGCCGGTGGTCCTGTCGCGCGACGGGACGCACGGGCCGGTGGTCCATGGGCTGAGCACCGCCGCCCGCGCCCGCGGCATCGAGGTGGGCGCGCGGGTGGTCGACGTGCAGGCGATCCACCCCGACCTGCATGTCGAGCCCGCCGATCTGGAAGGCGATATCACCCTGATCAAGCGGCTGGTGCATTGGGCGCGGCGCTGGTGCCCTTGGACGGCGCGGGATCAGGACCACGGTCTGCTGCTCGACGTGACCGGCTGCACGCATCTGTTTGGCGGCGAGGCGGCGATGCTGCGCGACATCCGCAGCCGTTTCGCGCTGCAGGGGCTGACCGCGCGCTGCGCCATGGCCCCCACCCCCGGTGCCGCGCAGGCGCTGGCGCGTTTCGGCTCCGGCGCGCATATCTGCACCGCCGAAGATGTGGGCACCGCCCTCGCCCCCCTGCCCGTCGCCGCCCTGCGGCTCGACGCCCAGACCACGCGGCTGCTGGAACGGCTTGGCCTCAAGACCATCGGCGCGCTGAGCGATCTGCACCGCGCCGCGCTGATGCGCCGCTTCGCCAACCTGAAGCCCGAGCGCAACCCGCTGATCCTACTCGACAAAGCGCTCGGCAAGGCCGCCGATCCGCTGAACGCCCCGCCCGACCACCGTCACTTCATGGCCCGCAGCCGCCTGGCTGAGCCGGTGCTCGACCCCGCCCCGCATCTGCCCGCGCTGGTCGAGGACCTCTGCGCGCAACTGGCCCGGGCGGAACTCGGCGCGCGGCGGCTGCGGCTGACGGTCTACCGCATCGACGGCGATTGGCGCGGCCTCGACACCGCCACCGCCCGTGCCAGCCGGGACGCCGCGCATCTGCGCCGCCTCTTCGACGGCAAGCTCGAGAATATCGACAGCGGCTTTGGCTTTGACCTCATGACGCTGGAGGCGCTGGCGAGCGAGCCGCTGCCGCTGATGCAGGACCACCTCGACGGCAAGCGCGACCCTTCGGCGGATGTGGCCGGGCTCTTGGACCGTCTGGTGGCCAAGCTCGGCCCGGAAAAGGTGAGCTGGCCGCAGTGGCGCGAGACCCACAAGCCCGAGGCGGTGGAAGAACGCGCCCCGGCCCTGCAGGCCAGCCCCGCCGCCGCACCGGTGCGGCTGCGCGAGCGCCCGCTGCGCCTCTTGACCCCGCCCGAGGAGGTACGCGTGATCTACGCCGTGCCCGAAGGCCCGCCCTCGCAGTTCAACTGGCGCCGCGTCACCTACAAGACCACCCGCCACGCGGGGCCTGAGCGGATCGCCCCCGAATGGTGGCGCGACCGCCCCGGCACCCGGCTGCGCGATTACTATAAAGTCGAGGTCGCGGGCGGCCAGCGCTTCTGGCTCTACCGCGAGGGCGTGATCCACGACGGTCGCGGGGCCGAGCCGCGCTGGTTCCTGCACGGGATGTTCGCCTGATGCCGCAGCAGGAGGGACATAAGCGCCGCACCTTGGGCGAGGACGGGCTCAGCGCCCCCGCCCGCGCAGAATATGTGGAATTTGGGCTGGCGAGCTGCTTTTCGTTCCTGCGGGCCGCCTCGGACGCCGTCGATCTGGTCGAGACGGCGCATCACCACGGCTACGACAGCCTCGGCATCGCGGATCACAACACGCTCGCGGGCGTGGTGCGGCTGCATGTGGAGGCGGAGAAAGCCAATATCCGCCCCCTGATCGGCGCGCGTCTGGTGCTGCTCTGCGGGACCGAGATCCTCGCCTATCCGCAGGACCGCGCCGCCTATGCGCAGCTTTCGACGCTTCTGTCGGCGGGCAAGATGCAATCGGTCGACGGCGAATGGCAGCAAAAGGGCGAGACCCATCTGACGCTGGAGATGCTGCAAGGCCACGCCGAAGGGCTGCACCTCATCGTCATGCCACCCGAGAACCTCGATCTCTTTGCCGCGGGCCTGCCGCGGCTGCTGAAGGCGCTGCCGGGGATGCGCCATATCGGGGCGAGTTTCCTCTACCGGGGCGACGACCGCGCGCGGATCAACCGGCTCGATGCGCTGGCCCGCGCCCATGGGCTGAGGCTGCTTGCCACCAACGACGTGCTCTACCATGCCCGCCACCGCCGCCCCCTGCAAGACGTGATGGTGGCGATCCGCGAGGGCGTGATCGTGCCCAAGGCGGGCTACCTGCTGGCCGCCAATGCCGAGCGACACCTGAAATCGCCGGAGGCGATGATGCGCCTCTTCGCCGACTGGCCCCATGCCATTGCCGAGACGCGCCGCTTGGCGGACAAGATCGACTTCCGCCTCACCGATCTGGCCTATGAATACCCCCATGAGATCGTCCCCGAGAGCCGCACCCCGATGGAGGAACTGGCGCGCCTCACATGGGAAGGCGCCGCCCGGCGCTACCCCGAAGGCGTGCCCGAGGCGGTGAAAAAGACCATCGAGAAGGAATTCGCGCTGATCTCCTCCAAGAAGATCGCGCGTTATTTCCTGACCATCTATGACATCGTCCGCTTCGCCCGCGAGGAGGCCGAGCCGCCGATCCTCTGCCAGGGGCGCGGCTCGGCGGCCAATTCCGCCGTCTGTTTCTGCCTCGGCATCACCTCGGTCGACCCGGCGGTGCATGACCTGCTGTTCGAGCGGTTCCTCAGCGAGGAACGCGACGAGCCGCCCGATATCGACGTCGATTTCGAGCATGAGCGGCGCGAGGAAGTGATCCAGTACATGTACGGCAAATACGGCCGCCACCGCGCCGGGCTCTGCGCCACGGTGATCCACTACCGCCCGCGCTCGGCCATCCGCGAGGTCGGCAAGGCGATGGGGCTTTCCGAAGACGTGACCTCGAAGCTCGCCGGCACCGTCTGGGGCAGTTTCGAGGGCGAGATGGACGACGCCCGCGCCCGCGAGGCGGGGCTAGACCTCTCGGACCCCTACTTGCGCATGGTGCTGAAACTGGCCAGCCAGATGATCGGCATGCCGCGGCACCTGAGCCAGCACGTCGGCGGTTTCATCCTGACCGAGCGCCCCCTGACCGAGATCGTGCCCATCGGCAACGGCGCCATGCCCGAGCGCAGTTTCATCGAATGGGACAAGGACGACATCGACGCCTTGCAGATCTTCAAGGTCGATATCCTCGCCCTCGGCATGCTCACCTGTATCGCCAAATGTTTTGATCTGATCGAGGCGCATTACGACCGCCCGCTGGAACTGGCCACGGTGCCGGTGGAGGATCACGAGGACGACGCCACCGGTCGGCCCACCTACGACATGCTCTGCCGGGGCGACAGCCTTGGCGTCTTTCAGGTCGAAAGCCGCGCGCAGATGGCGATGCTGCCGAAACTGCGCCCGCGCGTCTTTTACGATCTGGTGATCGAGGTCGCCATCGTCCGCCCCGGCCCCATTCAGGGCGACATGGTCCATCCCTACCTGCGCCGCCGTCAGGGGTTGGAGAGCGTCGTCTACCCCGCCCCCGGCCCAGCCTATCCGCAGGACGAGCTTTTCAGCATCCTCAGCCGAACCTTGGGCGTGCCGATCTTTCAGGAACAGGCGATGAAGATCTCCATCGACGCGGCGCGGTTCTCTCCGGCCGAGGCCAATGAGCTGCGCAAGGCCATGGCCACATTCCGCTCGCGCGGGACGATCGAGAAACTGCAGGACAAGATGGTGGGCCGCATGACCGAGCGCGGCTACGATCCCATCTTCGCGCAGCGCTGTTTCGACCAGATCAAGGGCTTTGGCGAATACGGCTTTCCCGAAAGCCATGCGGCGAGCTTCGCCAAGCTGGTCTATGTCTCAAGTTGGATGAAATGCCACTACCCCGCGGCCTTTGCCTGCGCGCTGCTGAACTCACAACCCATGGGATTTTACGCCCCCGCGCAGATCGTGCGCGATGCGCGCGAGCATCAGGTCGAGGTGCGCGGCGTCGACGTGAACCTCTCGGACTGGAACTGCACGCTGGAGCCTTGTGGCGACGGTTTCGCCCTGCGGCTGGGGCTGCGCATGGTGGACGGGCTGCAAGAGAAGGCCGGCGCGCGGATCATGGACCGGCGCGAGACGCCTTACGCGGATGTCGAGGACCTCAAGACCCGCGCGGGGCTGGATGCCAAGGCGATCCGCCAGTTCGCCGCCGCCGACACGATGCACAGCATGGGGATCGACCGGCGCCAAGCGCTCTGGCAGGCCCAAGGGCTGCGCGACGCGCCTGCCCTGCCGATCTTCGATCATGCCGAGGCTTCGGCCCGCGGCCCGGAGCCGGAGGTGCATCTGCCGGTGATGCCGAAGGCGGAGCAGGTCGTGGCCGACTACCAGACGCTGCGCCTGTCGCTGAAGGCGCATCCGATGTCCTTTTACCGTGCCAGCCTCGCCGCGCAGGGGTTTTCCTCGGCCCGGGATCTGGCGCGCATGGGCCACGGGCGGCGGGTGAAGCTGGCGGGGTTGGTGCTGGTGCGCCAGAAACCCGGCAGCGCCAAGGGGGTCTGTTTCATCACGCTGGAGGACGAATTCGGCGTCGCCAACCTCGTGATCTGGCCAAACATGTTCAAGCTCTACCGCCCCACGATCATGTCGTCGCGGCTTCTGGTCGTGGAGGGGCGCGTGCAGACCGACGGGCGGGTGATCCACGTGGTGGCCGAGCGGCTTGAGAACCGCTCCGACCGGCTGGCAGCACTATCGGAAGCACCGATGCCCGGCATCACGACGCGGGGCGATCACCCGACCCATCCGCTGCCCGGTCAGGTGGCCATGCACGGCCACCCGCGCGATGCCAAAGTGATCCCCAAATCGCGGGATTTTCATTAACAAATCCTCATGCAATGCATGAGGTACACACCGCAACTAAATGATATAAAACACAAACCAATAAATAACCGATCCCCTGTTGACCCTATGAACGCCCCTCGCTAGCCTGCCGGAAATCCGTTGGGGTGCCGCAAGGCTGAGAGGTGAAAACCGACCCATCGAACCTGATCCGGGTCGTACCGGCGTAGGGAACGGAAGCAAGCATCAGCCCATCCGGGCGGTCGTTTACCCCGTATCTCCATGCCCTTGGCCCATCTAACGAATGGGGGGCCGAATGGCGTTTCAAGCACTGACGATTGCGGGGTCCGACAGCGGCGGCGGAGCGGGGATTCAGGCCGATCTCAAGACCTTTAGCGCGCTTGGCGTTTATGGGGCAAGCGTGCTCACCGCCGTGACCGCCCAGAACACCCGCGCCGTCACCGCGGTCGCCATGATCGCCCCTGCGATGATCCGCGCACAGATGACGGCGGTCTTTGACGATCTGGCCATCGGCGCGGTCAAGATCGGCATGTTGGGCGACCCGGCAACGATCTCCGCCGTGGCCGAGGGGTTGGCAGACTGCCCCGCGCCCATTGTGCTCGACCCGGTGATGGTGGCGAAATCCGGCGATGCGCTGCTCTCTGCCGAAGCGGTCAAAACCCTGCGCGACCGGATGCTGCCCCGCGCCCGTGTGCTGACGCCGAACCTGCCCGAGGCCGCACGGCTGCTCGACACAGAAGAAGCCACCGACGAGACCACGATGCTCGCGCAGGGCCGCGCGCTGCTGTCGCTCGGCCCCCGCGCGGTGCTGATGAAGGGCGGCCATGGCAAGGGCGAGACCTGCGTCGATCTGCTGATTTCCGAGGCCGACACCCTGCGCCTTTCCGCGCCCCGCCAGCAGACGGCGAACACCCATGGCACCGGCTGCACGCTCTCTGCCGCCATTGCCGCCGGTCTGGCGCGGGGCCTGCCTCTGCCGGAGGCGGTGGAGGCCGCCCATAGCTATCTGCAACGCGCCATTGCCGCGGCGGACGCCCTCAACATCGGCCATGGCCACGGGCCGGTGCATCATTTTCACGGCGTTTGGCCCCATGAGTGATGTCACCATCATCGGCGCGGGCGTGGCAGGGCTTTGGGCCGCGCGGGCCTGTCTGGCGCAGGGGCTGCGGCCAAGGCTCGTCGACCGCAAGGGCCCGCCCGGGCCGCACGGCTGTTCGTGGTGGGCGGGCGGCATGCTCGCCCCCTTTTGCGAAGGGGCGCTGAGCGAGCCTGCGGTGGTGACCCACGGGCGGCGTGCTGCGGCGCTATGGGGGGAGGTCACGGAGGTCACCCATAGGGGCACGCTGGTCCTCGCCCCCGAGCGGGACCGCGCGGAATTGCAGCGTTTCGCCGCCCGCACCGAAGGCCACAACGACTGCGACGCCGAAGCCATCGCAGCCTGTGAGCCGGACCTCGCCGGGCGCCATCGCCGCGGGCTGTTCTTTGCCGAGGAAGCGCATCTGAACCCGCGGCAAGCGCTGCAAGACCTGACCCATGCGCTGGCCGCCGAGGGCGTGACGGTTGAGACCACGGCCCTCACCCCTTCGGAGGTCACAGGCCCGGTGATCGACTGCCGCGGCATGGTGGCCCGCGACGCTCTGCCCGGTCTGCGTGCCGTGCGCGGGGAGATGATCCTGCTGCGCGCGCCGGAGATCGCCCTCACCCGCCCGATCCGCCTGCTGCACCCGCGCCACCCGCTTTACGTCGTGCCGCGCGGGCAAGGGATCTACATGCTGGGCGCGACCCAGATCGAAAGCGCCAGCCGCAGCGGCATGACCGCCCGTTCGGCGCTGGAACTGCTCTCAGCCGCCTATGCGCTCGACCCGCGCTTTGCCGAGGGCGAGATCATCGAGATGGGCGCCGACCTGCGCCCGGCTTTCGCCGACAACCTGCCCGGCATCGTGCAGCGCGGGGCGGTACTGCATCTGAACGGATTGTTCCGGCACGGTTTTCTCATGGCGCCCGCCTTGGCCGAACAGGCCGCGGGCTTTCTGGCAACAGCGACAACGGGGGATTTATTCCGTGAAGATTGAAGTGAACGGCGAGACGCGTGAGGTCACCGCCACGCAGCTTGACGCGGCATTGGCAGAGCTTGGTTGGGGCGCGGCGAAAGTCGCCACCGCCCTCAACGGCAGCTTCGTTCCCGCAGGCGCGCGGGGTGAGACCATGCTGAGCGACGGCGACCGGCTCGAAGTGCTCAGCGCCATGCAGGGGGGCTGAGCGATGCGCGATTTCTACGGCACCACCCTGCCCCTGCCGCTGATGCTGGGCACCGCGCGCTACCCCTCGCCCGCGGTGATGGAGGCCACCTTTCGCCAAAGCGCCGCGCCGGTCGCCACGGTTTCGCTGCGCCGCGAACAAGGCGCGGGACAGGCGTTTTGGGACATGGTGCGCGGCTTGGGCGTGCATCTGCTGCCCAACACCGCCGGCTGCCATTCGGCGCGCGAGGCGGTCACCACGGCGCAGATGGCGCGGGAATACTTCGGCACCAATTGGATCAAGCTCGAGGTCATCGGCCATGCCGACACCCTGCAACCTGACCCCTTCGGGCTGGTCGAGGCTGCCGAGGCGCTTTGCGCCGATGGGTTCGAGGTCTTCCCCTATACCACCGAGGATCAGGTACTGGCCGCGCGGCTGGTCGATGCAGGCTGCCGGGTGTTGATGCCTTGGGGCGCGCCCATCGGCTCCGGGCTGGGGCTGAACAACCTGCACGGGCTGCGCAGCCTGCGGGCGGCATTTCCCGATGTGGCCATGGTGATCGACGCGGGCCTCGGCCTGCCCAGCCATGCGGCACAGGCGTTGGAGATGGGGTTCGACGCGGTGCTCTTGAACACCGCTGTGGCCGAGGCAGAGGACCCCGCCGCCATGGCCGAAGCCTTTGCGCTGGCCTGTCGCGCGGGCACGCTTGCCGCCGCCTCCGGCCCCATGGGCCAGCGTGACATGGCCGTGCCATCTACCCCCGTGATCGGAAAGGCTTGGCTATGAGCTTGCCGCGTTTCTACCCCGTCTTCGATAGTGCCGCATGGGTCGCGCGGGCCGTGCCCTTGGGTGTGAAGCTGGTGCAACTGCGCATCAAGGACGCGCCCGAAGAGGTGCTGCGGGCCGAGATCACCACCGCGCTCGACCTCTGCCGCCAGCACGGCGCGCTGCTGGTGGTGAATGACCATTGGCAACTGGCGATTGAACTGGGGGCCGATTGGCTGCATCTGGGGCAAGAGGATTTGGACAGTGCCGACATCCCCGCGATCCGCGCCGCCGGGCTGAAACTGGGCCTGTCGACCCATGACCATGCCGAGCTTGACCGCGCGCTGGCCCTCGCGCCTGATTACATCGCCCTCGGCCCCGTCTATCCGACCATTCTGAAAAAGATGAAATGGACCGAACAGGGCCTCGACCGTTTGACGGAATGGAAGGCGCGGATCGGGGACATTCCGCTTTGCGCCATCGGCGGCATGTCTGTCGCCCGCGCGCCGGGGGCCTTTGCCGCCGGGGCCGATACGGTGGCGGCGGTCACGGATATCACGCTGAACGCAAACCCCGAAGCGCGGATGCGCGAATGGCTTGAGGTAACGGCATGAGCCGCTACGCCCGCCAGACCGTTCTGCCGCAGGTCGGTGCCGAGGGGCAAGCGCGGCTCACGGCGGCGCATGTGCTGGTCGTCGGGGCCGGTGCGCTGGCGGTGCCCGTGCTGCAATATCTCGTCGGGGCCGGTGTCGGGCAGATCACATTGGCCGACGGCGATCGGGTGGCCTTGAGCAATCTGCACCGCCAACCGCTCTACCGGATGGACGATATCGGCAGGCCCAAGGTCCGTGTCGCTGCCGAGGCGATGGCGGCGCTGAACCCCGAGGTGACGCTTGTACCGCGTGCCGAATGGCTCACCCCCGCCAATGCGCCCGCCCTGCTGGCGGACTGCGATATCGCGCTCGACTGCGCCGACACTTTCGCCGCCAGCCTGACCCTGTCGGACGAAACCCGCGCGCAGGGCAAACCGCTGGTTTCAGCCTCGGCCCTTGGGCTGTCGGGCTATGTCGGCGGTTTCTGCGGGAGTGCCCCCTCGCTCCGCGCTGTTTTCCCTGACCTGCCGCAGACCGCAGCGACCTGTGACACGGCGGGCGTCTTGGGGCCCGTGGTCGGAATGATCGGCGCGGCACAGGCGCAGATGGCGCTTTCGGCGCTGTTGGGCCTCGCGCCCTCTCCGCTGGGGCAACTCTTGATCTGGGACGCCGCGCAATGGCGCATGTCGGGCTTTCGTTTCGACAGCGCGCCCGAGCCTGAGCGCGCCGCGGGTTTCATCGCCGAAAGCCAGATCGCCCCGCGCGATATGGTCATCGACCTGCGCGCCGAAGCGCCCACGCCTTTCTCAGCCCAAGCGCGCCATGTCCCGCCCGAGGCGCTGCCGGACCTGCCACTGCCGCCCGAGACCCCCCGCATCGTGCTCGCCTGTCGCACCGGCCTGCGCGCGCATCACGCGGCCAACACCCTCCGCCCCCGCTGGCCGGGCGAGATCGCCCTGCTCGCCCTCCCCGGCGCCTGACCCTTTTCCCGCATAAACGATATACTGGAGACCCTTCGTGAAAAACATCCTCGCCCCCCTTGCCCTGACGCTGATCGCGGCCCCTGCCTTGGCCCAAGACAAGATGACCGTCATGCTCGACTGGTTCGTGAACCCCGATCACGGGCCGATCATTCTGGCGCAGGAAAAGGGCTATTTCACCGATGCGGGGCTAGAGGTCGAACTCGTCTCCCCCGCCGACCCGAATGAGCCGCCGCGCATGGTGGCGGCGGGCCGGGTCGATCTTGCGGTCTCCTATCAGCCGGAACTGCATCTCGCCCAGCGCGAGGGGTTGGACCTGCGCCGCGTGGGCACGCTGGTCGAAACCCCGCTCACCTGCCTCGTTGTCCGCGCCGATGGGCCGGTGCAGGAGATGGCGGACCTCAAGGGCCGAAAGGTGGGTTTCGCCGTGGCCGGGGTGCAAGAGATGCTGCTGGATGCGATGCTGAGCCACAACGGCGTAAAGCCTGCCGAGGTCGAGCAAATCAATATCGGCTGGTCGATCTCGCCCGCGCTAATGTCGGGCCAAGTCGACGGGGTGATCGGCGCGTTCCGCAATTTCGAGCTGAACCAGATGGCGATCGAAGGCCATGAGGGCCGTTGCTTTTACCCCGAAGCCGAGGGCGTGCCCGCTTATGACGAGTTGATCTATGTCGCCCATGCCGAAGAGATGGACCGCGAGATGATCGCCCGCTTCCTGCGTGCCACCGAACGGGCCACCGCCGATATCGTGAATGATCCGGCCGCCAGCGGAGAGGTCTTCTTTGCCTCCGACGCCGAGCTGCGCAACGAGTTGAACACCCGCGCATGGGAAGACACATGGCCGCGCTTCGCCACCCGCCCCGCCGCGGTGGACCACGGGCGCTATGACCGGTTCGAGACCTTCATGCAGGAAAGCGGCGTTGTGGAAACCGTGATCCCCGCCGCCGATCTGGTGGTCGACGTCACAGCGCAGGCGAAACCATGACGGCGCCCGATTACGGCAAGGCCTTCGCCGATTGGCGCGATGGTGCCGGAGAGACATGGCGGGCCTATACCCGCCATGACTTTGTCGAACGGTTGGGCAACGGCAGTCTGTCGCAGGCCAGTTATCTGCATTACCTGCGGCAGGACTATGTTTTCCTGATCCACTTCGCCCGCGCTTGGGCGCTTGCCGCGGCGAAGGCGGAAACCCTGGATGAAATGGCCGCCGCGAGCGCCACGGTCCATGCGCTCGTGCATGTGGAGATGCCCCTCCATGTGGAAACCTGCGCAGGCCATGGCATCGACCGCGCCACGCTTGAGGCCACGGCAGAGGCTCCCGGCAACCTCGCCTATACACGCTATGTTCTGGAAGCGGGCTATTCCGGGGATTTCCTTGACCTGATGGCCGCTCTCGCACCCTGCGTTCTGGGCTATGGTGAGATTGGGTTGGCCCTGCGGGGCAATGACGGCCCCTATGCCGATTGGTGCGCGGTTTATGGCGGTGAAGAGTATCAAGCACTGTGCCGCGATGTCGGCGCGCTGATCGACGGCGCGCTAGAGCGGCGTCTGGGTGCGGATTGGCAAACCCTGCCCCGAGCCAAGACCTTGCAAAAGCGTTTCAACACGGCCACGGCGCTTGAGGTTGGCTTTTGGGAGATGGCCCTGTCGCCCGCGGCAGCATGACCGCCCCTGCGGTGCATCTATCGGGCGCGCTCCACGGCGCTGCGGGCCTCTTGATCGACCATTTTGATCTTACCCTCAAGGCCGGGCAATGGAACGTCTTGCTCGGCCCCTCGGGTGTGGGGAAAACCTCGCTGCTGCGTCTGCTTGCGGGTCTGCCCACTGTGGCCCGGCTGGAGGGCCGTATTGCCGCCGATGACGACCGTCCCATCGCCCCCCGTGTTGCGATGATGGCGCAGGATGATCAACTGCTGCCTTGGGCGAATGCGGTTGAGAATGTCACCATCCCCGCCCGGCTGCGCGGAGAACGGGCGGACCCTGACCGCGCCGCAGCACTTTTGGCCGAGGTCGGGCTTCGTGCGGAGCTGCGCCGCAAACCTGCCGAGCTTTCCGCCGGTCAGCGCCAGCGCGTCACCCTCGCCCGCACGCTTTACGAAGACCGCCCCGTGGTCCTGCTGGACGAACCTTTTTCTGCCCTCGATGTGGTAACCCGCCTTAAAACGCAGGATCTAGCGGCGCGGCTGCTTTGCGGGCGAACCGTCGTGTTGATCACCCATGACCCGGCTGAGGCCCTAAGGCTCGCCGATTACGCTTGGATCGTGAGCCGCCATGGGGCCGCCCCCTGCCCCCTGCCCAAAACGCCGCCACCGCGCCGGATCGACGCCCCCGAGACCCTCGCCGCCCAAGCCGATCTGCTGCGCCGGATGGGGCTGGCCTCACCCGCGCAGGTCGCCTGATGGTTTCTACGTTGCATAAATTATGGCGTGGCATGGTCTGCTTCGCGCTCGCCGTCGCGATTTGGCAGCTTGTTGTCACCCTCAGTGGCGTGCCGCGTTTCATCCTGCCGGGACCTTGGCTTGTCTTGCAAGCACTGGGCGGGAATGCCGCGCTGCTCTGGCAAAATGCGCTGTGGTCGGCGGGCAATCTTGCGCTGGGCCTAAGCTTAGGCATTTTCCTCGGCATCGAGACGGCGCTGTTGCTGACCCTCTCGCGCCGCGCGCGCTGGCTGCTGCGCCCGATGCTGGTGGTGGCTCAGGCCGTGCCTGTCTTCGCCCTCGCACCGGTCATCACCCTTTGGCTCGGCTACGGGATGCCCTCCAAGATCGTAACCATCGCGCTGGTCACCTATTTTCCCATCGCCTCGGCCCTCTTCGACCGGCTGATGGCGCTGCCCCCGGGCCTGCACGATCTGGCGCATCTCTCGGGCGCCAACCGCTGGCGCGAAACACTGCTGCTGCGCCTGCCCCATGCCGTGCCGGGGCTGATCTCGGGCCTGCGTCTGGCGGTGGTCTATGGCCCCCTCGCGGTGCTGATCGGCGAATGGGTCGGCTCCTCCCGCGGGTTGGGGCATCTGATGCTGATGGCCAATGGCCGCGGCCAAACCGCGCTCATGTTCGCGGCCCTGATCGTGCTCGCGGCGCTGTCGCTGCTGCTTTGGTCCGCGGTCGAAGCGCTCGCCCGCTGGACGGCACGGCGGTTTTAGGTGCTTTGGAACCCCATGGATAGCGTGATGCTCGTATGCGGCACGGCATGGTGACCCGCGCCCCAGCATCCAAGGATATCCGGTCACAGCCAAAGTTATCGGCTATGTAAAATGGCTAATCGATGAAACCGACCCCGTCGGCCGGGGGTTCACCATCACCTAAAAGCAAAGACGTGGAAATTGGCCGCCGGAAGATTACGCATGCCCGCCTCGAATTTCTTGGTCAGTTCAACGACAGCTGCGCCACACATTCGCCCCCACGGCAACGTATCTCTCCCCCTTCTTCGATGCAGAGTTTTTTGATCGCGATATTGCTCCGTAAGAAGTTCACATCCACCGTCTCAATATTCCGCGCGCGCGCTTCGGCCAGACCGCGATGGAAGAGCCTCCGGCCATAGCCGCGCCCTTGATAGGCGTCTTCAACCGAAAGCCCGATCTCCGCATGGGTGCTGTCAATGCAATGAAGCTCCAGTATCGCACGCAAAGCATCATCGCATTCGACGCCGAGCGTCAGATCGGGGTTGGAGCCCCGAACCACGCGCAGCAAGGCATCATCGTTAAGTTGGCCCATGAACCTGAGCTCTCGCGAAGCGGGGCTAAGTCTTTGGTAATGTTCGCATAGGCTCTGCTTTAGAAGCGGGAGGGGAACGGAAAGAGGTTCTGGAACGGCGGTGTGCATGATGTCTCCAATCTCAAGTCCAAGATGGGAAGCCGACCCGCCCGGAGTAGATATCGAACAGGGCAGGAGAAATGCGCTGCTTGCATAGGTTGCCGGCACCTTTGCTATTCCAGCCTGTGGCGCGCGCCGCGAGAATAGCGCGCTGCTGCCCTCGTCATCCTGTTGCCCTTCTTGCAGTTCCGGGAAACCGCAGGCGCGGCGTGCGTCAATCCCGCGACGGCCTATACCGCCCCTTCCACGGCTGCTCTCAACCGACGCGCTGCCCCGGCGGGGGGGCGGCACCCCAGACGGCGATCCCGCGGTAGAAGATCGGTGTCAGAAAGAGCGTGAAAACCGTAGCAAAGCCCTAGCGGCCGACGATCCCCCAACCGACGGCAATGCGCAATTTTTGCGTCCGAATTGATCCAGCGCAAAGACCGCAGAACGGCGGCCCCCTAAACCTATGCCATGGAACAGATACAGATGCTCGAGGCTCTCGGCCTCTTCGACGCGCGCGTGCCGCGCTACACCTCCTATCCCACCGCGGCGGCTTTCACCCCCGCGGTCGGCGCCGCGTTTCAGCGCTCAGCGCTTGGCACGTTGGACCCCGGCGCGCCGGTCTCGGTCTATGTTCACATCCCCTTTTGCGAGCGCCTGTGCTATTTCTGCGCCTGCCACACGCAGGGCACCAAGACGCTCAGCCCTGTCGAGCGCTATATCGAGGCTCTTGAGGCCGAGCTTGAGCTTCTGCGCGCCGCGATGCCTGCGGGCATGCGGATGGGGCGGATGCATTGGGGTGGCGGGACACCGACCATCCTACCGCCCGCCCTCATCGACCGCCTGAACCGCGCCCTTCATCAGCTCTTCATCCCGACCGAGGGTTTCGAGTTCTCCGTCGAGATCGACCCCACCCAGATCGACCCCGCCAAAATCGCCGCCCTGCGCGCCGCGGGCCTCACACGGGCCTCTATCGGCATTCAGGATTTCAACCCTGAGGTGCAACAGGCCATCGGGCGCCTCCAGTCCTTCGAGGTCACGCGCCGCTGTGTCGATCAGTTGCGCGCCGAGGGGGTCACCTCGCTGAATACTGACTTGGTTTACGGCCTGCCTCATCAGACCATGACGCGGCTGGAGGATACGATCGACAAGACCCTGTCACTCGCCCCGGACCGCGTGGCGCTTTTCGGCTATGCGCATGTGCCATGGGTCGCGAAACGGCAGAAACTCATCCGCGAGGCGACACTGCCAGACGCGGTCGCACGCTATCACTTCGCCGAGAAGGCCGCGGCACGCTTCGCCGCTTCGGGCATGGAGGCAATCGGCATCGATCATTTCGCCACGCCGCAGGATGGGCTGACCCAAGCAAAGAACAACCGCCGCCTGCGCCGGAATTTCCAAGGCTACACCGATGACAATTGCCAAACCCTGATCGGCCTCGGCGCCTCGTCAATCTCGCGTTTTCCGGGTGGCTACATACAGAACGCCCCCGCGACGGCGGCCTACACCGCGCGTATCGCGGCTGGCGACCTGCCCGGAACGCGCGGCTACGCCTTGGAGGATACGGACCGCCTGACCGCGCGGGCGATCGAATGTCTGATGTGCGACTTCACTCTTGATCTGAACGCCCTGGCAGAAACCTTCGGCACGCGGACCTTCGATCTCGCGCCCGAGTTAAAGGCCATGGCAACCCGCTACACGCCATTCGTGCGCTTTTCCGGAACGCGCCTCGACATCCTGCCCGAAGGTCGCGCCCTGACCCGCATGATCGCATCACTGCTAGACCGAGAGGTGCCGCAGGGCATGCGCTATTCGCAAGCTTCTTGAGCTATGACCGGCTCGCCCGAGGCGCGGGCCGTTCGGACACTGACCAGATAACGGCAGACAGATCGGCGTGCGCCTCACCGACCGTGGCAGACCGCTGTGACCCTTGGGAACAAAGCGCGCGCGGGCCGGTTTCTTCCCAGTAATGGATTGGGAAAGAAAATGTCTTCATCGAAATCAAAGGACGAAATCTGGGACGAGTGGCGCGATCTGGTCAACATGGCACCGGCGGAGCTAGAGGACTGGCTGGAGACCGAAGAGTCCAAGTCCGTGGGCGACAGCGGAAGCGGTGAAAGCACCGGGTACAAGTCCGGCCGCCGGATCGTCAAGATCAAACGCACCAACAAGGACGACCTGACCGACGATCAGTGGGATCATATGGCGACCGTCGTTGGCTATATCAAACGGCATCTCTCCCAAGGCGGGCCGAAGGATGACGTTAAAGACTCGAAATGGCGCTATTCGCTGATGAATTGGGGCCATGATCCTCTAAAGGGCGATAGCTGACGAACTGCGCCTTGCCCGAGTGATATGGGTATGGACCTTTGATCGGGCTTCGACCTTGGCGGAGGCGCGCAGACAGTTGCGCTTCTTCGCATCTCAAGCGTCGATATCTTTCGCCCTCTATGGCCTGCGATCCGCGCATCGCAGAACTGGTTGCGGGGCGCAGCGAACCTGCCGCGTCTGCCCTCTTCGCCCCCGCGAGGCCGAAACGGCCCGCCGTATTGGTCCACGAGCCCTCCAAACAGCGAAACCCCATTCTCGACAATGTCGTTGTGTGCTGCCACAAAGTCACCCAAAGGCAGTCCCGCACATGTTTGCCGGGAGAACGTTCGCCTTGCGCTTGGAGGAGAAAAAACCATGAATGCGTTGAGACAAACTATTTGCGCGGCATTGGCCCTGGGGCTTGTGGGGGGCGCCGCAAGCGCCGAGACCCGTGTGACCTATAAGTCGGCCAAATCGGGCTCGTCCTACTATCAAATGGGCGTGGAGCTTGCCGAAGCCATGAAAGCGGGCAGCGGCGGAGACATCTCGGTTACCGTGGAAGAGAGCCAAGGGTCGGTTCAAAACGTCATGGAAGTCCGCGCGCGCGGGGCCGACTATGTCTTTACCACCCCGCCCTCCCTCGTTGGTCTGGCCCAAAACGGCAAGGCTATGTTTGAAGGCAAGACCGCACCTGCTTTTGATGAGATTCGCGCGCTCTTCCCGATCCCATCACTGACCATGCATTTCGTGATGTCTCAGGACAGCGGCGCCACCGCGCTCGCGGATCTGGAAGGCAAGAGCATCCTGTTGGGCAAAGGGTCTTTCGGCGCGACCGAAGGCGCGAAGTATTTGGGTATGTTCGGGCTGGCAGACAGTGTCGAGATCGCGGATGCGGAATTGAGCAACGCCGTGGCCGCTTTGAAAAACGGGCAGATTGACGGCTTTGTCACTGCGGGTTCATTCCCGGCGCCAAATGTCGTCGAAGCCGCCGCTTCCACCCCCGTGACCGTGGTCCCGTTGTCGGACGAGCAGATCACCCAATCCAAACGGACCCGCATTGTCATTCCGGCGGGCACCTATGCGGGCCAAGAGCAGGATGTGACCACAACGTCCCTGCCCGTCGTCGCCTTCACGACAACCAAGATGGACGATGAAACGGCCTATCAGCTGACCAAGACCTATTGGGAAAACAAGGCCAAGATGGCCGATACATCGCCTTGGTGGGGCAATGTCACACCTGAGTTGATGGCCAATATCACCACTGAACTGCATCCCGGCGCGCTGCGCTATTACGAAGAAGCCGGGATCGCGACAGAAACCTCGCAATAACAAGACGCGCGGCGCGGGTTTTCCGCGCCGCGCTTGCCCAGCCAAAGCCGGACCCCCATAGATGACAAATCTCCCCGAAAGCCGATTGGCGGCGAGTTTCTGGATCGCGCTGGCCATCGCGCTGGTTGGCTATCACTTGGCTCTGGTGTTTTCGGGTCTGGTGCCGAACCTGATCAGCAGGCCGCTGCATATGGCCTTCATCCTGCCCTTTGCCTTGGTCTTTGACGCGCAGACCCCGCTGCGGCGGATCACTGGCAGCATCTTGGCCGCATTGGGCATCGCCGCAGCGCTTTGGGTGGCCTTCAACAGCGACGCGCTTGGCGATCAATACGGCTTCATCGAAAGCAACTTCCAGCTCGCCGTGGCGGTGACCCTGCTCTTGGTGGTGCTGGAAACGGCGCGGCGCGTGATCGGTTGGCCCTTGCCACTGGTCGCGGCACTCGCCCTGCTCTATGGCCTGTTCGGGCAGCATATTCCTGGCGAGTTCGGCCATTCCGGCACGCCGATAGAAAGCTATTTCGGAACACTCACCATCGCCGAGGGCGGCATCTGGGGAACGCTCACCGGTGTCTCCGTTTCTGTCGTGGCGATCTTTGTCATCTTCGGCGCAGTTCTGAACGCTGGCGAAGCGGGCCAAGGCTTCATGAATGTCGCCGCCGCCGCGGCGGGGCGGCTGAAAGGCGGCGCGGCGAAGGTGTCTGTTTTGTCGTCGGCGCTCTTTGGGTCGATCTCCGGCTCGGCCTCCGCAAATGTCGCTTCCACCGGCGCGATCACCCTGCCTGCGATGACCAAACTCGGCTATCCCAAACGCCTCGCCGCCGCGGTCGAGGCCGTGGCCTCCTCAGGGGGGCAAATCATGCCGCCCCTGATGGGCGCAGGCGCTTTCGTTATGGTCGAGCTGACCGGTGTGCCCTACACGGGCATCATGGCTGCCGCCGCGCTTCCGGCGGTGCTTTATTTTGTGGCGGTCTGGGTTGGCATCAACGCCTATGCGCAGCGCTTCGCCCTCAAAGGGATCGCAGAAGCGGATCGCCCTGCATTGCGCGATGTGGTTGTCACATCGCTCTTCTTTCTCGTCCCCTTCTCGGTCCTGCTATGGGGGATGTTCGTCGCGCAGTTCACGCCTGAATATGCAGCGGCTATGGCGATCCTCGCAGCGGCGCTGCTCTTGTTCTTCAACGTACAGCTCACTTTCGAGCCGCGCCAGATCGCCACGCGAATGGCAAGTGCAGTTCTCAATGCCGCGCGGCAGGTTGCCCTGATCGCCTCCATCATTCTTTGCGCCTCAATCATCATCGGTGTGCTGTCGATCACCGGGCTTGGCGTGAAAATCACCTCTCTCATTCTGGCGGGGTCTGGGGGGCTTCTTTGGCCGTCCCTGCTGCTCACGGCGCTTGCCTGCCTCATCCTGGGCATGGAAGTGCCTACCACGGCGGCCTATGTGATCTGCGTCTCCGTCGCCGGGCCTGCGCTCATCGAACTGGGTCTTTCGCCACTTCAAGCGCATCTCTTTGTCTTTTGGTTCGCGCTTCTCTCGACAATCACGCCCCCGGTCTGCGGCGCTGTTTTTATTGCCGCGGGGATGATTGGCGAGAATTGGTTGAAGGTCGCTCTGACAGCGATGGCGCTTGGCATTGGGCTTTACATCATCCCGCTCGGTATGGTCGCGAACCCGGATATGCTGAGCCTTTCGGACACGCCATTGGCAGCTCTCTTGGCGGCTGGTCGTGTCGCATTGGGGCTGACCCTGCTTTCATACGGTTTGATCGGCGCACGACGCCCCTTACCAACGCTCGCGCTTTGCGCAGGTGGGCTGGCTGTTGTGTTTTCCGGCCTGTGGATTTGTGAGCTACCCCCGGAAATTCGGACACTGACATAAGCTACGATTTGCAGTCTGCTGATCTTCGACGAGAAGGAGATCAGAGATGTCAAAACGGAAACAGCACGCGCCTGAGTTCAAGGC